>DDLT01000239.1 GCA_002340265.1 Lentisphaeria bacterium UBA2565 | reverse complement strand
TTCAATCTTCAACTTATCCTGAATTTCAAACGGTTCAGGTTCATTATCTTTCACCATAATAATCTGATCCTTCTCATCCACCACATAAAAACAGTCGAAACCATTCTCTCTGAAAACCAATTGAGCCGCAATCGTCATAATCTTGCTACCCCCGGAAAGATTTACCGCCACATCTTCGGGATTTTCAAATCGCGCCGCAAGATCTAGAAACTTTAACTTCAACGCTTTTAAATCATACGGGTCCCCAATTTCAACTACTTCGGTGACAACACCGTGTTTCTCTAAAAAAGCTTTCATTGATTTCGTATCATTCGTAAATCCATCTGGGCAACACACAACCAATTTCTCGGGTTTTATTTCATCATCCATGACTGCAATCACATTTGAAAGCAATTTTTCATAAACAAAGCAAACCTGTGTTTTATATTTTTTCATTACTGCTCCTTATTTACCTGAGGGATTGTCGTCTCATTCCCCGTACGATTATGTCGATAATGCGGCGACATAATTTCCACATCGGCCTCCGCAAAAAGATCCTGAATTTTCTGATGCAAAGTCGAATGTATTCTTGGCCATAGTTCGGGCGTTTCACTCGCCACATTAAGTTCATATTTCACGTAAAAATCTTCTAGACTCGACTGAAGCACAAACGGTTCTGGGTCATGTTTAACACCTTCAGTTTCCATCGCAGCGTTAATCAAAAGGTCATGAATCAGACGCCAAGGCACATCATAACCAATGGTTACCGATGTATGAAGAAAACCCCCCTCTTTGCGGGCTCGGCGACTGTAATTAATGATATGATTCCCAGCCACCTGCGAATTAGGCAAAGTCACAATCACATTTTTAGGCGTCTTTATCCGCATGGAGAATGTACGGCGATCAAGCACCACACCTTTTACACCATTGACTTCCACATAATCTCCGGCTGAGAACGGTCGCATATAAGTCATCACTAGTCCGGCAAAGATATTACTGACTGCCGATGTCGACCCCAAAGAAAGCAGAACACCGACAAAAAGCGAAATGCCTTTAAAAGCGGGAGAGCCTGAACCCGGCAGGTATGGAAATGCGGCGACTCCTGCGAAAGTAATCAAAACAAGGCGAACCAGCATGTAGGTTTGTGGAGCCCAATCTGGATAAAAACCTTCAATACGAATCTGTCCCTGCTCGATTTTAAGGAAAATACCGTGCACAAACTTAAGAATTAAATAAGTCATTCCAAGAATAAAACTCAAAGTAAAAATATTCGGAAGGTAACCAATGAATGCCTCATAGCCACGAACAAAAGGAGTTGAAAGCATCCCATAAAGCTGTGCAGAAATATTAAATGTCCATGGGAAAAAGCTAAGTACGAAATTCAAATAAACAATGAAGAGCCAGATCAAAAGTGCAAATCGTACATATTTGGTAAGAACCTTATTAAACGTGACAACGGACTCACTCTCAACGACACCCAGCAACTTCCGTCCGACTAATCGGCGTTCCCAGAAAGTCATCTGCCAATTGCAAAATTTACGGATTAACATCACAAGAACGATAAAGAGAGCTGTAGCGACCAGCGCATAAATTATACTGGACACAATCGACTCGATAGTATGATCCTCTCTATACTTATCAATAATCCAACTGATTTTCTCCATCCACCTTTCTGCTATCTCAACACGTGTATCTTCTTCATTTAGTGCATCTTGACTCCAGACCGCAGTTATAAACTGTTCTCCTGAAAAAATAATTGTCGCATTTATCTCCTTATTATCAATCATGTAAAGTGCATCAGATCGAAATGTAGGTGAATTTGCAAACCGCTTAAGTCTTCTAGTGACAGTTCTGCTACGCTGTTTCGCCGAAATTGAGTAAACCTCTGACACCTCAAAGAGCTCTTCTCCATGAAAAAGCACCATCTCCTTCTGCAGAGGTTTAGCCGGTGATTCCTTCGAACTTTTGTCAGAACTGTTCTCAGTTTTCGACTGATTCTCTTTAATCTCCGCCACTTTTGCCGCAATCTCATCAGCTCCGACTCCACAAGTCATAAACAGGAAGGCAAATAACAAACAGATCTTTTTCATAAAACAGCTCCATCAAGAGTTAGACTTAAAACGGGTAAAAAAGCTCAAATGCAACACAGAAAAGTTCAGCAAAATTTACGGTATCTGTCGCTTTAGTAAAAAGCAGTTGAATAGTACAGCCAGTTTAGAAAAAAGTAAATAGAGATTGCACTATGCGGGTTCACGTCGCTGGAGCTCCTGAGTTATGCTCGCTACGTTCGCGGAATTACGCGGTGCTGAGTTACGGGACTTCGTCCCTGAGATACGCTCGCGGAAAGGGCAAGGAGTGAGAGGATAGGAGCTAGAAGTAAGCTGTTCATTTTTCACTATTCATTATGCAACCTTCTGGGAACGCCGAGCTCTTGCTCGGCCTATTGCCAAGCAGGAGCTTGGCGCTCCCAAAACATAATAGATTCAATGACTTGGATTCGCTGTCGGATTGTTTGACGTGTATCAACAGTTCAGTGATTTGATGATTTTTCGGTAGTTCTTCAGAAAGGTTTCGACAATTTTAGGGTCGAAGTGTTTGCCGCTTTCGTTTTCAATGTATTCAAGAACCTGCTCTTCCGGCCAAGCGTCTTTGTAAACTCGCGGATGACTTAATGCATCCCATACATCTATTACTGCAAAGATTCTGGCTGCAAGCGGTATATCATTGCCTTCCAATCCCTGCGGATAACCGGAACCATCCCATTTTTCATGGTGGCAGTATGGGATGTCGATTGATGACTTTAGGAATTCAATATCGTGCATAATCTCATAGGCAATTTGAGGATGCGTCTTGATAATAGCCCACTCTTCTTTGTTCAACTTTCCCGGTTTCAGAAGAACAGCGTCGTTAATTCCAATTTTTCCGATGTCATGAAGAGTTGCACCACACTCAATCTGTTTCAGTTCTGTATGATTTTTTACACCTAAAAGCTTTGCCAACTTAACTGTTAACTTTGTAACGCGTTTGGTGTGATCGGTGGTTTCTTTGTGGCGTAGATCCATCACTTGCACCCAGCCGTTGATGGTCTGTTCGTAACTTTCGACCAGCTTGGTGTTCATCTTGACGACTTTGTTCATGTCTTTACGAATCATCAAGAAAAGAAGTAGTCCGGTAAATATGATGAAGAACCAGCCTTTGACGTGTTGCGCTATCATTAGCGTGTCTTTGTCCTGAAAGAGGAATTCGACGATAATGTCCGAGAAAAAGATCCAGAGCGTTCCCAGAGCAATGTAGGTTAGAACAATTCGATATTGGGCTTTTACATTCATCGTGCGTCCACTAATGTGAGTTTATTCAGAAGAATGCCAGACTTTATGAAAAACGATAATTCAAAGTCTGAACAAGTTAATCCAGCCATTTAAAGAAGCAAAGAGTAAAAAATAATCAACCTGATAACAAAGAAAACAATCTAAATATCAATATTTTTCTCAAAATCGAAAACAGTCAATCTCTGCTCTACAATACGTCCACCGTGTTACGACCTTTCTGCTTCGCCTGATAAAGCGCTTCGTCAGCTCGCATAATCAGCTCGGTTTTGGTTTCATTTTCTGCAAACTGGGTCACTCCAAAACTTGCAGATGTAGAAATTAAGCGTCCGGCAAATTCCATCAATCCGCGCTGTTCGATAGCTTCTCTAAGGTTCTCAGCAACTTCACGTGCTGCTTCTAAGTCTGACTTTTCAAGCAGTACGATAAACTCTTCGCCACCCCAACGGAAAAGCAGATCTGTATCGCGCAAATGATTTTTAACGACATAGATCAGTTCCATCAACACGATGTCACCGATAGAATGTCCGAAACTGTCGTTAATCGATTTAAAATAGTCCAAATCAAACATGATAAGCGACAGCTTTTCTCCATTTCGATGTGACAGCTTTGAAACCTGATCAAACAGAATGTCGAACACCTGACGACTGTTTGCTCCTGTGAGTTTGTCGACTGTCGCCATCTCCTCAAGCTTACGCTGATATCTGCCAATTGTCATATTTGCCACCGCAATTATGGTGATGGTCACCACAAGGCTTATAAGAAGGTTCCACCAAAGCGTTTTGGCAATACGGGAACTTGATGCACCTTCAAGTTGCTCAACAATCAAAAACCAGTCGAACTCAGGAATTAAACGACTATTGAGGTACGTTCTGAAACCGTCAGTTTTATATTCAAAAGAACTGCTCGGCGAAGTGAGGATTCGAGTCTTGAGTGTCGAAACGCCTTCGATTTCAGCAATATTTTTACCGGACTCTCTATCAGAACAGGACAGTTTTACATTCCCGATTCGATCAATAAAATAGACGCATCGTCCATATTTCTCCTGATAGTCTTTAATCATCAGTTTCACATTGTCGATTTTTAGGCCGACGCCAGTGACACCGATATAGTTACCGTCATAATCATATACTTTGTGATTTATAAAAATGGTCATTGATGTCAAATCAGCAGTATCTTTGTCAACATTAATTTCGTAGGCCGGCTGCATCTCCCTGACTCTGAAATACCATTCGTCCTGCGGATCAGATTCATCCACCTTTTTGAGGACTTTGGTTGAATGGTAATAGTTTCGAGTTTTCTCGGATATAAAGAAGCTGGTGACCGTGTTGTACTTCTGTTGGATTTCACTGAGGTAGCGAACCATTGCGTCCGAATCTTTCTCACCGTTAATCACCCAGTCGCGCATAAACGTATCATTTGCCATCAACGAAGAGATAAATATAGGTCGACCGAGATCCTGCTGAATTTCCGAATAGATATTGTCACTTGTAAGCGGCAACGTACTTTCCGAAAGCTGAGTCGAAATAGAGTCATGAGCCACAAAATAGCTGACAAAACATGTAGTTAAAAAGCCTGAAAGTAACAATGCGGTTAAGATAAAAACAAAGGAAGATTTTCGATTATTCACAATTTCTCCTATAAGATGACAAGATTAGTCCGACTGACAATTTTTTTTATAAACATATTGGTTCTCTTAAAAACCAAAGCCTACTTATGATAGCGAAATTACCAAACCTATACAAGGAAGTTAAAGTCATTTTCTGAAGTGAATGTTTATCAGTTATGAAACAAAAAAGGCGATGAGTTTGAAAACTCACCGCCTTTGATATTTTGTAAGTCCAGCGCTATAAGCTGGATAATCCACCTTATTGCGGTGGTCATACTGATATTAACGCTTCTCGTTAATTTCAGCTTCAAACATTGCCACAATTTCATCCATAGCAATCGGACCAAGGTCACCTTCGCCACGTTTGAAAACTGCCGCCTGATTATTTTCCACTTCCGCGTCACCGACAATCAGCATGTATGGAAGACGATCATTACGACCTGTACGAATCTTCGCACCAATCTTATCGTTTCTGCTGTTTACTGTACAACGAATGCCTTTCGCCTTCAGACGTTCAGCAATCTCTTCGCAGTATGGAATATGATCATTTGTAATTGGAAGAATACGAACCTGCTCCGGTGCAATCCACATTGGGAACTTACCTTCAAAGTGCTCTGTAATAATTCCAAAGAAACGCTCGAAAGAACCAAGAAGCGCACGGTGAAGCATGTATGGACGATGTTTCTGTCCATCTTCGCCGACGTAGTTCATATCGAAACGTTCTGGTAGGTTAAAGTCGAACTGAATTGTAGAAGTCTGCCACTCACGTCCAAGCGCATCTTTCACTTTCAAGTCAATCTTAGGACCGTAGAACGCACCGCCGCCTTCGTCGACTTCACACTCTAGCCCCTCTTTCTCAACCGCAGACATCAATGAGCTGATCGCCAAATCCCAACGCTCTTTTTCACCAACCGCTTTTTCCGGCTGAGTTGCAAGATACGCTTTTACGTCGGTAAATCCGAAAGTTTCCCAGATGAACTGAGAGAATTTGATCAAATCACGAACCTCATTCTCCACCTGTTCCGGAGTACAAATCAGGTGCGCATCATCCTGAGTAAAGCCGCGAACTCGGAAAAGCCCGTGCATTGTTCCACTTTTCTCATAACGGTACACAGTACCAAGCTCAGCCATTCGCAATGGAAGATCACGGTAAGAGTGCGGAGATGCCTGATAAATCTTCACGTGGAAAGGACAGTTCATCGGCTTCGCGTAGTAAGTGCGATCATCCACAGTCATATCCGCGTACATACCCTCTTTATAGAAATCTAGGTGACCAGACGTCTCCCAAAGATTTGCCAGACCGATATGCGGCGTATTTACCAATTCGTAACCACGTTTGAAGTGCTCATCACGCCAGAAATCTTCGATAATTGTACGTATACGTGCACCTTTTGGATGCCAAAGCACAAGACCTGGACCGACAGATTCGTCGATACTGAAAAGGTTCATCTCTTTACCGATTTTACGGTGATCGCGTTTTTTCGCTTCCTGAACCATTTTAGTATAAGCAGCAAGAGCCGCTTTCGATTCAAAAGCAGTACCGTAGATACGCTGAAGCATCGGTTTAGTTTCGTCACCTTTGAAGTAAGAACCGGCAACAGAAAGAAGTTTGAAAGCTGGGATCTGATTTGCAAACTCCACGTGTGGTCCACGGCAAAGATCCATGAACTCACCACATTTGTAGAAAGTGATTTTCTCTCCTTCAGGAATATCTGCCAAACGCTCAAGCTTAAAAGTCTGTCCGTTTTCTGTCAGATAAGCCTCAGCCTCTTCGCGACTCATTTCAACGCACTCAAAAGGGTAACGTTTTTTAAAGATGATGTTTTTCATCTCTTTTTCGATCTTCTTCAAATCTGCATCAGAAAGGCGATGCTCCATATCAAAATCGTAGTAAAATCCGTCATCTGTAGCCGGACCGATGTCGAATTTAACACCTTCGTACAGATTTTGAACCGCCGCAGCCATCACATGAGCGGCACTATGACGAATCTTCATAACATTTTCATCAACCATAATAGAAATCTCTCTTATCTAATTTGTTCCGAACAATAGAGTTAGCAAAAATTCGGTTTTAAAATTGGGTTTTGTTTACAAAGTCGGCAAATATAAATGAAAATATCGGTTAATCAATCGAATAATCTGAACAGAGCTGTTGAACAATAGTGGAACGGTGGCATAACGATGGTTGAACAATCGCTAAACGATAGTTAAACAGTTGTTTGAGTAGGTCGGAGAGTCCCTCGACGACATTGTTGTTGAACAATCGCTAAACGATAGTTGAACAGTTGTTAAACGATAGTAAATCCACCGCTATGAGGTGGAAGTAAGTCCACCACTACGAGATGGATGATTGTGATTTGGGAGCGCCAAGCTCCTGCTTGGCAATAGCCGAGCAGGAGCTCGGCGTTCCCAGTGGCACGAAACAGTTGCAAAACGATAGCATAGCGATTATTGAACAATAGTTAAACGATGGATGAACAGTTGTTTGAGTAGGTCGGAGAGTCCCTCGACGACTTCTTTTGGACTGCTGTGAGCATCACCGCTTTTAAACCACGAATTCATCGAATGAAACGAATTATTATAGAAGAAACCAATGCAACTTGTTCAAAACAAAATAGCCGGAGCATATCGAACTTGATACAATCAGGCTATCAGGGAGAAGAAATTGTCCGTTCTGTCGAGGCTGGCTTCTTCACACCGAAATGTCGCCTCGCGACCTTGAATCAATCCTTATTTTGTTATGTTTTTATTCTGCCAAGGTGAATTACCCAGACTAACCTTCTAAATCCATTTTTCGAGTTAATAGAAAAATAACAATACCGACAACTAAATATAAAGGAATTCTTTGGAAAAATTCTTCCCATTTAATAGATGGCTTATCACGAAAGCCAACTTTATCGGCTATTGCAGTAACAACTGCAGCAATATTGCCACATTTCAAAGCTATATCTGTTTTTCGATCCATATATATTTTATTAGTATAACGATTGAGTTGTGCGACGAGCGTAGCGACTTCCCTCCAACAATTTGTTAAGATTTATTTTAATAGTCATACTCAAAGTGCCAGCCAGAATTATTTTCTTTTAACAGCTTAAACATAGATTCATATTCGCTTAAGTCTTCGAGTATTTTAGGAACTTTATCTTTCCCAATCCATTCGATATTATCGACAGAAATATTTTTATAATCCTCTACGACTTTTAGACCAACTTCCGCAGAAAACCACCTTGCTTCGGGTAAAGCTTCAATTTGTTCTTCTGTGAGCTCAAACTCTTCACTGAGAGTCTCAATGAGTTCTTTTTTAGATTGACTATAATATTTCATTAAGATTTCAACATTATTGTCTTTAGCAAGAGCCTCTAAAGTTTCCTGCTTTTCTGCTATATACTTTCCATTAACCACAACTTTATCTTGTAGTTCTGCTTTTTCAGCAACTATATAAAGAGCTAAACTCATTTTAATTTCCTTGTGTATAACAACTTATTAATGGACACTCCTTTCTAGGAGTTTGTGTCCGGTATTTACGGTTTTGTCTTTGTCCCCAGTTCTTGAATTTTTGTTGACAAAAGTCGTTTTGCTAAGTGATGATATAGCGTTTTCCCTTATTTACAATTCTTACGACAAAAAAAGTGTTGTACACAAAAGTCGACTATTTCGGTTTATTGGTTAATTTGTAGTTGGTGCACAAAGAAGGCTACCACGCAATCTACAGCTCCGTAGGAGCGCTGCTTGTTGACAAAGCTGAAAGTAACTCCATTTCTCCGAAATGGATGATACAGTTTGAGGTTAGTGTCACTTCGAAGAAGTGGCTCTACTGATGCCTTTTTGTAAAAACATGAGGTTTGCCACAGCTCAGCTCCGTAGGAGCGATATCTTTGTAGATTTAAATAGATAAGAACCGCATAAGCGCCGTAGGTGCGACACTGGGTTTCAAAAGATGTCGCACCTATGGCGCTCAACGAAATGTTTGATTCATAGTTCTACAAAGGTGTCGTCTCTACGAGACTAAAAATCCCTCTTCGTGCTCAGCGACTCGGCGTGACTTTTAGGCTTTTACCGCAGAGTTCCACCGAGTTGTCGCAGAGGACAACAGAGGGTCGCAAATTTTTTACCTCTGCTCAATGCAGGCACGGATAAAGTCGAACGGATTTGCATCTGCTCAATGCAGGCACGGATAAAGTCGAACGGATTTGCATCTGCTCAATGCTGAGCACGGATAAAGTCGAACGGTTTTGCCTCTGCTCAATGCAGGCACGGACAAAGTCGAACGGTTTTGCCTCTGCTCAATGCAGGCACGGACAAAGTCGAACAGTTTTGCATCTGCTCAACGCTGAGAACGGATAAAGTCGAACGGATTTGCATCTGCTCAATGCGTTGGGCGTGGTACGCCAATGATATCAACGCAACACGCAGTACGCATCACGCACCACGTATTAACTATTACGATTGGCTGGGAACAACCTTTTCTAGGTGAATGCCGCGCGAACCTTTTAGAAAAACATTGTCGCCGGGCTGCAAAAGCTTTAACAGTTCGACTTTTGCAGAATCTGAATCGTCAAAAAACTGGGGTTTTAACGCGGAAAATGTGGAAGGATCAAAACTTCTACGATATTCCGGGCCTACTAGAATCAGCTCTGAGAAGAACGGATTCTCATTCAGAAACTGTAAAACGCGTTGATGCTCTTCGACTGAAACCTCTCCAAGCTCCAACATATCGCCAAGAATTACAATAAATCGTCCCGATTCGTCCAAAGCGTCTAACCACTTCAGAGTGGAGATTGTGCTTTCCGAATTGGCGTTATACGCATCATTAATCCATGTAATGTGGTCAATATTGCTGATTTGTCCACGAAATCCGGGAAGTTGCACTTTGGCAAGTCGTGTTTTGATTTCATCATCTGTAATCTTAGGAAGCACGGCTTTGACCAATGCAATCGCTCCAGCCGCATTCACTGCTTGATGATTTCCAGATAAACTCCAGTCGACCGACAGATTACGATTCTCAAATCTAAAGTGAACTGTCGATTTGGAAAGCATCGCTTTCGACTCCTCACCACAAAACTCCGCATCCGAATCTGCGTCGCAAAAAGTGACCACGTTCAGGACTTTGACTGCCGAGCTGACTGCGTCACACTTCAATTCACCCAAAGGGACAACTGCGGTCGCATCTTTGGGTAAAGTAGAGAAAATAGTCGACTTCTCTTTCGCGACGCCGTCACGGCTCTTAAAATGCTCCAAATGCGCACCACCGATGCAGGTAATCATTGCCGCATTCGGTAAAACGAGATCGGTCAAGGTTTTAATTTCGCCAAAGTGATTGGTTCCCAGTTCCAAAACAGCAAATTGGTGATTTTCATTCAATCGTAAAAGATTTTGTGGCACGCCAATATGATTGTTGGTGTTGCCGATGGTTTTGAGTACTTTTTCTGGATCATCCGAAATCAGACTTGCCGCGATCTCTTTAGTACTGGTTTTGCCACAGCTTCCGGTGATTGCCAGCACTTTTAGGTTTGGAAATTTCAATCGATGATATTTTGCTAATTGCTGATAAAAATAGGTTGTGTCAGGCACTTTAAAAAATGTCACATCATTTTGCAGCAAATCTTCAGAGAGTTTTTTTGCCGTACAAATCGCCGAAGCACCCGATTCGATTGCCTTTTCAATAAACTCATGACCATCAAAACGCTCACCGACAATCGGAATAAACAGTGATCCAGACAAATCTTTACGGCTATCAGTTTCGACCGATTCGATTGTTGATTTAGAACTCTTCTTCAACCAGCCGACAAAACCGTCGACTTGTTCAAACTCTTCAATATTAAATAAACTCATACTATCTCGCTGTAATTACAGAAATTGCAAAAGTCATCGCCCAGGCGTCTTCCAACTTCATCACTTTGCGTTCGTGTTTTTGTCCCCATGAATCAGAATAGATTATGGTTTCTTCACCTTTTTTCGAAAAATTATAACCTTGAATCAGTCGCATATGAGCGCCCATCATCTGCGGCATATCGCCCTCTTTAATGACTCCCAGATAACAGCACCACAATAAAGGCTTACCTTCTAAAATATTTTTCTGAATTTCACGTCTGAATTTTTTGAAGTCTGAGTGCTTCTGCATCGACTGCACAAAATCGTCCCGATTCTCTTTAAAAACAAAGTAAAGGTCACGATAGCTGTAGTAAGACCGCAAATCGCCAAGTTCGACGCCGTCGTTCTTTTTAGCAACTTTATTATAATTCCGGGCAATTTTTTCAATGTCACGCATATCAAATTCGATAAGAGATTTAATCTTAATTCGAAGTTTCACTCCCACTTTTTTGAGAATGTCATGCATCAACTCCAAACTTGTTCCGCCGCTCGCCGTGCTATTCGCCAGCTGCGCCAGTTGATGCTGATCTACATCTAGATTATAAAAACGCATCACACGTTCCACTGTCGCCACAGCACAGTAACCTTTCTGCCCTTGATCAATCATCGGAATTCCAACCAGTTCAACTTCGCCGGTTCTCTTACGGACAATCTTCTCTTTTGGGTTAACCTTAGAATTAGTGGACTTTTTGGATTCTGATTTTTTACGCGGGACAATTGTCAGCTTCAGATATTCATAACGTTCGGGAATTGTGATACCGTTAATCTTCTGTTTCTTACTTCTGGCAGCGGAAAGTAGGAACGTACTAAAGCGACTATCCCAACGAGTAGTTTCCGTATAAGTATGTTTGATTTTTCGCTTATCGACTTTTGGTTTTACACGTCCGGCAAGTTTCTGAACCATTTTTGACACTTTACTTTTCAGTTCCAAAAAGTCGCGACCGAAGATTTGAGCAGCATCTCCACGATTGTAAAGGGAGAAGGTAAAACGGCTGAGATTATAACCGTCAAAATTGATTATTGTTTCGTAACTTTCGACATCACCAAAAGATGCCGTTCTGAAAGCGTTGGCAGAAACCGACTCTTCGACCCACTTGAATTTAGAAGGAGTCATAATTTCGGTTTTAATCTGTTCTTTAGTCTTTGTCCAGACATTAGACTTATAGGTAAAAAACGGCATCAAGTCCGCTGCAGAAATCGAAAGGGAAACAAAAAAGAAGAGAAGAACTTTTTTCACAAAAATCACCATGCTTAATTTAGTAAGAAATTTAAACTAATTTAAGGAGGAATTAATTGTAATGATTTTTTGAAAAAAAGGAAAAATGGTAGCGGTTGTGGGACTCGAACCTACGACCTTTGGATTATGATTCCACTGCTCTAACCAACTGAGCTAAACCGCCACATTTTTAAAGATGTGCAAAAAAGAAGTGGTAGCGGTTGTGGGACTCGAACCTACGACCTTTGGATTATGATTCCACTGCTCTAACCAACTGAGCTAAACCGCCACTTCTTGTGCGTCGTTAAATTAATAAAATTTCTTATTTCAGCAACCTCATTTTTACAAAAAAACAAAAATATTATTTTCAGTAATAAAAAAAGCCCTTCACCGAAATGAAGGGCTTTGAATTTAACTTATTCAATGAGAACTATTTCTGTTCATTCTGCAGCTTAACAGTGTCGTCCGTCAGACTGAACATCCAGTATCCACGAGTCACCATCATAACATTGTAGTCTTTGACAACTTCGTCATATTTGGCAGATGACCAACCGTATGCAATCTCCACAGCAGGCGGTACATCGCAGTTCTCAACCGGCCCGTAGATATTCCAGCCGGCTTCAAGGTTAACAGTCGCATCAGTTACAGCTTTACCTGTCACTTCCACAATTACTTTGTCGCCAGGATTGTGAACCCAGAAACCATTCAAATTCTCAGGGCAACTATCCACACGTTTGTAAGCGTTATCTTCCCATGTCCAGAATCCACCAGAGATATTAGCTTCTAGCTCAGATGCATCCACATTTGAACAAGGAAGAGAAAGCAGGTTCCAACCTTCATCAAGTGTGATGAAGTAACTGTCAGAACTTTCTCCCACAGCAAATGCCTGTTCAGTACCATATTTATCAACAGCCACAATGCGGTACTCATCACCTTCCTTATAGTCAGGATCAATAATGAAGTACTCACCATTAGAATTCACTATAACAACCTCGATAGTTGTCCAGGTACCATCAGCATTACGCTTTTGTACCAGATACTTAGCCACACCAAGTTCATCTTCAACCGTCCAGCTAATCTTCGCACCCATCGTAGTTACAGTGATATGTGCTTCAAGTCCCATCGCAGGTGTAAGTATAAAGTCACTCAAGTCAGTACTAATACCAAGTCCAAAGTAATTACCATCATAGGCAGTGCTAGAACGAATTGTCGTCAAAGGAACATTACGGAATGTAATATCATAGAACTCTGAGTCATTTCGAGTATACGTTCTATTATACGAAATAAATTCATAAACGACATCATCTCTCTCATACACTTCTGAGAAAGTAATTGTACTGAAGAGTCCCGTCTGTGCATTTTCCTGATCAAACCTTCTAGGTTTCACTTCATTATCTTGATTAAAAGCATCTATAACCATTATGATATCATTGTCAGCTTGACCGAGATACCTACCATCGTCATCCAGAAAAATACGACGTAAAGTCAACGTTCCATGATCTTTACCCAAGCTGATATTTGCATAGTCTTTTGTAATGTTTTCTTGACTCTCAACATTATCATAATCAAACTCATTTGTTAAGTATGGCGTAACATCACGGTACACCAGATCGTCACTCAAAACTTCAACGCTATTCCAAAGGAGCTGATAATCATACTCAACTGTTGCTTCAAATCTCTCAAGGAAGTCCTTATTGGCAGATATATCTGCGTACATTTCAGGAGAAATCTCAAGCATATTAAAAGTCAAATCAATGGTCACATCTTTATCAAAACCATCACCTCGGATATACCAGTTCTGCTCCGTAACCTGTGTCGACCTTACTTTCTGTCCTGACAGCCCCCAACTCATAGTGTTAGATTTTCTGTCATTATACGGTGACATTATTTGAGAGTAATAGACGAATCCATCCGTCCTAAACGGATCCTGGTCAGTGTCTTCATCGGCATCCTCATCGGCCAACTCAGTAACATTCTCTACCCTCAATCCACTAACGGCAATTGGTTTATCATTATTACCATCTTCGATAATACCGACATTGTAGTTTTCAACAAAACTAAATACCGTTTTGAAAGCAAAAGATCCACTATCAGTCCTATCCACACGATCCGAATCATTAGTAATCCAATATGTCATCGGACTCAAATCGTCGAAACCGGAAAGCTGCGCAATATCTTCACGAGATACTTCGTCATAAGTAACCAAGCCTCCTGTCTGGTCAAACTTATAGTACGCTATCAAGTCAGTTGCATCAGGGATATTCAAGATTGATCCATCATAGTTATATTCTTCCTCAGGAATAGGTCTAAAGATATTGGTTCGCAGTTCTCTTTCAGACTTCGCATTTTGCCAAATACGAACCTCGTCAACCTCACCATCATAGTATCCAGCTGACTGGCTATACTTACCAATATATCTAATCTGATTTGCTTTAGGTCTGGCTGAATTAAAGCTGAAGCTATCCGCCAAGTGACCATCAACATAAAGTTTCATATCAGATCCATTAAATGTAAATGCAAGATGGTACCAGCGAACCTCATTGAAAACACCATTATAGACAGGATCGCCTAGGTCATCAACCATCACTCTGGTCACTGTAACTTCATCACCTTGATCAACAATGTAATATGAGTCATCTTCTCTTTGAACAACAGGGTTACCCTCAGTTTGCTCGTAAAGAGTTCCGTCCGTGCTTTCCCAAACATTATTCCCGTGATTATTCACAAGTTGAATCTGTTTATAAACTTGATCACCATTTTCATCAAGGGTATTAGGTCCTCGGTATGTGCGAACACCATTCTCATCGTTACTGGTAATGAATCCCCATCTAACACTGTCAGTTTCCTCTACAGCTAAAGCAGGAACAGTTGCATTGTCATTACCAGTAAATGTTCCTCCGATAATTCCACCAATTCCACTATTTGTGCCTGTAACCAAGTCCCCAGCATCGTTATAACGACGAGGTTTTACCCAAGTTTCAATTGTAAATGTTGAAAGATTATTTGCGCTCAGCTCCGATCTAACGCCCAGATCAATAAACTGGTTATCTGCACCTCCGAAGTAAATCGCATTACCAGGAGCCTTAAACAGTGTTGATGTAGGCATAACCTCTGAGTAACGTAAAATACCAGGAGCAACTTCAGCAAAGACCTGATAATAGTAGGTCGTTCCTTCCAGCAAACCATTACGTTCGTCAGACGAGTTGCTTATTTTGGTCACAGGAACTTCATAGATACCATCTGAGTTCAGATTTGAATACTCCGTCAAATAGTCAGTTCCAAATGATTCAAAGCTGTTGTTATTTGAGAAGGCTAAAGTATAAAAATCAGCCTCGGGATCAACAGTCAACGGTCTTTCCCAAAGCGCATAAACCGCATTCTCAGTATTATTAACAGGGTCAAGAACCTGAGGACAACCCAGAGCTGCAGAGCTCTTCCATTGATCATGCTCTGTCACAACTGCATTTTCCAGCTTCATATCACCGGCATTCTGACTCATATCAGGAATATAACGCAGATCTGAATCATCATCCAAAAATTCATCATTATCAAATTTATAGTAACCGACAAGCCCTGACTCATCACCATTTAGTTCAAGGTTTATATAATTACGTATTTCATCTCTCGTCAAAGCATGATCCCAAACTGTCACCTCATCAATACGTCCTTTGAAGGAGCCGTTAACACCATCTGATGTTCCAATATAAAGAGGTAAACCTAAAGGACTAGGAATTCCATTACTGACAGTTAAGCCTACTTCTTCACCATTAATATACATCTTGGTTTTTGTCGCAGTCATTACTGCAGCAACGTGGTACCACTTATTTGCCTCAAGATCTACATAATTAATTTGGTTTTGTGAACCATTCCAAATTTGAATTTCACTTAAATCATTTGCAACATGAAGTGTATAACGTGTACCACTTGAATCACGATTTGACACTAATGTTCCATAACCTGATGCTCCTAATTCAGGACGATTAGCTCTAAACCATGCGGTTACAGTCACTTCTGGGCTTTCGAATTCCTGTTTGGAAGGAATGTAACAATATTCATTAAGAACAGAGTCAATCTCCATAGAATATTTAGGTACAAACGGGTATTCAACATTCGTACTTACGGCATATGTTTTTGAAGTTCTTTCAACTCCATCCCCGTAATCTCCGATAACGCGGTAGAAATATGAACCACCAGAAAATAGCTGTACAGGATCTCTCGGCTCTGTTGCTTCAGGATCTGACTCTGTAGGAATTTGATCAACAGTGGCTGAGTTATCGACACCCGTATAAATCACTCCAGCGTTATTTTCACCTTTGCCATCAACCTCAAACTGAGGATTATTTGCTACTTCAAGAGAATACTCCACAGCAGGATTTATTACGTTCGCGGCATTCCAATTCGCATTGAAACTATTAAATTTAATACCCGTCGCAGCTTCTATAACAGGACAGCCCATAGCATAAGACTTGATCCATGATCTGAATAGCTCACCACTTAATTTTGCATTTCTCTGGCTGACAATATCTACGAGAACATTACCACTATCAAGGTCACAGCGATAATACGACACTAGGTCATCATCAACACCTACAGTGTCAATCATGTTATTTGAAATTGATAATGCTGAACGAGAAGAAGACCAAATGCGTATCTCATCAACTGCACCCTTAAACTGTCCAGTATACAGTCCGGTAATATCCTGTCCGAATGCCAAAATATCAGAGTTTCCAATCTCACCTAACGGAAGGCTTGAGTTACTATCGACTTCTTGTCCATCTAAGTAGAACCTTGCTGTGCTAGAGTCACGATTGATCGAAACAGCAACGTGATGCCATTGACCATCGGCAATAGATACACCTGAACTCAGGCTTACCGTCTCAACATCATCTGAAATCTCAAACTGAGGGACACCGGCAACTGTTGTCAAAGCCCAACCCGATGAATGTGGTAAACTCAAGTTTTTGTTAACCAACACTGGCATATCAGTGTCATCTTCAGCAATCTGCATCCATAGCTCAACAGTAAAGTCAGATGTCTGTAAATCTGAAACCGGATAGTTGTCAACTTTTCCGCTCACTGGATAGTTATCAGGGAAATACAGAGCGTTGCCCGGCACTTCTCCAGAGTCGTAAACAAGCACCAACTCGTTAGACGCTGCACTTGAACCCAACTCAAATGATGAATTCGCTTCAGAGTCGTTTGAATCATTCAAATTGACCTTGACAGCATCTGAAGACAAAACTCGAATATAAAAAGCCTTGGCCTTCGCAAAGTCGAACGAATCATCATTAAGTGTCACCCTATATTCACCTTGGCCACCTTCAACCTCATAAAGCGGTTTTTCACCTGGAGCTGGTGGATCTAATGGCAAGTACTCAATAAGGCGATCCACCTTAAGGTTTCCATTATCCGTTGTAAAATCTTGGTTAGTTGCCACCTGAATACGGTATTCCGTTTTAAAGTTATCGAAAACGCCATTTGGATCGCGTTCACGACCGAGAGGTTGTACATCTGACAACTCAAAACTGACTTCGATTATTTTTTCCACGTCATCAATTTTTGCATCAACAGCAACAGGTTTAACCATTGCATACGATGCTCGTACCTCGGGAGTAAGGCTTGAAACATCGGTAAGGTCAGCATTTCCCGTCAAATCAGGGATACCATTACTCAAGTTACGCTGGTCAAAGCGGTAGTACGCCCGTAAATATTCAGAATCTGGGCTAACCAGCGAATGCATACGATCTTCAATTTCAGTAATTGCAAGCTCTTTGCTCCATACTCGTAGCTCATCTATCACACCACCATAGTTTTTAACAATAAGTCCATTCCATGGCGCTGATGGAGCAATTCCCGTTTTAGAAGTAAATAGCTCTCCATCTCTATATACGGACATTGTTCCACGATTATATGTCACTGCAAAATGCTGCCATACAGGAGCAACAGTTGGTTCTTTTCCGATTACCGTGGATCCACTTGGATCAAACTTATCTTTAAGTGCATCAATATATTCAAAAGCACCAGACACGTTAATCCGAGCAGTGTCATTACCGGAAGTTGTGCCAGTAATAAGATTTGCGACTGCATCCGTATGGAAAGTAAACCCAGTCCAAGAATCAGAACCAGAACTATCAATTGATGAGATGAATAAACTATATTTATCTTCATCTCTTTTAACAAACTCTTCGGGTTTACACCAAAACTCAACTGTAAACTCTTCAGGAGCAGAACCGAAGATTGTGCTCGTTCCGGAAATCGAAGACCCAGATTCAAGTCTAACTGCATAACCAGGAGTGAAGCTAAAACTACCGTCATTCTCTTTCTCTTCAACACCTGTAGTCACGGGTTGTTTTCCTGAGCTACTTGATTCAATTTCTTCACCTTCAGAATTCAAAGCGACAACCTCATACAGATACTGACCATAATCAGCCAAGTCGCTAACTACAGCTTCTGTCCCTGTAAGAGAGGTATCATCCTCAATCAAATTACCTTCAAGGTCATACAGCTTGAAAGCGGTAATTGGGTTACCATCAAGGTCATAAATTTTAACTTTATAACCACCTGCGGCTCCTGGTACGGGGTCCCACTGTAGAGTAAAGCCACGTTCTGTCAATCTCTTTGGAGGCTTGACAAATATGTTATCAGTCAAGTAATCGGCAGTCGACCACGAAGCACCCACAATTTCTGCATAACGCTCATTTGCGAGGTCGCCAATCGTGTCACCGCTGTTCTCATTAAACGGCAGGTACAAGAACTGATCTCCAATCGGGTTATTAGCATCTGTATAAGAATTAGCTAGGATCTCTACTTCATCAGGTTGTAGGGTTTTTGAAAGAATCTGAATTTCATCAAGCAAGCCTTTAAACCAAGTTCCAGGAGTTCTTATGGCTGTTCCCTCAGGAGCACCTCCCAAGTATGTTGTACCATAAAGGTTACAAAAGAGGTCTTTGTCAAACTTATTGTGAGTAACAAAACTAGATAAGGTCTCCTCAACACCAACTGGAGTTATATAAAACCCACCCTGTTTGTTACCATTATCACCCTGAGATGAACCAAGTGTCACCGCAATATGGTTCCACTCTCCTTCTACAATGCGAACCGTATTTCCACTTAATTTTAAAGTTTGATCAGTGTCCCAATGATATGACAATTTACCGTTTGTCTCCAAATAAACAGTAAAGTAGCTACCTGATTCTCCTGGATTGCAAAGTGTGTGAAACAACACTGCCCTACCACTCATCGCCGCAAGAGTTCCTGTCTCAACTTTAACCCATGCACTAAAAGTTAATTTGTTAGTTAGTTCGGATAATTTTGGGCTAATTAATGCATAATCATCTATACCGTCAAATGATAAGGCAGCTCCAGGCAGAGAGTTTGCCAAGGTGGATTTTACAACTACATCAGATTCTCTTCGACCTTCATTATAGAAAGAAGATTTCGCAACAACTCTAACGTAATAAGGGGTAGATGCATTCAATCCGGTGACCGTATAGTTCGTGATAGCAGGGGGAAGTTGACCTGCTCCAGCTACTACAGTTACGTTCTCGAAATCATCCGTAGAAATTTCAATGGCATAAGAATCAACTTGAACATTTACAGGAGCTGACCAAGAAACTTTGAAGGAATCGGGCTTCAACTGAGTAACCTCGACATCATTCGGAGCTCCCATCGCTGCGGATTTCTGCCATACTAAGTCCAAATCATTGTCTGCAAAATTATTCATTGTACCAGTATGTCTATTACTTGTAAGGTCACCAATTGCGGCAGGCTCACTACCCTCTTCATCAAACTGATAGTAAAGTTCAAGCCCGTCTGGCAAGTCTGCGTAAAATAGCTCATTGTTTTTAATTGTTAAAACATCATCCGAGTTTAACGCTTTGCTCCAAAAGCGCAGATCATCAAGCCAACCCGTAAAACGACGACCATTATCGAATTCTGGATCAATACCGATGGTGATAGGGTTATCATTTGATAAAGTCGCAGATAGAGATTCATTCGCAAAAGATGTCGAATTGTCTAGAACACCATCAATGTATGTTACTGTAACATTATTCACACGGTCGAAGACTATTGCCACATGATGCCAGTTACCATCAGCGATTCGTCTTGAACTATTAGCGTTCTTTTCTCCATCACCTTTTCTCGTAGTCACACAGATGTCCCCACGCTCATTCATCGATATTGTCCAACCGGAACCAGAGTTAGCGGCTGCCTTATTACAAATGACATAACGTGGATTTTCATCGTCTCTTATGAAATCATTCTTAACCCAAAAATCTACAGAGAAATCACCAACACCGACATCTAAACCTCCAGTTTGATCGATTGTGATATAATCGTCTACACCATCAAACTTAAGAGCATTACCCGGAGCTGGGATTTTGTTGGTAATTACAAATGTTGAATCTGAGTTTAATGAGGCAATATCTTCAGAATAACCGGAAGCCATTGTTACCTCATCATTAATTGCTGATACTTTATAGTAAACTTTATTTATATTACCAATTGTAACCACTTGAGAGGTTCTAGCATCATCAATTCTCATAGGGTCGTAACCTGGTAGCGCTGTTTCAAAAGATGGGTCTTCAGACACATACAACAAATAGCCGGTAGCTTGGTAGTGATCCTTTGCATTTCCTGCAATTGAAGCTTTTTCCCAATTGGCTGTAAAGCTGTATTCTCCCGTTATATCATTTTTCACTATATTCGTTGCACCTTTAATAACTGGAGCTAGCAATGCATATGATTTTTTCCATGGTGTGTAGGTTTCCGGATAGATTACTTTCTTATACTCTCCATTTGAACCTCTACCAGTCAAGTCTGCAACGACTGTAGCATCACCACTTTTGTTAAAACGGTAATATGCGACAAGTCCATCTAAATCAGTTTGGATTTCATTATTGTAATTGCGTAGAATTTCTTTACGTGTTCTAGCGCTATTCCAAATGCGGACCTCATCAATCTGACCATCAAAAAAGCCTTCATCATCCTCATCACCAATATTCCTATATCCACCTGTTGGACTTATTGTTTTTTTAGTTTTTCTCGTTCTTTTACCGATGTACTTAACATAAGTGCTATCATAAGGTGGGTTTGCAATTGAGTCTAAACTATCAACAGCGACACCATTTTTATAAAGCGTCATTTTGTAGCCGTCAGTTTTATTACCGGATAAAGTAACAGCTAAATGTGTCCAGACATACGGCTCAATAATTTTGTCAGAAGTTGCAAAATACGTTTCACCCCAATCTACACCATATCCATATTGAACGCGCGTCTTTCCCTCTCCGGTCAATGAAATAGACGGAGCCAAAATAGGCCTGTATTGACTTCCTGAGTCAATTGATGGAGAACCAATAACGCCCACGTATTCCTCTGTATCATCACCTGTGGTTAATATCCAAGCTTCCAATGTGAAGTTTTCCAGATTTGAACCTTTTAGATCATCTGTCTCAGCAAGTTCAACAAAAGTCTGCTCACTTCGGTTAAACTGCATACAATTTCCAGGGATAGGTTTCGCGGTAAATGTTTGAATCACATTCGAGCGTACAGATGCACCTTTGTATGCCACTTGATAGTACCTTGTAGCCCCCTCTTCAACAACTGAAACGGCAAGATTTCCATCCAACTCACCATCTACAACAGTTGCGTCTGCGGGCAGGTTTCCACCATTCCAAACGGAGGAAATGTAAACATCTACTTTACCTCGAGCTTTATCAGCTCGCCAATTTGCAGTAAAACCAGTCGTAGTAATTTCAGTAGCCGGGAATGCAATAGGCTTATCCCATGCTTCTGAGCTCACAAAAACTACAGAGCCACCATCCCCAAGTTCCAAAGAGCCACCTAAAGTACCAATATTTTGTAAAGTATCCTGAGAACCTGCAAGATCAAAATTATAATAAATAGATGGAATCAAGTCATCAGATGTATTCTTCTCTACAAACATCTGATCTTTCACATCCGCAGACTTTAAGCGTTTATCCCAAATTACAAACTCATCTATCTCACCAGCAAAACCATTAGTATCAGATGACAATTCAGCGAACTCTAAAGCAAAAGCTACATCAATCTCGGATCGCTTACTTCCGTTAACAAACAGAACAACTTTCTCTTCTGTACTGTTATATGTGAACGTGAGGTTAACCCATTCATCGGCAGGGATTCCCGATTTTGCAAAAGGTTTAACATCTCCTCCTCCAAAATCCAAAGCAACATTACCATTTCCATCACTCAGAAGAATAGAGCCATTAGCTCCGCTAACGAGCACCTTTTTGCCCACACCAGCCATCGGCTTCACCCACGTCTGTAATGTCCAGTTGTCCATAAATTCAACTGATTGCTCTTTCACTTCCCAGAATGTAGCGCCATCTAAGATTAGCGAATTTCTCGGTGCAGGAACCGGTACACCATCACCATCGGTAATTTGCGTTAAAACCGCAACAGGTAACGAATAGCGTTCTTCATTGTTTGGGAAATTGGCTACAGTTCTATAATAGTAGTATTCCCCATCAAGCAAATTTTCATCAATGTTGACTTGTCGCTTTTCACCCAGAGCAGTTTTAGTCACAATTGTTGAGCCAAAATTCTCATCCTGGCTTACTTCTATATCAAATGAATTAGGATTTTTAATTACAGAGGCATCCCAGTTTGCGTTGAATTCTGTACCTTTTATGTCAGTTGCAGGCAAAGAAACAGGGCAGCCCATGGCGAATGAATCGGTTTCACTTACTCCAGACCAATCAGCCTGTGTGCCGTGATTACCCTCTTTTGACATGTCAAACAAATTATTTAAACCACTGTCAAATCTATAGTAAAGTGCAAGGGCCTCTTCAGATCCTTTGTCAACAGCAATGGCAGCATCTGCGATACTTTTTGTAGATGTGTATACTTTGACCTCATCAATTTCTCCCTTAAACAGCGCCGCACCATTTTTACCAATGAGCAAATCCGAATCTTGAAGATCTATAGAAGTTCCTAAAGCATAATCAAAAGAGAAAGGCGAATTATTAACATAAAGCCGTACTTGTTGTGACGGCGCAGTCGAATCATATTCAAGCGCAACATGAACCCACTCATTCAGTTCATATTGACCTGTGACAGCCTTCTCTATACTTTTATTCTTATGCCTGATAGTGAATTTAACATCACCAATTTTATCTCCGAAACCAACAAAAATTCTATTATCATTATCAAGGTATCTTTGTAGGATAGCTGCATTCTTCACAAACTCATCAGCTTTAAACCATGCCGACAGAGTAAATGTATTCGCAATATTCAGTGCTTCAACATTGCCCGCATTAACATAACCAACGCCATCGAACAAGTATGATTTTCCTGGAGCATCCAGTGACGGCACCAGCGTGACATTTTGGATAGTATCAACAGCAGTTGCAGAACTGTCTTCAATACTGAAATTCACATCAATATTGCCAATAATAAGATTTTTGCTCCCATTAATAACCGCAAAGTTTTCATAAGTGAAGGTTCCCATATCAGCATCAGCAGAAACCTTGTAACCGCCTATATGCCAGCCACTTCCTTCCGGTGGAGTTGCCACACAAGTATATTCCCCAACAGCCACATTACCGTAGGCATCTGTTGCCTTTAGAGATGGTTGAACAGTCAAAACACCACCATTAATCGTATTTGGAACTCCACTAGGTTCGGTCTCAACTGATAAAGACGCTGGCACAGATGGAGAAATATCAAGTTCATCCCAACCTATAAATCTATCTGGCTTGAAGCTTGTATAGTCTTTTCCATTAAGTTTTACTGTAAGTTTTACAGTGTTTCTATTTTTTACATTATTGAGAGATAATGTTATTTGCTCACCAGCGCTCATAACGCCGTTAACAAACTCAACGTTGAATTTGTACCCTTCTCCTGCGAGATCATCGTTACCTTGACTATTTTCTTTTTTAAGAATCTCACCATTAACCGAGCCATAAACATCATTAACATCTGCCTTTATCGGTAGTTGGTCTGATGCCGATGCAATTGAAACTTCCGCTGTGCCGGTAAGGTCTACCGCTTGTTCGTCTCCAGCCTTAAGTGTCATCCTGAACCACTTTTCCTCACCAGCCACCAATTTATACTCATCATCGTGTAATTGTCCACTCATTATAACATGACGCCCGTCCGCAGGCATTGAAAGCTTAAATGGAGTAGATGAGCCAAAACTGTCAGTATAGTCAACTCTTCCCTCAGTTCGTGCAGTACGGCTTTTAACGCGAACATGGTAAGTCGTTGTAGCCACAAGTAAGCTCAAGTCAAGTGATGTTGCATTTTCAACCTTAACAACTGTAGGATTTGAAAAGTCAGATGAGGTGTCATACTCTACGAAATATTCGTAAACACCAGGAATTGCAGTCCACTCAACTGTTGCTGTCGTTGATGATGTGGCAGTTGCTATAACTCGTTGTTCACTGGCAGCTATAGTTGGCAAAAATGCTGCATTTTGTGCAGCTTCGTCACCAAAATTAATCAATGACCCATTAAGGTTATTTGCACTTAAATCAACGAGTTTTCCACCAGGGAGTTGATTAAAATCATAATAAAGAACTAGGCTATCATCTTCCGCATCAGTTAGAGTGAATCCGCCTTTAGCCAAACCAAATCTTTCAATTTCGGAAACCGCTTCTTCCGGGGGCAAGTCTGCAGCTATAGCTGCGGCCTCTGCTTCTGCCGGGGTTTGCAAGGCTCGCTTCCAGAAACGAACAGTTCTAAGTTCCATCTCTGGGCAGTTTTCTACTTCAGCACCAATGGACCTAAAAGTAATATCGCGTCCTTCATTTGTAACACCGTAGCTTTCACCATCTATAAACAGTTCGATTTCAGATCCTTTTCTTACATAAACATAATGTGCCCATTCCTGCATTGGAGCGAAAGCATTATTAAAGGCAACATCCGACCCAGCTACTGAATACCCCACTCTCCGAGTGTTCTTGAAGGTACTTAATCTCAAACCTGTGATTCCATTATATCTATATGTAAGGTGCGTATTGGTGATACTTGTTGCTTCGCTATAGCGTTTTAAATAAAACTCGGCAGTCCAGTCCCCATCTTCTACTACATTTCCCTCGGCATCGGTAATACGAACAATTGTCAATTTATCCTTATCAGCTCCAGTTAATGCGCTATTCAAATCATTTTTTGTTTCTAATCCCCACTCACCAACTTTAATGTGCTTTATACCACCACCAGTAAAGTTTAGGCTATATCCTCGATTAATAAAATCTGTCAGAGCTGCACTATTAGAGTTAATAGTTGCCGGAAATTTTTGAGAAAGTTGATTTTCAACTTGACCACCATTACCTGCTGACGTTAATTCATTAAAATTATAATGAATTAATGGTTTAACCCCAAAAACATCTGGACTAGCCTTAGACATGTTAAATTTAAGTCGTTGTTCCGTCAAAGCTGTGCCCCAGAACCTTGCTTCGGCAATATCACCTTTAAAAGTTCTTTTACCGTTTGCTGTATCAGCACCAACAACAAGCTTATCTAATACAGTTTTTGCATATTGGTTACCCGTATAAGGTTTCTTTTTCCAGCCCGTGGAACCACTATACATATATAAGAAAGCTTCATTTGAAGTGGTAGACAATGTCATTGCAACATATGCCCACTCATTTGCTGGAACATTCAGGCCACTTCCCTGTTTAAAAAAATCATTATTCCATGTATGACGAAGTTGTCCATTAGACATTATGCTAAGACCTGCTGTATCACTACCGTCACGGGAAAAGAAAAGACCAGTATCATTTTGTTCTGAACCAGTCCTTTTAATCCACATTTCAAAAGTCACTTCACTCAAATTTTCAAAGTCACTTAAATTATCACCGTAATCAATCGTAATCTTATCGCCATTATCAGCAAGCTTTACCGCTTTCGGCAATGCTGGGATAATTGCATTAGATACAGTAGGACGCTCTACTTCGACTCGAACATTATCAATTCGACCAAGATTAACTCCTCGAAAAGCAACGCGAAGGTTTTTATCCTTGAGTGGAGAACCTTCTTTAACAATATGATGAACAACAACTCCCTCACCAAACTTTTTGCCATCAAAGCCTAAATTGTTTGCTGCAAGAATTTCGGTATAGTTATTCACATCCCCAATTGTTGTAGCGAATAAGTAAACCGCCACTTTCTTTTGCCCATCTGTGCCGCTTTGGTTAAATTTAACAGTAATAATATCCCCTACTTCTGCTACATAATCCACAGATGGTTCAAAGTAACCTGTTTTTGTTGAAGTCTGGAGAACATTAGTGTAAATGCGATAGTTATTATCCTGCGGCAACTGTATAAATTGGCTGTCGGCGCTAGGATCATACGCATCTGTGCAATGAAAGGTTTGTTTACTAATATCGGAAATTGTCCAACCAGGGAAATAGTCAACCTGATCAACGAGCGCGCGTTCTGTCTCGCCTGAAGATGGTGTAACAACGGGATCTTCAAAATCCCCGTTAACCACTGTGAGTGGTATTAATTCTGCAGTAAGCTGCAACGCAAAAAGTAGTATTAACCCCCCGGTAAATAAGCCCAATTTTTTCATAATATCCCCATATATTTTTTCTTAAAAAATTTATAAAAACCGATATCGGTTCATTAGTCCCATTTTTCAACATCCATTAAGAGTATCAGAATAAGTGGGAAACGCAAGCTAAATTTGAGCAATATCTTCATTCAAAAATCAAAAAAAAAGAGAGCCTTTTTCAAAGCCCTCTTTCTCTCAAATTTGATCCATAAAATCAGCTAAACAACTCTGCGGCATCTTCCCAGAACAGCTTTAAAACTGACAAATCCCGTTTCTTCTTCTGAATGCAGAACCCCACAGAGCTGTCATCAAGTTTCGAATCGAACTCAATCACCTTCACCAAATGTTTAAGCGGACTTTTCTCATAAACCAGCTCCGGGATTACACCAACTCCACAGCCCAAACCGACCATAGCCAGAATCGCCTCGTTCCCTGAAACTTCACCATAAACCTCAGGAACAATTGCTTTTTCCCTAAACCACTCATCTAAACGTTTTCTCACCAAACCATGATCAGGCAACACCACTGAAGTTGACTTCCAATCGACATCTTCAACACACTCCACCTCACTCTCAGCAGGAACCGCAAGGACAAAAGGTGTTGAGGTCACTTCAAGGAAATCCAAACTATCAGGCAGATATTCAGGTTTCACCGTCACCGCCACATCCACATCATTCTCCATCACCTTTAAAAGTGCATCCGCCGCGTCTCCAGTCTGCAGATTGATGTGCACATGCGGGTACTTTTTACGAAAACTCTCAAACAGTTGAGGCAAAATCGTATAACAAGCAGTCACCGAACTATAAAGCGAGATTCGTCCGTGAACCGCATCTTCATCACGAAGCATATCACGAAAATCCTCCCACCCGAAAACCGCCTGTTGAGCGTACTCTTTCAAAAGCGAACCCGCACGCGTCAGCGTCACAGTTCGATTATCACGATCAAACAGTCGTTCTCCAACCTCATCCTCCAAGCGCTGAATCATACGAGTCAACGCCGAAGGGCTCAGGTTACAACGCTGACTTGCACGACCGAAATGAAGTGTGTCAGCCAAAATTAGAAAATACTGTAGAGTTCTGATTTCCATAACAATTCCTTAAACTGAGTAAGTTGAAGAAGCCGTATCACCGCCCTCTCCCGTCCAGTCAGTGTGAAAGAATTCACCCGCATTCTTATCAAGGCGCTCATAAGTATGCGCACCAAAATAGTCACGCTGAGCCTGCAGTAAATTCACCGGTAGACTTTTCTCACGCAACGAATCAAAGTATGCCAATGCAGATGAAAGTGACGGAACCGGAACTCCAGTCAAAACCGCTGAAGAGACAATCTTTCTCAAAGAACCAATAGAATTTTTCAGAGTTTCCACATAGTAACTTGAGAACATCAATGACTCATCCGCTTCACCGCTTGCAAATGACTTCGCAATCTCATCAAGGAAAACAGAGCGAATAATACATCCTTCACGCCAGATCTTTGCCACTGCCGAATAGTTTATATTCCATTCATTTTTATCTGAAATCGACTTAATCAAATCAAAACCTTGCGAATAAGAAATCAATTTAGCAGCAAAAACAGCTTTTTCTAAATCGCTTACAAACTCATCAATTTTCACATCTGGAGCACCGCCACAGTCTGCAAAAATATCGAAAGCAGTCAAACGCTTGTCACGATTTGCCGAAATGCAACGCGCAAACACAGATTCGGCAATCAGCGTTAGCGGAACACCTTCATCCAAAGCCGCCATTCCGGTCCACTTACCAGTACCTTTCTGACCCGCTCTATCGACAATTTTATTAACTAAAGGTTCGCCGTCTTCATCTTTATACTTTAGAATTTCCGACGTGATTTCAATCAGATAACTTTTCAGATCACCTGAATTCCAATCCGTAAACACATCGCCCATTTTATCCGCATCAAATCCGCAGACATCGCGCATCAACTGATAAGCTTCACAAATCACCTGCATATCACCGTATTCGATGCCGTTGTGAACCATTTTCACAAAATGTCCGGCACCACCACCACCGATCCAAGTTACACACTTTTCACCGTCATACGCCACTGCGGCAGCAGAACCAAGAATATCTTTCACCAGATTCCAGGCTTTTTCATTACCACCCGGCATCATTGAAGGACCGCGAAGAGCACCAAGTTCACCACCTGAAACGCCGCAACCAACAAAAGAGACCCCCTTTTCAGCAAGGTATTTCGTTCTACGGTCACTGTCATTAAAATTAGAATTACCACCATCAATAATCACATCACCCTCTTCCAGATATGGAAGAAAACTCTCAATTGTCGCATCGACAGCAGCACCCGCTTTCACCATCAACATGATTTTGCGCGGCGTTTTCAGCGAATCACAAAGTTCTTCAACTGAACGTGCGCCAATAAACTTCTTATCAGCCCCACGACCCGCCATAAAATTATCAACTTTCGAAACCGTTCTATTATAAACACCCACAGTCCAACCGCGACTTTCAATATTTAGCGCAAGGTTTTCACCCATCACCGCCAAACCGACAATAGCAAAATCTGCTTTTTCCATTATATCAATTCCTTAATTTATTTCATCAAAATGTTCTTAAACCTGCTAACCTGCAACTTTCAAACCTTCAACTTGCCAACCTGCAACCATCAGCTTATAAATTCAGCCGCCTCTTTATCCAAACACCAAATCAACTCGCCATCGACAGGCGCCACCTGCGATGCCGGAAGTGACAAATCCTCACCATTAACAACGGTTGCCACCATATCCTTCTTACCCGAACCAGTACAAAGAAACAGCACTGCTTTTCCATTATTAATTACCGGCCCCGTAATCGACACACGTTTCTGACCCGACTCTGGGTGAATCGCCACCTCGCAAATCTTATCAGAAAACCACAAGTCCGATCGATCCGGGAAAATCGATGCCGTATGGCCATCATTTCCCATTCCGAGAATAATCAAATCATAAGCCGGCAAACCGTTCTCAAAGCTAACACATTTGGAAATCTCATTAGAGTAACTTTCTGCTGCGACTTCCGGTTCAACCTTTCCATTAACAAAATGAATATTTTCGCTCGGCACATTACAGAAGTCAAAAAACAATCGCTTCGCCTCACCGTAATTGCTTTCCGAACTCTCTACATCAACACAACGCTCATCTCCCCAATAGAAATGAACATTTTGCCAATTCACATCAGAAAACTCCTCGGTCAGCATCTTAAACAACCGCTTAGGCGTACTTCCACCGGAAAGCGAAATCGAAACCTTTTCACCCGATTCTGTCAAACGAATCATTCGTTCCGCTACAAATCGGCAAACCGAATCCATATTATCAAAAATTTTCACATCCATAATATCACTAACCTTAAACTTTCAACCTGCCAACCTGCAACCTTTCAACCTGCAACTTAAAGCTCACAATACATTCCATCATCAACCAGATTCTTACATGGGAAACGCCAACTCTTCTCGCCATTCTCCATCAACTCATCCGCCGCCTTCGGTCCCCAGCTTCCCGCCGGATAACCATGAAGAGGCACCTCATCATTCTGCCAAGCCCTCAAAATCGGCTCCACAAAACGCCAGCTCGCCTCAACCGCATCTCCGCGTTGGAAAAGCGTTGAATCTCCAAGCATACAATCATGAAGCAAACGCTCGTACGCTAACGGAATATAATCATGTTGCAAACTTGAATAATGGAAATCCAAATTCACCCGCTGCGACTGAAAACCTGCACCCGGAATCTTCATTTCGTACTTCAAAAGCAAACCTTCATCTGGCTGAATTCGAATAATCAACTGATTTCCTTCATCCGAAAGCACACTCTTTTTACGGAAAATACGATGCGGCGTCGGTTTGAAATGAATCACCACCTCCGTCACACGCGTCGGCATTCTTTTCCCCGAGCGAATATAAAACGGTACGCCGCTCCAGCGCCAATTGTCAATAAAAAACTTCATCGCCACAAAAGTCTCAGTTCGCGAATCCGGATCTACACCATCCTCATCACGGTACGACTTCACCTGTTCGCCCTGAACCTGCGAACTCATATACTGTCCACGCACCACGCAATCCGGCACATCCTCTTCATGAATACGGTGTAAAGACTGAAATACCTTCAAAATCTCATTTCGAATAGAATTCGACTCAGCCGTCGCCGGAGCCTCCATCGCCACCAAACCGACAAGCTGCATCAAGTGATTCTGAAGCATATCGCGTAACGCACCCGAATTGTCGTAATATCCACCGCGACCCGCCAAGCCAATC
>DDLT01000094.1 GCA_002340265.1 Lentisphaeria bacterium UBA2565 | reverse complement strand
GGTTTTGCTGTGAAAGGTTCGGATCGTGGATTTGATCGCGGTCACAATCAGGCTCTGGTAAAAAAGCTGAAAAGTCAGGGTATTGAACTTTTTTCACAGGATGGAAGCGGCTTAACTGTCAACGATATTCTTGTAGTTTCAACGGCTGTGGAAGAATCGATTCCAGACGTAAAGGCGGCGAAAGAGCTAAACTGTCAGATTTTGCATCGTTCACAGCTTCTAGCTGATTTCTTTAACGCTTCAAAAGGGATAGCGGTCGGCGGTACAAGTGGAAAATCAAGTGTCACAGCGATGGTTGGTCATATTCTAACAGAATGCGGAGTTGATCCGACAGTGGTGAATGGGGCGGTGATGCCGCAGTTCAATTCTGATACGATGCACGGGAATGTCCGTTGCGGTGGTAGCGATGTGATGGTGATTGAGGCGGACGAGAGTGATGGTTCAATTGTCAATTATCGTCCATTTATCGGCATTCTGAATAACATTTCAAAAGATCATAAAACACTGGAAGAACTGAACTTACTTTTCACCACCTTTGCCGACAATTGTCAGCACATAGTTTATAACATCAACTGTCCTGAAGTGGCAAAAGTGCCGCTGAATGGAAAGAGTGTCAGTTACGGGATCGAAAACGCCGAGGCGGATTTCAACGCCGAAAACCTAAAAAGAACATCGCAAGGTGTTGAATTTCAGATAAATAAACTTACCGTCACACTGCCTGTTCTTGGTGCTCATAATGTGGAAAATGCATTATCCGCGATTGCGACTGCAAGTCTGCTTGGTGTGAAACTCGAAGATTCAGCCAGCGCTTTGACTTCTTATGCGGGAATTGAGCGACGGATGCAGTTTATCGGAGAGATTGACGGCATTCGTGTTATTGACGATTTTGCCCACAACCCGGACAAAATTCGAGCTGTGATTCAGGCACTTAAAACGGATGAAAACAGATTGGTTGTATTTTGGCAACCGCACGGTTTTGGTCCGGTTAAATTTTTGAAAAATGAATTTATCGACTCGTTTGTACAGAATACGAATGAGAAAGATTTGATAGTTATGCCGGAAATTTATTACGCCGGCGGGACTGCCGACAAATCGGTTTCAGCAAGAGATCTGATTGATGAAATTGGCAAGTCCGAAAGAGATGCACGGTTTGTGCCGAATCGGGAAGATATTCCGAATTTTATAAAAAACGAGGCGAAAGCAGGCGATACAGTTTTGCTGCTTGGAGCTAGAGATGTGACTCTGGCGGCTTTCGCGAGAGATGTTTACGACTGTTTGAGAGGTAATTAAATGAAAGAAATTAATATTGGTATTGTCGGCTTTGGTACTGTGGGTGCCGGAGTTGTGGAAAATATCTATAACAATTTTGATGTGCTTGTAGAACGCGCTGGTGTGAAACCAGTGATTAAAAAGATTGCGGATTTGGATATCACTTCAGACCGCGGTGTGGAAGTTGATCCAGCGATTCTGACTACAGATGTTAACGAAGTGCTGAATGGCGATGATATCGATATTGTCGTTGAACTTATTGGTGGTACGACTTTTGCGAAAACTGTGATTGAGACTGCACTGAAAAATAAAAAATCTGTGGTAACTGCGAACAAAGCACTGCTTGCAGAAAGCGTGAAGGATCTTTTTGAAACTGCTGAAGCAAATGGCGTTGACCTTTATTACGAGGCAAGTGTCGGTGGCGGAATTCCTTGTATCAAAACGCTTCGCGAAGGTCTGATTTCGAACAATATCAACACAATTATGGGAATCCTTAACGGAACCTGTAACTACATTTTCACTCGCATGGAACGCGAAAAGATTCCATTTGAAGTGATTCTTCCTCAGGCTCAGGCGGCTGGCTATGCGGAAGCTGAACCGTCACTTGACGTGGACGGATTTGATACGGCTCACAAAACGGTGATTCTTGCATCTTGGGCAACTGGCACAAACTACACACTTGATAATGTCTACATCGAAGGTATTCGCAATGTAGCATTGGAAGATGTCTCAATTGCCGCTGAAATCGGTTACAGGATCAAACTGATTGCGACAATCAAACAGACTGAAAAAGGTATGAGCCTTTGTGTTCAGCCGACCATGATTCCTGCGGCTTCAATGCTTGGCTGTGTGAACGAGGTGTTTAACGCGGTTTGGTTTGACGGCGACACAGTTGGTGACGTAATGATGTACGGTCCTGGTGCCGGACGTGCGGCGACGGCTTCCGCGGTTGTGGCTGACATTATGGACATTGCAAAAAATATTGATAACGACTGTTGCGGACGTGTTCCAGCATTCAAAACTTCTGCTAATCCAGTAGCACCGTTGGCGATTGATCAGAATGCAGCAAGCTTCTACATTCGAGTTCCAGAATCACAGTCTGCGGACGTGAAGGCGGCTCTGAAAGCGATCAACGTGGAAGTAAAGGAAGAACGCACAATGCACGGATCAGCGATTCTATTTACGACACCGATTGTATACGCGCAGTTGAACGATTTGAAAGCATCGTTCAAAGATCTAATTGCAATCCGCTTGGAACTGCTAAGCTCTTAGTCTCACGCAGAATCGCGGATTTCGCAGTCTATATTTAAAAACCGCTCAGTTTAATAGGCTGAGCGGTTTTTCTGTTTTAAAGGCATTGGGCAAAGGGCAAAAGGATTGTCTTAAAATTTGTTTCCTTTTTTCCAAGCAATTTTATCGGTTACTTTCAGTAACTCATCCAAAACTTCTCGATTCTTCGAACCTTCAGTCAAGATGATTCCATTATCCTCAAGGTTAATCGCATTTGGCCAAAATGGTCGACCTTTGAAACAACCATTCTTTGCCATTTCAAGTATAGGTGAGATATCGACAACTTTAGTACTGTTCAAGTATAGTGTTTCTACTTTAGTTAGTGATTTTAGCGGAACAAGAGATGAGATATCTGTATGGCTTAGCTGTAACATATCTAGGTTCTTAATGTTTGCTATGAAAGTAATATCACTTATTTTACATCTAAAAAAGCGACAGCAGGAAAGTTTAGGGCAGTAATCCCCTAACTTTTCATGATTAATTAATTTTGTATTACTAATCCAAGCAGTACATAAGTTTTTTGCATTTTTTAAAAAAGATAAGTCTGTTTCTGGTACTCCGCCTAAACTTATATTCACAAGGTTTTCTAAATTATTCAGTACATGTAAATTAGCGATAGGATTGTACTCCAAACTCAAAAAAGTTAAATTTGGCAACTTGTTAATTAATTTTACGTCATCAACCTGATTATGTGTGATGTCTAGTCGCTTTAACTGAGTAAGTGTTTCTAATGGAGTGATTGCCACAGTTGATAAATTATTTGCAGAGAGCAGTAGGTCAGTCAGTTTCTTCATTTTTGACAGTGCTGAACAATCAGAAATCTTATTTGTGCTTAGACGAAGTTGTTCTAGACTGAGCAAGTCTTTAAGTGGTGTGATATCTGAAATATCGTTAAAATTTAAATCCAGAAGTTCCAAATTAGTTAATTCACTTAATGAGGACACGTCCGAAATTTTATTTGATGGGAGTTCAAGGCTGGCTAGCCCTTTAAGCTTTGATAGTGATTTTATATCTTCAACTTGCTGCCAACCCAAATTAAGCTCTTTTAAAGAAGTAAAATATTTTAAACAGTTAATATTTGTTATCTTATCAGTTCCTTTTGATTGATCATATTTAAAATTTAGACTTTCCACACTCTTTACATCTGCTAAGCGAAGCGTTTCATCTTCCATTTTGTCGAGCTGTTCATAAATTCGCTTCTTGAGAACTGGGTCGGATATTTCAATAATAAAGTCATCAGGCAGGGATTTTACTGAGACGGAGTTTTCAATTGTTGTAGAAAAATGCGCTTTTTTTGCCGACATGATTGCTTTGAGCTTCGGGCTCGCCTTTTTGGAGTTGATGGTTTTATCATACACAGCAATCAATTTTTTAGATTGAGACTGAAGATATTTGTCAAACTTTATGCAAAGTTCATCAAGCTCTTGGTCGGCAAAAAGCCCTGCCGTAAGTACTAGTAGTGAGACTGTGATTATTGTTTTCATATTAATATCTATTTCCTTCCCTAAACTTTACCTCCACGCCTTCGAAGAATAAGAACTCAACAATTTCTCTATTTTTGGTTCCAACTTTTAGGTTAAGTTTATTTCCTTCCAATTCAATAATGTTATTACGACCCTTGGGATTTTGAAAACAGCCGTTTTCATACATAATTTTTAAAACAGATAGATCTTTAAGTGAATTGTTGCTGAGAGATAGGTAGGTGATTTTTTTGTGTTTTTTCAAAAAGTCTATGGACTCAAGGTTACAGTTGAATAGAGATAATCTTTCCAACTCGATAAACTCCTCTAGAAATTCTGTAGATAAACTTTTAACGTCCGAAAGAAACATAGTCTTTATTCGCTTCCCTGCTTGCTTTACTGAGCTTTTAATAGATATTTTTTTGCAAGGACCTGCACTGAAAACTATAAGGTTTTCACATCTATTTAGAATAGAAATATCAAAAAAGTTTACGTCGGTAATATGGAATATTCTCAGCTTCGGGATGTATTGGAGGGGGGTTAAGTCAGAAATTTTACAGCCCATAACAGAAAGTGAACTTAGTTCGGGAAGTTTTCTCAAATCTTTTATACTTCTAATGCTATTATTATCTAGACATAGATTTATCAATTGAGGCAGTTCGGAAAGAGGGGATATATCGAGAATTCTGTTATTAGCCAAATCTACCTCTTTTAGCTTCTTTAAGTTTTTGAGAGCAGAAATGTTATTAATTTCCTGCCCACGTAAATGTAACTTTTTGAGCGAAGCGAAATACTTCAAACCTGAAATGTTTTTAACCGTTTCATTAGCATAGGAGGGGACTTCCAATTCTTCTATCTGTCTTACATCAGAAATTTTTATCGGCCGATCTCCAAATTCTAAGTATTCACGTATGAAGTTCTCCAGTGCCTTGTCTTTGAACTGAATGATTTTATTGCCATCAAAATTTGTTGTCTCGGGAGTTGGTTTTGTTTCTGGTAAATCTTTGGGGTTGTAGCGAGCACTTTTGACAATATCACGAACTTTTTGCTTATGACTCTGCAAGTCTCGCATCAACTGTTCGGCTTCGTTCTGATTGCCGGAGGCGACGGCATCTTCGACCTTTTGCTCGTACATTATGCTGACTTTTTTGGCAGCTTTGATTATGGAGGCATTGAACTTTTCTTCACATTTCTTGACGTTGGTTTGCGCGAAGAGTGTGCCGCTTAGAAGTAGAAAGAGTAGTAGATTGTTTCGCATTAGAGCCCCATTTGCTTTGTTGAACTTTTCTCAGACTTTATAAAGTACCGAGACGCTTCTATTTTTCAACAAAGCTGGGGAAAGTTTAACTTATGTCGTAACGCTTTAATTTGTAAAGAAGACTGCGGCGACTGATTTTTAGAACTTCTGCCGCTTTGGTGCGGTTGCCGTCGGTTGATTTCAACGCATCGATAATCGCCTGCTTTTCGATCTCTTCCATGCTGACGCAGTTGTGATTACTGTCTTCGATACAGTTTTTTGCGAACTGTGGCGGTAGGTGTTCTGGGAGAATCACATCGGTTGGTGCAAGAATGGCGCAACGTTGTGCAATGTTTGCTAGTTCACGGACATTTCCAGGCCAGATATAACTTTTCAGAAGTTGTTCAGTCAACGGTGAAAGTCGTTTTCTTGAACCCGACTTCTTAAGATAAAACTTCATCAATGGAACGATTTCTTCGATTCGCTCAGAAAGCTGCGGTAGCTCGAAAGCAATCACATTCAATCGGTAAAACAGGTCTTCACGGAAACTCTTTTCTGCAACCTGATTCGGCAAGTCTTTATTTGTGGCGGCAATAATTCGCACATTCACTTCCACTTCCTGATCGGAACCAACAGGCGTAAATCTTCCGTTCTCCAGCACACGAAGTAGTGACGCCTGCAGTTCTATCGGCATATCACCGATTTCATCCAGAAACAGCGTGCCGCCATCGGCTTCGCGAAACTTTCCTTTTCGCGCCGCTGTTGCACCCGTAAATGCGCCTTTGGTATGACCGAAAAGTTCAGCCGCAATCAGCTCTTTCGGCATGGCTGCACAGTTCAGCGCAATGTACGGCTTTTCGGCACGCAGACTATTGCGATGAATAAAGTTCGCCATCACCTCTTTTCCCGTGCCGCTTTCGCCGGTAATCAGCACCGTCGATTCGCTCTTTGCCACCATCAATGCCTGAGAATAAAGGTTGATCATTTGCGGAGATTTGACAATGACACCGTTCAACGCCTCTTCAGGAAGCAACGGATTGTGACTTTTCTGAATATTCAGCGCATCGAAAACAGCCTGTTGTAACTCTTCCAAATCGACAGGTTTTTCCAGGTAATCGACAGCGCCGAGTTTCAATGCCGAAACCGCATCACGAACTGCCGGAAAAGCAGTGACCAGAATAAATGGCAGAGCATTACCCTGTTCACGAACTTGTTTCAAAAGCGAAATCCCATCCACATTCGGCATTTGCACATCGCTGACAATCATATCGACATGCTGACTTTCGAGAATCTCCAACACTTCCGCGCCGTCGCCGGCTTTAATGGTTTTGAAACCCGCCTGCGTCAGCACATCGGCGAAAAGGTCGCAATGACGTCTGTCGTCATCCACCACAACTACTTTATATCTTTCGGGCATTTTAGCCGTTCTCCACAATTTTAATTCCACAAATTTCAAACATCGTTCCGTTGCTCTCTTCCGACTCCACCTTAATGTCCCAGCCGTGTTCGTCGGCGATTTTTTTGACAATTGCCAAACCAATTCCATGACCATTCTTATTTCCGGTCACATAAGGGCGGAAAATCTCGTCTTTGATTTTTTCAGGGATTCCGCATCCGGTGTCGGATACGATAAGGCAACCGGATTGTTGGTTTTTAGTTAGATTCAAATTAATCTTATCTCCACTGTTACAAGCCGCCAGACTGTTTAAAAGCAAATTCACCGTGGTGCGTTGAAGCATATCGCGATCCGCCTCGATAATATGATTGCCAACGTTCACATTCAGTTCAATCTCTTTCCCCTCGAAGTCGGGACGAAGTAGTTCAGTTAAAGAAGTCAAAAACGCTTTCGCATCAATTTGAGTCGGCTCCGGGTTCTTCAATTTCGCATAACTCATAAACTCCCCGAGGCGTGAACTGGTAATGTCGGCCTCTTCGATAATCTTCTCCGCAAGTTCCCTGCCATCGGTGCAGCAACCATTTTTGACAATTCGCTGAGCTGTCGCCCGAATAATTCCAAGCGGATGACGTGTTTCGTGTGCCAGACCGAAAGCAGCGAGTTCAAACTCTTTGAAACGTTCCACGCGTTCGTGCGCAATTGACAGCTGATTTTTAAGCTTGTGCGATCTGACCAAATAAAACCATAGAGACGTCAACAGAATCGTCACCGAACTTATCAGTAGAACAATCATATTAATTCTGGTTTTGGAATTGCGAATCTGACGATTTGCCCGTGACGCGTCCAAGGTAATCAGAAAGCGTTGGTTTTCAGTAAAGTTAAGATCAGTCTTTCCGCGACGCTTCTTTACAGAGTCGCAAACCGATGGCGGCGGAGAGTGCCAGAAGAAGTAGTTGTTGCCGGAAAGCTCTTCCCCATCGGCGGCAGTGGTTTCGGGGATTGGACCTTTTGTTCCGAAATCGGATAACACTTTGTTTTTATCAAGAAGAGCAATTCGCTTCAGATCGCTTTCATTCATGATGTTTTTCATGATACTTCCCAGTCGAACACTGCAGATGACACCGCCGCGAAAGTCGACGAGAATGGCGCCTTGCAGACATTTGGAAACTGTAAATGCGGTTCTACGCAGATTCCCGTAAACGGTTTCACACTGGCGTTTCTTTTCGCCGTTGCCCCAGGATATAACCAAAGCGATGATCCCTGCACAGATTAGGATCGGAGGTAAATAGGATTTTAGGAAATTCTTCATGTGAATAACGCCTAAGTAAAAAAATTTATAACCGCAGAGTTCGCAAAGAACTCACAGAGTGACTCATAGAGAACTCTATGGTAGAATGTGTGCTATCAAACTGAAACAGTGAAATTGAGAACTATTCAATCAGATATAAAAAAACAGCTGTCGTGCCGATGTTTTAAACGACAGGCTGACAGCTGTTTTTCAAATGTTTATGCAATTATTTATTACTGCAACCTTTTTTAGCAGAACATGCTTTCTTAGAAGCGCATGATTTAGCCGCCGCCTCTTTTTCAGCGCATGACTTTTTGCAATTCTCTTTTTTAGAACATGCTTTCTTGCTTTCACAAGCCTGTTTACTCTGACAAGTTGTAGCTTTTGAACAAGCCTGCTTTTCTTTCTGCTGCGAACAACCGCCGCTTTTACATTGTGCGTATGAAGAAACAGAAAGTGCTAGTGCTGCGATGATTAGTGTACGTTTTAACATGATAAAACTCCTTGATAATTTTTTAGTCGATTTACAAATCAACGTTGATTTGTCTCAAGAATCTTATTAGCAACCACCATGCCAAATTTTACAGTTCTCTATGAAATGAGCTCAGCAAGAAGGGATTTTAAGTTACATGTCAAAAATAAGGAGACGAGTTTGCGCAGTAATTGCGGAAGGTTGCGCAAATTTTGCGGAGTTTGAAAGTCATTGAACCACAGACCAGACAGAATACGCAGAAGTCACGCCGAAATCATCAAAAGTTAGTTTGATGATAAGCCGGAGTAGAAAAGTCAAAACAACTTATTTGTTAGTCGATGGCAGGTGGCGATGTGCCAATCCTTACAATTTGAGGCATTTTCAAGCTTGTGAAGGGCGAGGACATTTGGCGAGAACTCGTTGCAGAGGTGTAAAACGTCCGCGCAAATGTCCTGAGCTTTATGCAACTCTGCAAAAGCTTCCCGACAACTGTCCTGAGCAATTTGCAACTCTGCAACGAGTTCTCGTCAACTGTCCTGAACAATTCGCAATGGTTATCACTAGGGCCAACGCCCAAAACGTCATCTACTAACTAGTGAAAAACGAAAAGCGGTAAGACCGTCCCGCGACTCCGGGATGAATAAATAACAAGGCTATGTTCCAGTTAAGGGTTGTTGTTAAAACTTTTCTGTAAGCCAAGTACATC
>DDLT01000278.1 GCA_002340265.1 Lentisphaeria bacterium UBA2565 | reverse complement strand
TGGAGTTACTTTCAACTTTGTCGACAAGCTGAAGAGCTTGGCGTTAACCAAACTCTTTCTGAAAAATAAAGGTCACCTATTTGGTGATGATGGCGCGTCCTAGGCAGAGCGTGTCTTTGTAAAAGATCACTGATTGTCCTGGTGCGACACCTGAATCTTTTTGCGTCAGCTGGACGGCTAGGTCGCCGTTGTCCATTGTGATGAAACTACAGCCGATTAGTTCCGGTCCGTGGCGTAGTTTGCATTGAAGTCCCATGGTTTCTTCGGGCGCTTCGCCTGTAATCCAGTGCGGTGTCGAGGTAATAAAACTGGATCGCGCATTGTTTTGACGGTTCTCTTTATGCGAGATATAGACAATATTTTTGTGAATGTCTTTGCCGACTACGTACCACGGTCCTCCATGTAGGTCTAACCCTTTTCGCTGACCAATGGTGTGGAACCAGAAACCGTTGTGTTCTCCCCATTTCTTCCCGGTGTCGATTTCGATGATGTCACCTTTTTTCTCACCGAGGTTGAACTTCACAAAGTCGTTATATTTGATTTTGCCGAGAAAACAAATTCCCTGACTGTCTTTGCGGGTTTTGGTCGGAAGGTCGAACTCTCTGGCTAAATCGCGCACTTCATTTTTCTGAAGATGTCCAATTGGAAACATGGCACGACGAAGCTGTTTCTGACTAAGACTTGATAGAAAGTAAGTTTGATCTTTTACCGGATCCGGTGCACGTTTCAGCATAAATTTGTCGCCAATTTGTTCAACCTGTGCGTAGTGACCGGAAGCTACTTTTTCGTATGATTCATCAATGAAATCGAAGAATGCACCGAATTTAACGCGTTCGTTACAGAGAATGTCCGGACTTGGTGTACGCCCTTTTTTCAGCTCGTCAACTACGTAAGAGACGACGCGTTGGTGATACTCTTGCTGAAGTGGAATGATTTTTAACGGTACATCCAGTTTTTCACAGATTGCACGTACAAATTCCAGATCTTCTTCCCAAGGACAATTTCCAAGAAAAGACATTTCATCTTCCAGCCATATTTTCAGGTAAAAGGCTGTTATATCGTGTTTTCCTTCGTTTTTCAGAAGCTGTAGTGCTACAGAACTATCAACTCCGCCGGAAAGTAAAACTGCAATTTTCATATTAAATTTCCTCCATGAATGGAAAAATAGGTTTCATTTGTATTCTGTCTGAAACCTAATGAAATTTTTTCAGATTAACAGCCGATTAGTGATTTATTCAGATATTTTTGTTAAGGTTCAATTCTTAATTCAATATCTTCCTGATTTGTTGAGAAAATCCAGTAGGCTTTGCCTCGTTCCAGTTTGTCTGTTTCTGTATCAAGTTGCTTATATTTACCACTTTCCCAAGAAAAGATAGCCTCAATTCCCTCTGGAATTGTTCCATCCTTAAAAGGTCCGTATGCGTTCCAACCCAATTGTAGTGAGATTGTTTGACTGAACGTTGGCTCTCCTTTGATAGTTACGGTTTTGTCTTTGTTTACTCGAACCCAAAGTCCTTCTTGCGACTTTACGTCAGTAATCGGCTCATAAACATTGTTTTCTGACCACTTCCAACATTTACCTGTAATTGAGTTGAGAAGTGGTTTTAAATTTGCATTTTTAAGAGGGATTGAGATGAAATTCCACCCTTTTTTCAAATCTAATTTCAATTCATCTTTGTTTATTGATTTTTCGTAGAGGGCATGAATTGTTTGGTCTGAAGTAATTTGTGTAAAAGTTGCTGACCAACCTGTGAATTTATAGCCGGGCTTTGCTTTGAGTTTAGGAGCGGTTGCCGCAGTTTGGGTAATTACTCGTTGGGCAAGTGTTCCTCCACCTATACGTGTTCCTAGGTTGCCTAAATCAAAATTAACAATATGGGCATCGGTTGTGATTGGCGGTTTTAGTTCTAAGTTGCTAGCTTCAAGGGTAATACTATATAATTTGAAGATTTGATCTGAGGAGATGCTGAATCGGAAGGCTTCAAAGCTGGTGTTTGCTAATAGCGCTGTGAAGTTTGATTGGGGATATGTGTTTTCAGCATCGAATATTACTTCCCACTGTCCGTTTACTTTTCCCTCAACTGTTACGACTGATACTACGTTGTTTGAGCCGGGGGCTGTCTGCTCTAAATTGAAGTGCAGGTGACTCAAAGGTACTTTTGCCAGTTGAGCTGTTAGGTCAAGGGTTAGGGAAGCCTGCTTTGCATTTGGGGGTATCTTTATGTATTTGACTTGGTTAAGCTCTTTCAACTCGAAGGTATTTGCTGGTGCTGTGAATGTGCCTAGAGGTGAGTCTAGAGTGGTAAAGAAGCCCATTGACGCAGTATTTAAGTTGTCTTTGTAGATATCTTTTTCGATTACTTTGATTGTTGTTTTTACAGGTAATGAATCCGTTTCTCCATCATTAATTTTATAGGTGAAACTATCTAAACCTTTAAAATCTTTGTTGGGCGTGTATATAAAGTTACCTTTGGGTTGTAGACTCAGAGTTCCATGAGTTGTTGTTGAGATAAGTGACGCGGTGAAAATATCTCCATTTGGGTCATAGTCATTTAGGGTTACTCCTATACCTGTGACGTTCAATTGTTTGTTTTTTTCAACTGTGTAGTAATCGACTTGCCCTACTGGAGCTAGTTGGTTAACTGGGTCAATGACAGTAAACCTCCATTCGATTTCTCTAGAGGATTCTTTAACGGGGTATTTTACATCGGGCTGTGGGTCACTCACACTGACTTTTATCTTGTGATTCCCTAAAGGGATCTCTCCTGATTGAATAGAAAAAATTGGGGCAGAGCTTTTAGAAACGCCATTCATTAACCATTGAATATTTAAATTATGGGTAGA
>DDLT01000192.1 GCA_002340265.1 Lentisphaeria bacterium UBA2565 | reverse complement strand
TTTACAATAAATCGTATAAGGATCGGAAGGCTAGGCGAATGTTTCCTTGATGAGTGTCGTATAACGCTTTTAGTTGATCGGCTTCAAACTGTCTGCTGTCATTCTGAAGTTCTGAAACCATCTGTTTGAAGGTTTTAAACGAGGTGGCTGTGCGAAGAATTGTCGGCAGTTTTATCGGTTTGTGAACAGTCACAATCAACCCTTTGGCATGTTTGACGCGTTGTACGAACTTGGCGTGGTTTAACAGATTCATCTGCTCAAATCCGTCAAGAAGGATAATCGCGCCTTGATTAACGGCTTGCTTCAGTTCGCGAACTTCGTTTTTTGAAAGCTTCCGTTTGTCACGGTTTAGAAAGAGTCGACATGTTTTAAATCCCATCTCCTCCAATTTGCCCTGTAGTTCGAGAAGAAGTGTCGTTTTTCCTGTGCCTTTGGGACCGACCAATGCGCCGCGAAAATGGTTCTCTTGTAAACGGTGCAAAACCGTCTCCCAGCTTTCATTCTGCGGGAAACGGTATTGCAGTTGATGCTGTCGTGAAACAGAAAATGGATTGTCAGCCGGTCTCATAATTTTCTTGGATGAAGTTATTAATTAGGTAAATAAATAGGCGACAATATTTTACCGCAGAGAACGCTGAGTTTTCACAGAGGGATCAGAGTTTTTCTCAGTGAAACTCTGCGAATTCTTTGTGAACTCTGCGGTTAAACAGGTGTTCTATAGTGTATCCTATTTGCCTTCCGTATTAATACTACAGGTGAACTTCTTCGCCTGTCGGGGAAATGACAATCGAGTACTGTGACGAGTCGCGTCCGGATTTTGGAAAGGCTTCGATATACCATGAGATGGAGATCAGCCTTCCGGAAAAACTGTAAGGTGCAATCGGGACTTCGAATTCAAAATCTTCCGAGCCAGTCTGACCGAACACTTTGAAGTTTCGAGATTCGACGGTTTCCATGTCCTGAGTGCCTTTACCATCGGTTTGCCAGAAAAGGTTGACGGTGATCTCTTTCGGTTCTTTTGAAAGTTGCCAGCTGACTGTTCCGGAAATTTTTTCTCCCGGCTGGAAGTTGGTCTGACTGTTGTGAATGTCGATTGAAATAGTCATTGTGCTTCCTCTATGATTGATAGTTTGCAGGTAGGATTTCCAGTTCGTAGGCGTCGTTGATGTCCGGCCAGTTTTTGATATCGCCTTTCACTTTCAGCTCCCAGACAATCTTGTTGTTTGACGACGAAAAGCTGTGCATGAAGTTGGCAGGAATCTCCAATACGGCGTCGCCGGAAACCATTTCCATGTAGTCGCGTGTCGCAAGCAACTGCTGTCGATAAAATTCTTTTCTGTCAGTGTGGGTATTGGTTCCACGACGATAGGTCGCCTCTTCGCTCCCGGTGAAAAAGATTTCCAGTTTGCTGATTCGTTCAGCTTTTGTAGGAATCTGCCAGGTTAGCACCATGGTTTCTCCGACGCGAATCATGTTGGAGCTGACGGTTATTTCGACTTTGGCATTGGTTAGCGCTAGAAGTTGATAAATTACTGCGCCGATAGTCACAAGCCCGATTAGCAGAAAGAGTGAAATGAAAATCTTTGCGCCGCTGTTACCTTCTTGAAAGACGTTATAGGCAATTGTCCAGGATATTCCATTCCAGAAAGTCGCAAAGAAGGTGATGAAGATAAGTTTGCCGAAGCGTGATCCGCGCATTTTCAGTTTTACGTTCTCCTGAAAGTTAGAATCTCTGTTATAAGCCGACTCTCTGCTTCGTTTAGCGGATCTGCTATACGTGCGATGTCGTTTGCCTTTGACGAAGAGAGTGCCAAGAATTCCACCAAATCCGGCAAGTGCGAAGATGGCGCCAACTGCACCACCGATAATCATTCCAACCCCTCCTTCACGAGTAATGACGGCTTCGGACGGGTCGCTTGGATTTACAAAACAGGTTTTTCTTGATCCTTTGGGATATTGGCGGACAACGTTTGCTTTTCCGTCATAACCGCTCGAACTCCCCGAACCGAAGTTGTAGCTCTTTGATTTATACTTTTTCCCGTTGAATTTGTAGTTGAAATGAATATCTACACTGTAGGTGGTGCCATCGCTATCACTGTGAGATTTCACTTGACTGTGAACAATTTTGCAAGGTGTCTGTGCCCAGTCTTTTGACTGCTGTAATTTCATTGCAGGTTTGATTCCGGCAAAGTAGCAGATCGTTGAACCAATTGCAGCAAATACGCAGAAGAATAAAACCAAGCCGATTTTACCAGCGACAAGATTTTCTTTCGATGATTTGGTTCTGGAAACCGCTATTTTAGGAGTTCGCCAAACCGAGATTGCCTGCCAGACCCCGATGAGTATGAAAACTAAGGAAATTAGTAGAAATAAGTATCCCATTGTCGGCGTTTCCGATTCCCCAATTTTCATTGAAGAATAGGCAGTTTTAAAAAATATGATTCCGATGACTGCTGGAACGAGCCCGCCGATTGTTGCAAAGATTTTGCCGCTAGTAGAAGTCGGCCTAGGTCGATTAGAATTGAAAGAAAATTTCACAATTTGCCCCTGTTTTAATTTCGAAGAGTGAAACTAAAAGTAGAGAGAGAAAAGCGATTCGCAATAAAAAATCGACAAAATAGAACGTATGATGGATTTATTCGGTGAAGAAGACTGCAAGTGGGAAATAAAAATGGCGGAGAGGGAGGGATTCGAACCCTCGGATGCATACACATCACTCCCTTAGCAGGGGAGCACTTTCGGCCACTCAGTCACCTCTCCGCATGATATACCAGAACGGTATATTTGAATTGTTACAATTTTAAGGAAAATGGCGGAGAGGGAGGGATTCGAACCCTCGGATGCATACACATCACTCCCTTAGCAGGGGAGCACTTTCGGCCACTCAGTCACCTCTCCGTTTTCCGTAAATTGTGGCTTTAAAGTAATAAGATTTACTGGTGCGTCAATCGGGAATTTTGCAAATTCTTACTAAATCAACTCTTTTGCTCAAATGGTTGGAACTTTGAGCTGAAAAACAGATCCACTGAGAGTTTAACAGCCACCTCATAGTGGAGGCCTTACTTAAAACAACTCTTTTGCTCAAATGAGGACGAAATGAAGCGAAAAGAAAAAGGCCGAGGATTGCTCCTCGGCCTTGTAACTATTTGTAATCTATGAATTAGATTTCGAACACAAGTGCAATAGAAGTTGCCTGAGTGTCGTCTTCTAGATCATAATCGAATCCAAGTACAGCGTGCATTCTTTTGAAAACTCTTACACCAAGGTCAAGATTCATGTAAAGGTCATCATAGTTGTCTACGCTTTTGTAGTTTAGACCAACGTTTGTGAAGAAACGTTTGCCGATAGACCACTCAAGACCGCCGCCTACTGCGAAACCAACGTTGAACTCATCATCGTCTTCGCCTGCTGCATCAGAGTCAATGCGTTTGTCCTGAAGAATCAAATCACCACTGATATATGGTTTTAGGTTTTTGTCTTCACGAAGAACAAGTGTTAGACCAGCATAGAAGCTATCGCGTTCCAATTCTAGACTATTAAGGTTGTCATTAATGTAGCGGTCACGCTCCCAACCGAGTGTGAAATCCAATCTTTTACTAAGCTTCAGATTCCAGTCTACTGCGAACTTATCTCCAGTACCGAAATCTTCCAGATCTCCACCATTTACGTCAACATATGTGTAAGTAGCGCCAAGATACGTTTTACCTAGTAGACCTGCAGAAGGTTCATCTTCGGCAAATGATTTTGTAGTCGCAAAACATGCGGCTGCGGCTAGAGCTAGAGTAGCGATTTTTTTCATTTTGATCTCCTTGTGTGGTCTTAATATTTTGTTGATTCATCAGTTTTCGCTGACCACAATGTGAACTGATGAATGAGCTGTCAAAAGAATGTATTAATAATTTTAGTTGCCCACATTCTTTCTTGCACTCTGAATTATATCGCCCTGAGCTTTATAGTCAAACTTTGTTAGATAATTGTTTGTATTTTTTCAGCTCGCTTAAATCCAATCTCAAACTTAGGAAAATGTGTATTTGATCACGGCTTCAACTGTTTTCATCAACTTCTATTTACCATCACGAAAAGAGGTGTAGTTTGCAGCTGCACCTGCTAAGATGATAAAATTTTAAATATAGGTTTTTTGGTGATAAAAGGACGTATTCACTCTTATGAAAGCTGCGGAACGGTAGACGGTCCGGGCTTGCGCTTTGTACTTTTTATGCAAGGCTGCCCGCTTCGATGTCTTTATTGTCATAATCCGGATTCCTGGAAAATGAGCGATGGTAAAGAGGTTGAAGTTGACGAAGTTGTGGAGGAGATTAAAAAGTATCGTTCGTATATGCGCTTTTCCGGTGGTGGTTTAACGATTTCCGGCGGTGAACCATTAATGCAACCTAAATTTGTTCGTGAAGTTCTGCAGAAGTGTCGTGAAGAAAACATTCATACTGCGATTGATACTTCGGGTATTATTGACCCTGAAAAGGTGGCGGATGTTTACGATGCGGTTGATATGGTGCTTTTGGATATTAAGGTTTTCGATGAAGCGATTCACAAAGAGTTGGTAGCTCAGCCATGGGAAATGCCGCTTAAGACGGCGCGATACCTTGCGAAGATTGGTAAACGTGTTTGGCTTCGTCATGTACTCGTTCCGGGAATTACTGCCAAACCGGAGCTTCTGCATAAGTTGGCACAGTTTGCGGCTGAACTAGATAATGTGGAACATGTCGAAATTCTTCCGTTCCACAAGATGGGCGAGTACAAATGGCAGGAGATGGGCTTTAAATATCAGCTTGGGGATACGCCGTCGGCTTCGCGTGATGAGGTAGAAGAGGCGATTGGCATTTTTGAAAGTTATGGACTGGATGTACAAGCAGTTGAATAAATGAGGTGATTTATGAAGGTAAGATGTGTAATTGAGAATAAAGAGAAGGCAATTTACTGTATCCACCCGGAAGAGACTCTCTTTAATTGTATGAAAATTTTCAACTCGCGACATATTAGGGCGCTGATTGTGTTAAGCCCGGAAGCTGAGATTCTGGGAATTGTGACCGAACGCGATGTGACGCGTATCACTTGGGAAAAAAGGGGTAATATTGCTGATATCAAAGTTTGCGAGGCGATGACTCCGGCAAAATATCTGACAACTGCGACGCTGGAAGATGATATTACCGATGTGATGGCTGTGATGACTAAAAAGGGTGTTCGTCATGTACCAATTGTAGATGATGCGGGGTTGAGTGGTATCATGTCGATTACCGAAGTGGTGAAGGCGCTTTACGAAAATGTGTCTGAAGATATTCAGCTGATGCGCACGAATCGTAAAAAAGTCAGTATTCTTTCAATGAAAGAAAAAGCGAAAGAGATCACAGAACTTCTAAAGGAGAAAAATTGGAAGTTGGCGACGGCTGAATCCTGTACAGGTGGTTTGATTTCATCGACTGTTACCGAAGTGAGTGGCGTGTCTGATGTGTTCGCCGGAGCTGTGGTTTCATATTCGAATGATATAAAAGAGTCGACTTTGAATGTATCTTCCGAAACTTTAGACAAATTTGGTGCAGTAAGTAAAGCTGTAGCAGAGGAGATGGTTCGAGGTGTTGCGAAAAATCTCAATGTCGATACTGCGATTGCAGTTACAGGTATCGCTGGACCAACAGGTGGCAGTGAGGACAAACCGGTCGGCCTTGTCTATATCGCTACTTTGGTTGATGGTCAGCTGAAAGTCAGTGAAAACATTTTCGGCGGAGATCGCCGCGATGTTCGTATGCAAACGGTTGAGCTAGCACTTTCTCAGTTGCTGGAAATGTTGTCATAACAAATTTCTAAAAACAACAAGCTCCAATCAAATCGATTGGAGCTTGTTTATTTTAATCGTTTATAATTTCTTTCTAGCCACTAATCTCTTTAGCATAATCTTTAGCATCAGGACCGATTATCAGATGCCATTCTTGATCCGTTATTTCGACAATTCCGGCAACTGCTAACTTTTCTTTTTCTACAGCATTGCTGTCTTTGACAACAACTTTTAATCGAGTCTCCGCACAGGCATTCAGCAATTTTATATTTTCTTTGCCGCCTAATGCATCAACTATTTTCTGTGCTTTTTCTTTCAATTGAGGATCAACTTCTTTGGCAATAACTTCTGTTTTTTCCACAGCAGGCTGAACTGGCTCATCGATCATATCAGCCTCTTCGCCGGCAGTTTTTAGATACTCCTGCATGTCAGTTTTTAAGTTACCTGAATTCGTTCCGAAAATCGCCTGAACTCCGTTTCCGACTACTACGACTCCGGCAGCACCCAGTGATTTTAGTTTTGCCTGATTGGCTTTGTTTACATCATAAACACTAATACGTAATCTGGTGATACAGGCATCAAGTGATTTTATATTACTTCTTCCTCCAAATGCTCTGACAAGCTGCAGAGCCATCACATCACCAGCATGCCCTTTGCTGTTTGCATCGCCTTCAATTTCATCCTCACGTCCAGGAGTTTTAAGCTTAAACTTGGTTATAATCACTCTGAACAGAGTGTAATAGCAAGCTGCCCAAATTGGACCAAGAATTAATAGCATCCAAGCGTTGCTGGAAAGCTTAAACAGCACCACAAAATCAATCAGCCCATGTGAAAAACTTGTGCCATGCTGAATATTCAAAACGATACAAAGTAAGTATGCCAGTCCTGACATGATTGCATGAACAAGGTAAAGCACAGGAGCCAAAAAGATAAAGGCAAATTCAATTGGTTCTGTGATTCCGGTAAGGAATGAAGTCAGCGCAGCAGAAACCATCAAACCACCGACTTTTAGTTTATTTTCAGGTTTAGCACAGTGCCACATAGCAATTGCCGCTGCAGGTAGCCCCCACATTTTAAACAGATATCCGCCTGCAAGATTACCGGCAGTTGGATCACCTGCAAGATATCGTGGAATTTCTCCATTGATAACTTCACCGTTTTCTGTAACGAATTCACCTATCTCAAAGAAAAAAGGCACATTCCAGATGTGGTGAAGCCCGAATGGAATTAACAAACGTTCCACAAAACCATACATGGTGAATGCCGCTTCGGGGTTTTCACTGGCTGCCCATTTAGACATTGAATTGATTAGGTTACCAATCGGTGGCCAGATTATGCTAAGAGCAACACCCGCGATGATTGCGGCGAAGGCAGTCGCAATTGGAACAAAACGTTTACCGGCAAAAAAACCGAGGTAGGACGGAAGCTGTATCCGGTAGTATTTGTTAAAAATAGCACCGGCAATGGCTCCAATGATGATACCTCCAAATACTCCCGTATCTACTGATTGAATGCCCATTATTGCTGTAGTTTTTACTCCTAGTGTCGCTGACACAATTCCCATGGTTGCCAGCATCACAAAGAACCCAACACCAGCCGCCAAAGCCGAGACACCATCATTTTCGGTAAACCCAAGAGCAACACCTATGGCAAAAATCAGCGGTAGAATCCCAAAAATTGACCCTCCGGCGGCTTCCATCATTTCCGAAACAATTGCTGGTAAAATTTCGAACTTTGCGGCACCTACTCCTAAAAGAATACCAGCTGCAGGAAGGACTGAAACTGGGAGCATCAGTGCTTTTCCCAACTTTTGCAGAGCGGCGAATCCACTTTCTTTTACACGAGCAAACAAACTCATATTTAAACTATCTGTAGTCATAATAAAACCTCATAAAGTAGTGTTATTTATTACCCATATACGGAACTAATTCTCTGACCTCTTTTGCTGTGTCCAAAGCAAGAGCCTCTTTGGTGAGTTTCTTGCATGTCATGAGGTTCAGACTACGAATTTGTGCTTTTACTGCCGGTATCATCGGCACGCTTACGCTCAGTTCGTCAACTCCAGCTCCGATAAGTAACGGAACCGCCTGTGGGTCACTTGCCAATCCGCCACAAACACCGATTACTTTCCCATACTTATGAGCCGCATCTGCTGCTTGCGAAATCAAATTCAGCACTGCCGGATTTAAACCATCCGCTATTGCCGCCAGTTTCGGATGACCACGGTCGATAGCCATCGTGTATTGTGTCAAGTCGTTTGTTCCTACTGAGAAGAAATCAACATGTCTTGCAAACTGTTCAGCCATAATTGCCACAGCCGGCACTTCCACCATGATTCCTACTTTAATTGGTTCTACGCCGAGGCTTAAACGTTCCTTTTCCAAAACTTTTTTAGCCATCTCAAGGTCTGAAAGGACTGTGATCATCGGGAACATAACCCTGATATCACCACTGGTTGAGGCTTTCAGAATTGCTCTAAGCTGTGTTCTAAGAATTTCCGGTCGATCAATGGCAATTCTTATTCCACGTTCACCAAGGAATGGGTTTTCTTCTTTTGCGATAGGCAAATAAGGAAGAGGTTTGTCGCCTCCGACATCGAGTGTGCGGACAATCATATAGCGCTCGGAACCCAGTGTTTTGATCATTTCTCTGTAAGCACTGGTCTGTTCTTCTTCAGTTGGAGCCGTAATTCTATCCTGGAAAAGAATTTCAGAGCGTAGCAGTCCAACGCCTTCTCCGCCGGAACCGACACTTGCTTCAACCTCTTTCTGACCCGTGACATTGGCAACGACCTCTATTCTGTTGCCATCCACTGTAATTGCAGGTTTGTCCGCATTTGAAAGATCTAGTTTACGTTTTTCTTCTGACTTTTTGATTCGATCCTTGATATTCGCGATTTTTTCAGCAGATGCGTTAATTTCAATGGCACCTTTATTTCCGTTGATGATAACGGAAGTACCGTTGGCTATTTCAAGTGCCTGCGGTTCCATTCCTGCTACTGCTGGAATTCCCATTGCTCGTGCAAGTATGGCAACATGTGATGAGGAACCGCCTTGAATTGTACAGAAACCTAACATTTTGTTAGTGTCTAAAGTCGCGGTTTCAGAAGGCGTTAAATCATCCGCAATCAAAACCGTATTTTCAGGCATTTCTGTGGCACCTTTCGGTTTAAGACCGAGCAAAATTCTGAGAACTCGTTCGCCGACATCACGCAGATCATTAGCTCTACCGGCTAAAAGTTCACTTTTAAGAAGAGAAAGGCTATCAGCTTGTTCATTAAATGCTTTGCTCCAGGCGAACTCAGCGCTTTTACCTTTTTGAATATATTGTGCTGATGCATCCAAAACATCCGGATCATCTAATAGTTCTTTGTGAGCTGCAAAAATCTCCGCTTTACTTGCAGAATCTGCTTCTATAAGTTGATTTTGCAGTTCAGTCAGCTGTGTATTTGCCTCTCTAATTGCATCATTAAGCTTAGCTTGTTCTTCAGATGTTGAGGAGGTCGCCTCTTCAACAATATCAAAAACCTCTTTCTTCAGTTGAAGAATGTTGCCGACAGCTAAGCCTGGAGATGCCGAAACTCCCAAAAACTCGTTAGGATTTGAAGATTTCTTTGGCTTCTTAACAACTGTAGCTTCAACTGCTTTTGGTTGATGGATAAGACCTTTTTCGCCAAGTCCTTCCTTCAGCATTTGAGTCAACTCTTTAACGGCTTCAGCAGCATCTGATCCACTAGCTATGATATTGACCTCATCACCGTTCCCGACTTCGAGCTTCATCAATGCAACGGTACTTTTTGCGTTAGCAGATTTGCTCCCAAGGTGCAGTTCAATTTTTGATTTGAATTTTTTAGCGGAATTGGATAAAACGGCCGATGGTCTTGCGTGAAGACCTAATGGGTTTGGTACAATTATAGCTTTAGAAGCTACAGGTGGAAAAGACGCCTCTTCACCGCCTTCCACTTCCTCTTCTTCTTTGACAAGTTTTAGAATAAAGTCATCCCCTGTCGTGACAAATCCTTCATTATGCTGCAGCTTAACACCTTCACCATTGGTTATTATTATCTGAGTTAGCAGACTTTTGGCTTTATCTGCCAGAATTTGCTGATCAAATTCAATAAGTTTATCACCCTGTTTGACAGTGTCACCTTCGGCAACCTTTACATCAAAACCTTCCCCTTTAAGCGAAACAGTTTCAATACCGATATGTATCATCACTTCGATTCCAATTGAGGTCGTGATCGTTAGAGCATGACAGGCTGAATGCACCTGAGTGATAGATCCGTCACAAGGCGCTGTGAGACAGCTGTTGATAGGATCAATTGAAATTCCATCACCTACCATTTTCTGTGAAAATACAGGATCCGGCACAATGCTCAGCGGTACTAATGGTCCGGTAAGCGGGGCGATTAATGTGACATGTTTGCTTTCAGTGTTCATGGTTTACTCCTTGGTTTTACTCGAAAGTTAGATATGGAGATTCTCTTCGTTGATTTGTAAAATCATGCGGGATAATACATCATTGTGACTTATAGGTCAAATCTACAAACGATTAATTCTCTGAGGGAGGTAGTAGCAAAGATATTTCTTTGCAAAATGACCCTATTTATAATACATATTAAAGGATAATAGAAAATGTTATGTTTAAATAGTACTTTATGGTTTTTATTTCTTGTAGATGTTTGTTGTTTTTGTTAATGTTTTGTTGTTTATAAAGACTTTAATATTCTATAAATTGAGACTTTTTTAGTTTTTTGTTGTTAAAACCTTTGATTTAATAATTATATGGTTTAATCTTTGAATGTAATTGAAAATATGAGTCAAGAAATTAATGGAGTAATATAATGGCTAAGAAATCAAAACCCGCTGTGGTTAAAGGCGATATGAGTGATAGCGCTCGTGATAAAAACTTGCAGGCGGCACTGTCGCAGATTGAACGCGAGTACGGTAATGGCGCAATTATGAAACTTGGTGACAAGTCACATGCGGATGTGTCGACTATCAGTACAGGCGCGTTGACACTTGATATGGCGCTTGGTGTCGGTGGTGTTCCCCGCGGACGAATTGTTGAAATCTACGGTGAAGAGTCTTCAGGTAAAACAACAGTCTGTCAGCACATTATCGCCAATGCACAGAAAGCTGGCGGAAAGTGTGCGTTTGTGGATACAGAGCACGCGCTTGATCCAAGCTATGCGGCAAAACTTGGCGTTCAAATTGATGACCTTTTAGTTTCTCAGCCGGATTGTGGTGAAGACGCATTGAATATCGCAGAATGGTTGATTCGCAGTAACGCGATTGACGTACTTGTAATTGACTCGGTTGCGGCACTTGTTCCACGTAGTGAGATTGAAGGCCAGATGGGTGATTCACACATGGGACTTCAGGCGCGTTTGATGTCGCAGGCACTTCGTAAGTTGACGCCTTTGATTAGCAAAAGCCGCACTTGTGTAATCTTTACCAACCAGATTCGTGAGAAAATTGGTGTGATGTTCGGAAGTCCGAAAACTACAACTGGTGGTAACGCATTGAAGTTCTACGCTTCTGTTCGTCTGGACATCCGTCGAATTGCGACAATGAAAAACCCTGCCGGAGAGCCTATTGGAAGTCGCGTAAAAGTAAAAGTCGCGAAGAACAAAGTGGCACCTCCGTTTAAGGAAGCTGAATTCGATATCATGTATGGTCAGGGAATTTCACGTGCCGGTTCAATTCTTGATGTGGCGACAGAGTTTGATATTGTTCAGAAACGCGGATCATGGTTCTCTTTCAACGGTGAACACCTAGGTCAGGGTAAAGAAGCGGCTAAAACATGCATCACTGAAAATGCGGATGTGGAAGCGGCAATTCTTGCAGAAATTGACCGTGTACTGAAGGGCGACGAGCCGGAAGAAGCTGTTCCTGCAACTGAAGGTGTTGAAGGTCTTCAGGATCTATAGAAATTATTGCTTCAATAAAGCGACTGTATAATTGCAGTCGCTTTTTCAGTTTTAACTCGAGATTTATAAAATTAGGGGCTTATAAATGAGTAATGGATATTCGGTATTGCATGAGATTCTGCTTCATGGAATCGAAGAAAATGCGTCGGATTGGCACATTTGCGAAGGGCGTGCAATCGGTATTAGAAGTAAAGGGGAAATTGTCACACTCGGAGTTTTGGCGGAAAAATCACTTTTTGACTCTATTGTCGAGACAATGGTTCCGGAACGTGCTCGCGTTTCATTGGAAGAAACAGGCGATGCGGACTTTGCTTTCGTCGAGCCTGAAATTGGACGTTTTCGTGCCAATCTTCACCTTCAACGCGGAACGCGCGCATTGACACTTCGTCATGTAAAAAGTGATGTCCCGACAGTGGATGATCTTTCACTTCCTCCAAAAATTCTTGATCTTATCGAATACAAAGATGGTATTGTTTTTGTGACCGGAAGTACCGGTAGTGGTAAGTCGACTACAATGGCGTGTATGTTGAATCACCTGAATGCTAATTATCGCAAACACGTAATTACCGTAGAAGATCCGATTGAGTATACATTTGAAGATAAAAAATGTATTTTCGAGCAACGTGAAGTGGGACTTGATACCTCTTCATTCGATTCCGCTCTGAAACACGCGCTTCGACAAGATCCAGACGTTATTGTAATTGGTGAGCTTCGTTCCAAAGAAAGTGTCCAAACTGCGCTTTCTGCTGCGGAAACCGGTCATCTGCTTCTGACTACACTCCACACCATTACCGCGTCTCAGTCAATTGAACGTATTCTGGACTTTTTCCCATACGAAGAACGCGGCGGAATTTTAAAAGCTCTTGCTGGATCTCTTCGCGCGATTGTCTGTCAACGACTTGTTCCTCGCACATTTGAGCCGGGACTTGTGCCGATTAATGAAATTTTGATCAACACTCCGGTGATTCGACGTCTGCTTTTGGATGATAAAGTTGATAAGCTTGAAGCTGCGATTGCGGCAAGTCAGCCGGATGGCATGCAGTCATTCAATCAGGCACTTCTACACCGAATTAATGAAGGCGCGATTTCCGAAGAGACAGGTTTGTCATACTCTTCAAAACCTGAATCACTGAAAATGAATCTGAAAGGAATCTTCTTGAGTGAAGATGGTGGTATTGTTGGTTAAATAGATGAAAGACCTTAAATTTCATTTTATTGGAATAGGCGGTGTCGGTATGTCCGGCATCGCTTTACTTGTTTCCGGACTTGGTGCGGACGTTTCCGGCTCAGACCTCGAAAAAAGCGTCTCTGTCAAAATGCTTCTGAATCATGGAGTTGATGTCAAAGTCGGTGTACATTGCCAAGATAATGTCCCGAATGACGTCGATGTGGTGATTTTCTCCTCGGCTGTAAAACCCGACAATCCTGAAATGGTTCGTGCAAAGGAGCTTGATGCGCGAATTATTCGACGTGGTAATTTTCTTGCAGAATTGGCAGATGAATTCGATTTTTCTATCGCAGTTTCCGGATCACACGGTAAAACCACAACCACGGCTATGATTGCTCACATTCTCAAAGAAACCGGTAAAAATCCGGCTTTTATGGTCGGAGGTAAAGTCATTGGTTGGCATAACTCTGCACAAATCGGTGATGCGAAGATTCTTGTTACAGAAATTGATGAAAGCGATGGAACTCAGTCGTTCTTTCATGCAAACTGTGCGGTGATTCTTAACATCGAAGACGATCACGCTTGGAGCGCCGGTGGCAGAGAACAGCTTTTTGAGAGCTTTCGAAAAGTTGCACAACAATCTCATAAAACCTTTGCTTGGGGCGGAGAGTTTCCAAATCAAATTTTAGGGGACGTTGAACAGGTCGAATTTCTAAAAGAAAATGAAATCCCTGAAAACCTTTCAGTCCCTCAGGTCGGCAAGCACAATTTGTGGAATGCGTACGCAGCAATGAAAGCTGTAGAACAAGTCGGTGTTTCCCAAAAACAGGCAATTGACGCGTTAAAATCGTTCCCCGGAGTCGATCGCCGCATGACCACGCTTTTCGAAAGCAAAAATCGACAATTTACCCTTTTGGAAGACTATGCGCATCATCCGACAGAAGTTCGTAATCTGATAAAAGCGTTGCGTGAAAGTTGGCCGAATCGTTCAATTCAGATCATCTTTCAACCGCATCGTTTTGAACGTGTAAAACGTTATGGTTCAGAATTTGCCAAAGAACTGTCAGCAGTTGACTCGGTTGTAGTGGTTTCGCCTTTTGCAGCTTGGTGTAACGATTCCGACTTGGCAAATCCGAAACTAATTGCCGATGAAATTACCAATGCAGAGAAAGTTTACATTGATGTCGAAAATGATGACTTTTCAGAAGTTGTGGAATATGTTCAAAATAGTTTTTCAAAAGAGAACAGCGTTGTAGCAATTGTCGGCGCCGGAACCATCACCCGAATCGGTCAGGAACTTGTAGGTTATTATGCAACTTGTTAAAAAATTCTTAATCCTTTTCTTTGCTTTGTCATTTCTGTTCTTGGCGTCATTTGCACTAGTCGGCGACTGGATGGAAACCTTTTTCTCATTTCAAAAATGTAGCGAGTGGTTTCTTTCACTAAAACCATTCGCCTGGTTAATCGGAATCTCCGCACTTATCGGTGACATTCTTTTACCACTTCCTGCAACCGGAATTATGGCGGCATTGGGAAATGTATACGGATTCTGGATTGGTTTTCTATACAGTTTTATCGGTTCATTTTGCGCCGGAATGATTGGTTATTTCATCACCAGACTTTTCGGGGAACGTGGCGCGAAATTTTTTGCATCAAAAGAGGAACGCGAAGAGTTTAAAAATGTATTCAATAAGTTTGGAGGCATTGCCGTGATTTTCAGCAGAATGTTACCAATTCTTCCCGAAGTGGTCACGGTATTGGCGGGATTTGCCAAAATGCGCTTAAAACTCTTCATTCCGGCTTTAATTTTGGGGACGTTGCCGACGGCAGCATTTTTCAGCTACTTAGGTACAATCGGTAAGGAAAACTCAAACTTCGGCATCATCGTCGCAGTTTTCCTACCAGCGATAATTTGGTTTATCGTTTCACCTGTTTTAAAGAAAAAGCTTAAAGAGGATAGATAAAATGAATTTGGACAAGTACAAACCCAATAAAAACTTCCTACTTTATAAAGACTCAAATGGAGAGGTGAAAGTTGATGTACTTTTGCAGGATAAAACGATATGGTTATCACAAAAGCAAATAGCCGAACTTTTCGGGGTTCAGCGCCCTGCAATCACCAAGCACCTGAAGAATATTTTTGATACGAATGAGTTAGATGAAAAAGTGGTATGTTCCATTTTGGAACTAACCACTCCACATGGTGCAATTGAGGGGAGAACTCAGAACAAACCGACAAAGTTTTATAATCTTGATGCAATAATTGCCGTAGGCTATCGAGTGAATTCCATTCGCGCAACACAGTTCAGAATTTGGGCGACAAAAGTGTTGAATGAATTTATTGTCAAAGGCTACATAATGGATGTGGAGCGCTTGAAGAATCCGCAACCTGTTTTTGGTGAAGATTACTTTCGGGAACAACTTGAGAAAATCCGTGATATTCGCAGTAGTGAGCGTCGTTTTTACCAACAGATTACCGACATTTACGCTGAGTGTAGCATCGATTATGATTCAAGTTCAGACGTAACGCGTCGTTTTTATGCGACTGTTCAGAATAAACTACACTGGGCTATAACTGGAAAGACCGCCGCAGAAATTATCGTGGATCGGGCAAATCACACCAAAGAGAAAATGGGGTTAACATCCTGGAAAAACTCTCCAAATGGAAAGATTCGGAAGTTAGATGTAGCTATTGCCAAGAATTACCTCACAGAAAAAGAGTTAAAACCTCTAAATCGTATCGTAACGATGTATTTGGACTATGCTGAAGATCAGGCGGAACAGGGGCAGGTTATGACAATGGAGGATTGGGAAGCAAAGTTAAATGCTTTTTTACAGTTTAATCAAAAAGACTTGCTTCAAGATGCAGGAAAAGTGACTGCGGCTGTCGCCAAAGCATTTGCCGAGTCTGAATACGAAAAATACCGCCCAATTCAAAACAAGCTCTTTGAAAGCGACTTTGATCGTTTATTGAAAGAACAGTCGGAGGTTTACGGTGGATGACAAACTACAACGCTATCAAAACTTCGTGATTTTTGAAACGGAACAGGTGAAAGTCAACATCAATGTCTTTTTTAAAGACGAAACGCTCTGGTTTCCACAAAAGTCAATTGCTGCGCTTTACGAAAAAGGCCGTTCGAGCATTACCGAGCACCTTAAAAACATTTTTGATAGCGAAGAATTAAACGAAAAAGTGGTATGTCGGGATTTCCGACACACCACTTTACATATGTGTAATTAGCAAGAAAATGTAGTTGATCTAAAGGTGATTGTGTAGTGAAATAGTGTTTTATCCAAGTATATCCACCGCTATGAGGTGGATAAATAAACACTTTCTTGAAGGGATAATATGTGTGATGAAACTCTAAAATTTTATAAACGTAATTTGCCTCATTGGATTGTTGCTAACAAAACATATTTTGTAACGATCCGGTTGCATGGGACTTTACCGAAAGCTGTAGTTAAGGAGCTTCAGGAAGAAAATAGAATTTTAAGGGAATGTTCAGCTGATGCTGATAAAATGATGGTTATGAAACGTTCTCAGTTTAGAAGAATTGAGAAGATATTGGACTCCAAAAATTCAATGGTTCACTACTTAGATGACCCGTTAATTGCAGATTTAATTTTTAATAATTTGGGTTGGCTTAAAAAACGAGGTTGGCATATTCATGCAGCTACAGTTTTGTCTACGCATACTCATTTATTAATTTCTAACCACCTAGGAAAGACGGTCAATCTGCTTGAGGACTTGGGGCTGTATAAGAATTTTACTGCTCGAGAAGCAAATAAGATTTTGGGGAAAACGGGTAGTTTTTGGGCTCGTGAAGACTTTGATCATTGGATAAGAACAAATAGTAAGTTTGAAGCAACCGTTAACTATATAGCTAATAATCCAGTGAAAGCTGGAAGGGTTAAAAATTGGCAAGATTGGAAGTGGACGTTAATTGATGAATCTTTAATCGAATGCGTTAAATGATTAATTGCTACCTTTTAGAATGCTACGTCTCTTTACAGTCATGAGGGGGATGAGAGGTGCTCTTATTTTTGTTTTTTTGCCATCTCGTAGCGATGGCAGTACTAGATTCTTTGGTGATGGTTGCCACCTTGTAGCGACGGCAGTACCGAAGTTTATAAAAGTTGTTTAAGGTTATTACAAATGAGTGAGATTGAGAAAAAGATTTTAGAGTTGCGGGAGCGACTTAATTTTTATAACAGACGTTATTATGTGGATGCGGTTTCGGAAATTACCGATTTTGAGTATGATCACCTTTTGAAGGATTTGGAAAAACTGGAGGCTGAGAATCCACAGTTCTTTGATATCAACTCGCCAAGTCAGCGTGTGGGTGGTGAGGTACTATCTGAATTTGAGACTAAAAAGCATTCGGTGGCGATGTTGAGTTTGGGAAATACCTACAACTCGCAAGAGCTTACGGAATTTGATGAACGTGTGAAACGTTTTTTAGGCAATGACAGTTCGATAACTTATACTGTGGAACCGAAAATCGATGGCGTGGGAATTTCGTTACGTTACGAGAATGGTACACTCGTTCATGCTCTGACGCGTGGAAATGGTGAGTTTGGCGATGATGTGACGAGCAATGTGAAAACGATTAAATCGATTCCATTGCACTTGAAGAATGCGCCTGAACTTGTGGAAGTTCGTGGTGAAATCTTTATGGATAAAGCCGGTTTCCACAAAATGAATGAGGCGCGTGAACAGCAGGGACAGGACAAGTTTGCCAATCCGCGTAATGCGACGGCCGGAACACTGAAGTCTCTTGATTCGAGCGTCGCCGCCGCGCGTCCTTTGGATGCGATTCTTTATGCACCAGGTTCTCTATCGTTTGATCCAGAATCTCAGTCAAACTTTCTAGAAACCATCAAATCGCTGGGTTTTAAAATCTCTTCATTAAACAAAACCTGCAATGGCATCGACGAGGTTTTACAAGCTGTTGCCGAACTGGAGAAAGTGCGCTACAGCCTAGATTTTGAGATTGATGGCGCTGTCATAAAAGTTGACGATTATGCGCTTCAACGCGAGCTTGGTTTTACTGCGAAAGCGCCGCGTTGGGCAATTTCTTATAAATATGAAGCGGAAAAGGCGTTTACTCGTGTTTTGGGAATTACCGTGCAAGTGGGAAGAACTGGTGCGTTGACTCCTGTGGCGGAGTTGGAGCCTGTCTTTGTTTCCGGTTCGACGGTGAGCCGTGCGACTCTACACAATTTTGATGAACTTGAACGCAAAGATGTGCGTGTCGGCGATTTGGTGGAGATTGAGAAAGCGGGTGAAATTATTCCGGCGGTGATTCGAGTGATTATGGATGAACGTCCGGAAGGTGCTGAGAAGTTTCCGCGGGCGACGGTTTGTCCGATTTGCGGGCACGACGCGGAAGATGTGGCTGGCGAAACGGTGATTCGCTGTGTCAATACGCTTTGTCCGGCTATGTTGAAAACGTCGCTGATTC
>DDLT01000118.1 GCA_002340265.1 Lentisphaeria bacterium UBA2565 | reverse complement strand
TAAATCCTAGCTCCTAAATCCTTTTTTCATTACTAATTGTTAATTATTAATTAGCAATTAACCTAAAATCTTATTCAATTAAAGATGTTACTAAAAAGAACAAGTTCGAAGGTATTTTGTGGATAATCAATGGCAGACAAGACAAACCCTCATTCAGCGTGCAAAAGATCAAAGTGATGAAGAGGCATGGAAAGAGTTTATCTCTTTTTACAAAATGTTCATCTATTACCTTCTGAATCGAATGAATGTGTCGTTAAATGAAATAGATGATCTTGTTCAGGAAATCCTTTTAACACTTTGGAAGAAACTTGAATCCTACGAGTCCAGCAAAGCAAAGTTTAGAACTTGGCTGTCGACCGTTATCCGTAACACCACAATAAACTATCTGAAGCACAACAGTTCCTACAAAACTCGCAAAGAAGAGTTCAAAAGCAGTCTGGATGCAATGAATTCATATTCCGAACCCGAGATGGATAAAATTGTCGAACGAGAATGGAAAGTTTATCTGACAAATCTAGCAATGGAACGCATCAAGAAAGTGTTCAGTGGGCACGCCCTAGAGGCATTTAAATCCGGAATGGAAGGTATTTCTGCTGAAGACGTCGCAGACAAGTTAGGCATTACTGTCGACTCTGTCTACACATTGAGAGGTCGAGTCAAAAAGCGTTTTGTTCGCGAAATTCGTTTTTTAATGGATGAACTGGAGCTTTAGATGGATACTAATGACAATCTTTTCGATTCTTTGAGCTATGATTTCGAGCAGTTTTATGACGAAGCGTCCCAAATTTCTTCTGATGCGGATGAAATTATATCGCCATCTTTTGTTTCTCTGTCTGAATTGAACGACAAATACGAGCAGCAGGAACTGCTTGGAAAAGGCGGAATGAAAAAGGTCATAAAAGTATATGACAACTTCGCCCGGCGCGGTGTCGCCATGGCCCTGCTTCATAATGATGCCGATAAAGATCTATACGATCCGTTTATCCACGAAGCCTGGCTTACATCACAACTCGACCACCCTAATATTATCAAAATACATGATGTGGGTATTAACGAGAAAAAGCAGCCGTTTTTCACCATGGATTTGAAAACGGGAGTTTCTCTGAGAGATTTTCTGGCCGATAAGAACAGTTCGCATTCTCTTGATCAACTGCTTGAAGTTTTTCTGAAAATCTGTGACGCGATTGCCTATGCCCATTCCAAACATATTCTCCACCTTGACCTAAAACCTGAAAACATTCAGATCGGTTCATTTGGTGAGGTGATGGTGTGTGACTGGGGTCTGGGTAAATTGATCACACTGGATGACGGCAATGAAATCGATAAACTGCTTCTCAATTCAGAGCTCCGTGATGATAACCTGCGCTTTGCAAAGTTCAGTAAAGGCACTCCCGGCTTCATGGCGCCTGAGCAGAAATCTGGCGAGGATCTATCTTTTCTAACTGACGTGTTCGGTTTGGGAGCATTGTTAAAGTCGATGCTGAGTGTAGACAAAGAGTTCAATAACAAAAGTCTGAATGCCGTTGTACAAAAAGCGATGTCCGAATCCCCTGCTCTACGCTATCAATCTGTTGAAAATCTGCGTGAAGAGGTGAAAAAGTTTCGCCTTGGTTATTCGACAAATGCGGAACAGGCTGGTATCTCCGAAGAACTTAAACTTTTTTACCACCGCAATAAACCGGTTTGTATTAGTGCAACTCTTTCACTGATTGTTATCATTCTGGGAACAGCACTTTTTGTGATTAAACTTGATCAATCCAGAAGATTTGCGGATGAGAACTTTAGACTGGCAGAAAAAGAGCGCGAAAAGGCAGAATATTCTCTAAACCTCTACCATCAGGAAAAAGCGTCACTTGCTAACCTGATGGACAATTACTCCAAAGATATCTACAGTGATAATACGCAACTAGTCAGCAGAGAGTTTTATCAGGCTCCTCTAAAAGTGGCTAATGACTCTTTGCAACGACTTAGCATAATCCTTCGCCATAACCCGAATGACAAAAAAGCACTAAGCCAAAAGAAATACATCCTATTTTGTTTGCAACGTTATGCTGAAGCAGATGAAATCAGTAACTATAAGAAAGACCCTCTTTTAAACTTTATTTCTAAAATCATCAAAGATTTGGACTTAACAAATCATAAGACAGTCTCTTATGACTTGCTCTTTCAGATTATTGACAAATTTGATACACGTACACAACGAGTCCCATTTTTATCGAAGTTGATTACTTGTGATTATACTATAAGAAAAAGAAAAGACAGTCGCAAAAAAGAACCAAACGGTTACCATGAAGTCGTAAAAAAAGTCCTTCAATACTACAACCCTAAATGGAAGACTGGTAAGTTTATCTACAACCCTGACAAAAAAACACTACAGCTGTCCGGGAAGAACCTAAAACACCTCAATTCTCTATGGAAGGGAGATCTTTCGCTTTTACGCTTTATTCCCATCAAAAACCTTCACATTAATGACAGTGACTTCTTCAGTCTATACGAGCTGGAAGGACTAAGTCTCAATAAACTTAATCTTTGCGGTACTCAGGTCACAGATTTGCGACCGTTGGAACTGTTTCCCAAGCTTAAATCATTAGTTATCACAAAAAATCAATTTTCACAAAAGCAACTCTCTGTTCTTCCAAAACGAGTCACAGTCACGGAAAAATAACGATTCGAATTTACGCTTTAAACTGCTTCCGCCAACTGTTAGGTGTGACACCGTAGTTCTTTTTGAAGACGGAATTAAAAACTCGTACATGCTGAAAACCGCAATCTCTAGCAATATCTTTCACAGCTTTGTCAGTTTGTTCAAGTTCCACTTCCACCTGCCGTAAACGTTGGCGCAGAATCTCATTATGAATAGTTCGCCCCACCTGCTCTTTAAATACTGTATAAAGTGTACGTCTGGAAATCGAAGTCGATGCGACCACATCATCTACACTAATTGGCTCCATATAATGTGTTTTAATGAAACGCATCGCCTTAACAACTTCAATATTTTCAAAAGCGACAATATCGGTACTCAATCGCTCCTCAACGTGTGATGGTGGAATATACAGTTCTGGCTCCACCTCTTCATCATTCATCAATTTATATAACTGCTCGGCCGCTTTATATCCTATTTGGAAATGGTTATTATCGACACTGGAAAGCGGAATCACGCTGTTTTCACAGATAATCGGATCATTATGCACGCCCAAAACAGCAACCTCTTCCGGCATTTTTATGCCGGAGTCATAACAAATTTCGAGAATTTCGACTGCTGTATTATCGTCAGCACAGAACACAGCCAAAGGTTTTGGAAGCGACTTCAGTTTGCTCTTCAAACGTTGCCAATTCTTCTCCCATAAAAACTGTTTATCAGTGGGAAACAGCAATGTACATTCCTTACCCTTTTCACGTAGTACCTCGGCAAATCTTTCGCCTCTTGAGTGTGGAGTTTCGTAATAAAATGCAAAATTTCGAAAGCCTTGATTCAAAAAATAATTTACTGCCATTTCAGAGATTTTATCATTATCATCTCTGACCAAAGGTTTCCCAAAACAGGTTCGACCGATTGTCACCAATGGTAGTGTCGAGTTCTCGACAAAGTCGCGAAATTCCTTTCTTGCACCAGCCGAAGCAATAATGCCATCGCCAGTCCAATCCGTAGGTAATTTATGATGAAATGCAGTTTTACTGGAAAGATGCCAATTGTGTTCTTTAGCAAAAAGAGCTACTCCACGATGAATATTGGGATGGTACCAGTCCAATGCCAACAGAATTTGAGGTCGCTTCATTATATAAACCTTCACATTTTGCACAAATAATGTATTAAATTGCATATATATAGAATTTTAATGTAACAATTTTACAGCATCCTACAATGAGTTAAAACAAATTAATTTTCAAAAAGGAGAAAAAGATGAAATTTAAAAATGTTTTACTATCTGCGGCAACTGTGATGGCGACGCAACTTTACGCACAAATTGACATAATCCCTAAACCAAATTCTGTACAAATTCAGAAGGCAGTACAGGGCTTCATTCTATCTGAGAAAACTGTTATCGAATACGATAAACAGTTCGAAAAAGAGGCTAAGGTGCTTCAAAACTTTATCAAAAGTGACACTGGATTAACTTTAGTGTTAGTAGAGAAAGGTGGTGCTAATGGAAAAAGCAGTATCAAACTCGAAGAAGTGACCGACCTTACCAAAGAGGCTTATAAACTGAATGTAACCGATAAAGGTGCGGTTCTACAAGCCAGTGCTGTTAACGGGCTTTTCTATGCCGTACAATCTCTACGTCAATTGATTCCAGTTGAAGGTAAATTGGAACTTCCAGCCTGCAAAATCAGTGACAATCCTCGTTTTGGCTGGCGTGGTATGCATCTGGATGTCGGCCGTCACATGTTCAAGTTGGAAGACATCAAGAAGTTTATCGACTGGATGGCTTTTCACAAAATGAATACTTTTCACTGGCACTTGACCGAAGATCAAGGCTGGCGTATTGAAATCAAGAAATATCCAAAGTTGACAGAAGTCGGCGGTTTCCGCAAATCAACACCAACATATCCTGGACCGGCCGACAACAAACGCTACGGCGGATTTTATACACAGGAACAGGCAAAAGAGCTGATAAAATATGCGGCGGATCGTCACATTACTGTAATTCCTGAAATTGATATGCCTGGACACATGGCAGCGGCAATTGCGGCTTATCCGGAACTTGGTAACGACGACATTCCAAACTACAAACCTGAAGTAAAAAGTACCTTCGGTATCCACGGTTATATTCTTTCACCAAAAGAGTCAACATTCGAATTTATTGACAATGTATTGAAAGAGGTTTGTGCCCTTTTCCCGTCTGAATACATTCACATCGGTGGTGATGAAGCAGCAAAAGGTCAGTGGAAGAACTCCAAATTTGCCCAGTCTGTAATCAAGCGTGAAGGTTTACACAGTGAACACGAACTACAGTCGTACTTCATCAAACGTGTTGAAAAAATGTTAGATAAATATGGTAAAAAACTGATTGGTTGGGACGAGATTCGCGAAGGCGGACTTTCTCCAAAAGCAACAATGATGCAGTGGCGCGGGATGCATCACGCAGTGGCTTCTGCTAAAGAGGGTCACGATGTAGTTATTGCTCAAAATGTGTTCACTTACTTCAACTGCTACCAGAATGATATTGCTATTGAATTGCAGAAAACCATCAACAACCGTGCCGGTGACCGTGTAACGACTATCGCGAAAACTTATAGTCTTGATCCGGTGGCACCTGAACTGCGCGGTACTGAGTTTGAGAAACATATTCTTGGGTGTCAAGGACAGCTTTGGTCTGAATATCTGAAAACATGGGATAAGCTTGAATATATGGCATTCCCACGTTTTTCAGCCATGGCAGAAGTGGCTTGGACAGATCAGGACAAACGTAATTACGACGAATTCATGACCCGCCTTCCAGCAATGCTTAAACGTTTTGACAAAGCCGGGGTTAACTACTTTGACCCATTCAACACTGGTAAACTAAAAACTACTAAAGATGCAACTGCTGAAACTAACATTCCTTACCGTGATTACAACTACCCTAACCTAATGCTTGACGGCACAGAGCGTTTCGGTTTCTTCTCAAATGGTGGAGTGAAGAAAGATCAATACATTGCTGTAAAACTTGCTAAGCAGCAAAAAGGCAAAATTTCTGTTCAAACCGGTAAGTACAACCGTAGAAATAAAAAGTTTGACCGTATGTTGGAAAACGGCGTACTGGAAGTGTCGAAAGATGGTAAAACATTTACAAAGCTTGCATCTTTCAAAGATGGTAAAGCTGAAGGCAATTGGGACTTTAAATATAACTTCATCCGCATTAGAGTGACAAAAGACCAACGTCAGCCGCTACAGATTAGCGAAATTAACTTTTAATAAATAAGGAGAAATGGCAGTGAATTTTCTGAAAAAGACCCTAATCACTGCCACTTTTACTGCTTTCGTAACATTGAACGCAGCTAAGAAAGAGTGGCAGGTTTTCCCCAAAAAACACGACAGTAAAAAAGCTTACAATAATCTGGCTGATTTGAACGGCGATTTTAACAAATCTACGAAAAAAGGTTTTATAATCGTCACCACCAATGATTTGACTCATGAACTCAAAAAATTGCAGAAATATATTGACTGCAAGGCAAAATTCCGCGGTTTCAACGTCTTTCTCGCCACAGAAAGTGACTTCGATGTAAAAACGGCTGAAAATGTGAAGCGTGCAATCAGACTTGGTGAACCATACGGACGTATTCGCCAATACCAAATCTACAACTATTTGAGGGACGTATATAAAAAGCTGAACCTCCGTTATGTACTTTTCATTGGTCACTCCCATCCAGACGTTGGTGACGTTCCTATGATCTACTCTGGAGGCAACTACTCCAAAGCTGATCCAAATGGAAAATTTGTAAGACATCAATACCAAAGTCCTTCTGACTTCCCATACTGTGACCTCGACACTGATTATAATCATAAAAAAGATTCCTATTTTAACCTTGATAGGCCTTATATTAAAGAGGCTTTGAAAAAAGGCATTGATAGAACCCCGGAAGTTTTAGTAGGTCGCGTACCTTATTACGGCGAAGAGAGTGCTTATGGTAAAGCTGAAGATGTTGACGCGATTCTTGAACGTTTTATTCGTTATGACACAGAAAAAGACATCGCTTGGCGTTACAACTTCATGGTCACCCAAAAAGTTGGGCAAGAGAAAGACCGTGCTCTTTATGAGAAAAATGGACTAAATTATAACCTTGTGGGACGTCACATTGGCACAGTCTCTTACGACTTTCCAGGACTAAAAGGTCGTACAGGTGGAGCTTTAGCCAACTGGGAAAAAATTCAAGACTATCCAGTGGGAATGTTCGGCGAACACAGTCACGGTAATGCCCGTGGTATGAACGGTCTAAGCAGCCGTCATTTTGCGGCCAAAGGGCATGATAAATGGCCGACAGTTTTGACACTTGGTGCTTGTGACATCGGTCACATCGAAGATTCTCAAAACCTTATTTACACACTTCTACGTTTCCAAAGTATCGCTGCATCGGGTGGCACACGTTCTGTAACGACCTACGGTGGTAACAGCCGCTATGTTAAGGAAAATGGTCTAGGTAAAAGTATGCGCCTACTTAAAGGTGAATCTGTGGGTTCTGCGCATTGGGGCTGGTATGGCTCACTGTTTAAAACAGGTTCCCTTTCAGGTACAGCGTCACGCATCAACCTTTACGGCGATCCATCACTGGTACCATTTAGATACGGAATGAACGCCCCTTACAAGTTCCAAGTTCGTCCAATTGCGGGTGTCTTTAATACCTACGAAAATGCAAAATCAGTGAAAGCAAGCAAGTCGATAACAGTTGAAAACAACAATAAAAAAGCGGTAACCCTAGTTATTGAAAGCTCAGAATCATGGCTTAAACCATCAATCTCAAAAATTGAACTGAAGCCCAATTCCAAAGCAAAAGTCAAACTGGCTGTCACGAGATTACCAGATGCTGAAAAATCATATACGGAAGCCAAACTAACAGTTAAAGATGAAGCATCTGGCTTTACAGTGGAACGTCGTGTTGCGTTTAAAAAACTTAATAAAGAACTGGTTGCGTTCACTGACTTTGAAGTCTCTAAAGAAGCAACCTCAATAATCAACAAAGTGACTGGGCCAGTTGCCAAAGGTGGGCACGGCAGCAAAGAGGTTTTCTCTACTAAATACTTCAAGTGGCTAGATGGTTATAAAACTCTGATGGCTGACATCGAAAAAGGAAAAATAAAGAAATCTGAAGTCAATCAGAAAAAACTGAAAGCTCCAGAATCACCTTTTGTGAAAGGCAAAGAAGGGCTTGGTTTTTCACTCCAAAGCGACGAACTAAATGTTAACTATGAAGTGTTAAAAGAGGCAGGTATAACAATCTCCTTCTGGGTAAAATACACTGGCAATGTCAAGAAAAGGAAAACACTCCTAAGCTCAAACTCATTGACTCTGGACGTATCGCCAAATACCAATAAAATCAGTGGTAAGATAACAAACCTAGATTTAGGGCTGGGCGGAAAAGTTCAGAAAGATTTCGATTTCGACTACTCTCTTGAACAAAACAAATGGTATTTCTTCACGCTAGAGCTAAACCAAAACAGTGGACAGCTTAATATCCTTGTTGATGCACAAAACGTTGGAACTGTAGAAGTTCCTAAGAAACAGTTCTACGACTTCTCAGGCATTAGATTCTCAAAATGGCTTCCTGCGATTTTAGACGATTTCCAAATTACAGCCCAAAACCTAACAAGTTCAGAACTGAACTCATATTACAAATCGAGTTTCCTTACTCCGCTAGCCCCAAAAACAAAATCTTCGGGACTTGCACAAGACACGGTAGAATTCGACTTTTTAGTTGGTTCAAAAGTCAAAAATCCATACGTTGCACTAGTTCAGAACAAAAAGATTGTAAAGAAAATCAAAAAGGACAAAAGCAGTCGTTATATCGCTTATGACTTAAAACCGAACTCCATTTATCAGTGGCAAGTGCAATCTGACGATGGTTTTAAAAGTCCAATTCAAGCTTTCAAAACAGGAAATCAGTTGATTCCAAATAGTAAATTCATGAAAACGCATGCTGTCTGGAAAGATGCCAAGAAAGGTTCACCAATTGCAATCAAAGACGAGCAGTTAGTAATTCCATCAAATACTATTGCGTCTGTAAAAGTTCCTGTTTCAGCCGGCAAATATTACGAATTTGAAACAGACTTTGCCGCAGGTCAAAAAACATGGACTGCAAAAGTTGATATCGCCGCTCCTGGGAAAGTGTTGAGCTCTGAAAAAATCAACATACGTAGAGCGACCCACAAAAAACTGTTTTTCAAAGTTCCTCAAGGCGTTTCCAATGTTTCGGTCAACATCTCTAACGGCGAAGAGAGAAACAAAAAGTGGAGTACCGTTAATCTAAACTCAGTTGAGTTAAAGATGGTTCCACGCTCGAAAGTGAACTTTGCTCCGGTAATCTACAAAAAGAACTTTGCTAATTATGTAGAAGATATTGAAATTGGTGCAATCGGTCACTTCATCACTCTTACAGACTTCGTAAAAGATCCAGAAGGCAAGGCACTTCGCTTTGTGATTGTCGATGCGCCGCGATGGTTCATCATTCAGGAAGACCAGCTAATGTCACCATTTGGACCGCCAAAAGGAACAAAATCTGGTGAAATTGTTGAAGTAAGCCTACGAGCGATTGATCTCGCTGGAAATGCAACACCATTCACAGTGAAATTCAGAGTTAAATAGTCTCACGCAAAAATCATTACATTCAACCTTTTATGTCCTCAGTGGCATAAAAGGTTTTTTATTATAGTCATGTGTTATACTCATTTAATCACCGCCCCCTAGCCTGATAAAATCCTTGCATCTACAAAGCTTCCATACCTGACAGTTCTTAACAACAGAAACAACCTCCCGCCATACGGATTGAACCTTTTTGACAAAAAAGAAGCTTCTCACCATACGGACTAGCGTTTTTTTGAACAAAAACAGCCTCTCGCCATACAGATTGAAGCTTTTTGACAAAAAAGAAGCCTCTGCAACTATTGACTACTTGAAACTGAAGAGTCCGCATAGCGTGACGATATCTGGTCAGTCACATGATCACAAGCAACTTACTAACCTGCAACCTTCCAACTTGTAAGCCTTTAACCTGAGTGAGTTGTATAAATCCAATAATCCACTACTTTTAACTTAACAAAAAGATTCTTGTCAATGAAATAACCGGGCGCCCCCCCAGAAAAAGCGTTCAATAATAAGCTGTTATATAAAAAAGAAAAATTATTATGGGAAATAAAGCAATTGGTAATGTCCCAAGTTCT
>DDLT01000045.1 GCA_002340265.1 Lentisphaeria bacterium UBA2565 | reverse complement strand
GGAAGAAGCTCGTGACATATCCTTAACAGAAACCAACATTCCCCCTTTAAGTCCAGGTATTGAAATTTTTGAGATCAATGGTCCATTTTTCTTTGGAGCCAGTCAAAAATTTAACGAAACGCTCAAAACTATAGCCCTTACCCCCAAAGTACTGGTTCTACGAATGCGCCATGTTCCAGCAATGGATGCTACTGGGCTTGTCGCCCTCGAAGAAATTGTCAACAATTCGCAAAAGTTGTCATACAAACTTATAATCTCCGGTATTCAGCCTCAACCTCTTCAAGTAATTAAAAAATATGGTTTATATGATCAAATTGGTGCTGTCTATGTTATCAATGACTTTAAACAATCAATTAAAACGGCTGAGCAAATCCTAAAAGATAGAATTGCATAAAAAGCAACACTTTATATTAAATAATTCATTTGACGCAATAGTATCTCCAACTATGTTCAGAAGGTTTAATTAAAATATTATAATTATATAGAGAGGAAAAAGTTATGAACTATTTCAACACTCTGCCACTTCGCAGAAAAATTCAGCAGCTTGCAAAATGTCGTTTTATGGATAAAAGCGAGTTCGCAAACGGAGTAGACTACCTAGCAGGTAAAAAAATTGTTATCGTAGGTTGTGGAGCTCAGGGTCTAAACCAAGGTCTTAACCTTCGCGACAGCGGTCTTGACGTATCTTACGCACTTCGTCAGGGTGCTATCGACCAGAAACGCCAGTCTTGGAAAAATGCGACAGAAAACGGTTTCGTAGTTGGAACTTACGACGAACTTATCCCTTCCGCAGACCTTGTAGCAAACCTTACTCCTGATAAACAGCACAGCAATGTTGTTGACGCAATCATGCCGCTTATGAAACAGGGTGCAACTCTTCTTTATTCTCACGGTTTCAACATCGTTGAAGAAGGTAAACAGATTCGTGAAGACCTTACAGTTGTAATGGTTGCTCCAAAATGTCCTGGTACTGAGGTTCGCGAAGAGTACAAACGCGGATTCGGTGTTCCGACTCTTATCGCAGTTCACGAAGAAAACGATCCACGCAACGACGGTTGGGATATTGCAAAAGCTTACGCTGCAGGAACTGGTGGTCACCGTGCCGGATGTCTTGCATCTTCTTTCATCGCCGAGGTAAAATCTGATCTAATGGGTGAGCAGACTATTCTTTGCGGAATGCTTCAGGCTGGTGCAATCCTTTGTTTCGACAAAATGGTTGCAAAAGGTATCGATTCTGGTTACGCATCAAAACTTATTCAGTACGGCTGGGAAGTAATCACCGAGGCTCTAAAACACGGTGGTATCACAAACATGCTTGACCGCCTAAGCAATCCAGACAAAATCAAAACTTTCGATATGGCTGAAGAGCTGAAAGATATCCTTGCCCCTCTTTTCCAGAAGCACATGGATGACATCATGGACGGTACGTTCTCAAGCACTATGATGGCTGACTGGGCAAACGACGATATCAACCTTCTAACTTGGCGTGAAGAGACTAACAACTCTACTTTCGAAAAAGCACCAGCTGGTGACATGGAAATCGCTGAGCAAGAGTTCTTCGACAACGCTCTTCTAATGGTTGCAATGGTTAAAGCCGGTGTTGAGCTTGCGTTCGAAACTATGACTGATGCAGGAATCATTGCAGAATCAGCATACTACGAGTCACTTCACGAAACACCATTGATTGCCAACACAATCGCTCGTAAGAAACTTTACGAAATGAACGTGGTGATCTCCGATACAGCTGAGTACGGTTGCTACCTATTTGCAAATGCTGCAATTCCAATGCTTGCAGACTTCATGTCAAAAGTTGATACTGATGTGATCGGTAAAGGAACTGACTGCGCATGTAACGGTGTAGACAATGTACGTCTAATCGAAGTTAACGAAGCACTTCGCAACCATCCGGTTGAGATTGTAGGTAAAAAACTTCGTGGTTACATGACTGCAATGAAAAAGATTGTAACCAACGCGTAAGCCACGCCAAGTTACAACTTTTCATAAAGATATCAAAACGCTCGTGATTAATTTCACGGGCGTTTTGTATAACGGACTATTTTTAAGATTGTAGAAAGATATACTGACTCTTCACCAACAGCAATTAAAACTGATAGTTTATGAAGGCTTGACCACTGAATCCGGTCAAGTCAATTTCTGCGACTTCGGTTTCTACTTTTACCGGAATATAATCGTAACGTCCGGCAACACCTATGCCCCAAGTTTCGTTTATCGCGTAAAGCAATCCGAACTCGGCATAAAGGCCTCCACGCCACTTTGTGCTGTGCTCACTTTCTTGACTTGAGTAAAAAGTACCACTTCCATCTTTCCAATAGCCTGTCACTTCATCGTACATTTCATAATCTATCAGCGAGATAGTTGGTCCTGCTCCTATGAAAAGAGAAAAGTCATCAACATCGTACATCCCGGAAATACCCAAGCCGAGGGTATAGAGATCAAAGTCCAAACCTGCAGATGAATACACCACGCCGTTTCCATCTTGAACAGTTCCCATTTCAACATTTCCGCCAGTGATTTTGTCAAGTTGATTAGGAAGAGGACCTCCCCCAGTAGGCGCATTCGGATCATTCCAGTTTTCACCAATGTCATAACCAACAGTATTAACCGAGGTATTCAGTGCAAATTTAGAGCTGGAACGAGCTGTTGTTAAACTCAAATCCAGATTAAATCGATACTTCTCTTCATGACGTAAAGTATAACTGGCTTTGAATACAACTCCGATTCCATCGTCAATATCTGCATTCTGCTGACTAATAGCAGCCTGAGTGTACGTGACTTCCTGAAGTGTCGCTACATCGACCTGTTGCAATGAACTTGCCACCTTATAAAGCCAGAGGTCTCCGTCATTTTGAAGCCCATCTCCATTATCATCGATCCAAGTTACACTTCCATCAAGAAAACCACCGTTGGTGATTTGTCTTGATTTAAATTCAACTCCGTCAAATGTCCGATAATTCACACCGAGAGAAAGATCCCACCCTTCTGCGAGCGTACTCATTAAAGGGGTGACAACTGCGGTAAAGCCTATTATTAATTTAGATAATTTCATTTATAACTCCCAGTTTCTTCTTATTTTACTACACTGTCAAACGTTTTCCAGGTAGTAACCGCCACACCTGAAGCATTTACAATTCTAACTCTTATAACCACAACTTCACCCTTTTCTGCACTTACATAACTACCAAGTTCAAGTTCATTATCAAGGTTTATGGAGGAAGTGCCTTGTCTAGATTTACCAGATAGGACCTGATAATCTGATGTTAAAACAGAAACCTTCCATTCAACTCTTTCGTTCACATCAATAGTAATTTTCTTAAACAAAACTGTATAATCAGACCAACCCATCTTAGCTCTATTCAAACGCATAGTATCGATGATAGGTGCGTTAACCAAACCACCGCTACCGGAGAAGAAGCGTCCATTCAACGCTTTTCCGGCAGTTTTATTTCTCACCGGAACAACCTGAAAATAGTAGCTGTTATTTTCTTTTAATCGTGATACATCAAGTTTTACCATACGAGAGCTATCTCGGACGTCTTTAACATCAATATCAACGTTTTCAAAAAGGATCTGCTTATTAGTATCATCATAGATATAGCAACGAACATAGTCAAACGTTCCTGTTAGGTCAACATTAATTTCATCTGAGGAATGGTCTACAAGAACCTCATTATTAGTCCAATCTACAGACACGTAGTCACCAGCGTATTTGGTATAGCCCCAATAACCATGCCCAAGCTCAAGGTTATCAACAGCTTTTGTATACATCATATTCGCCGCGTCCCAGGCAAACGGTTGCCCCTGAACCCAGCCCATACCTTTAACATCGGTATGATCAACTAAAGGGCCAATCAGATTCCATCCATCTTGAATAGGAATTGTTCCATTTTCAGGAACTTCTCCGAGCATGAGGAAGTTAAGTAGTGTGTTTTCTTGAAGGTTAATAATAAATATCCAGTATCCATACCCAGGTACCAGAGCTTCGTCAAGTGGGTGAATTCTATAGGCTCCATCTAGGTAAGTGTACATTATACCATCAATGTTGTTTGCATCCATCGTACTTTTAGGTGACCAACCTTCAAATGGACAGCTTATGAGATTCCACCCATTAACAACAGAGACATTTACTTTTTCTTTATTTTCTGGTGTAAAAATATCTTCATCCTGAATATCAATGGTGAACAGTTTATCAACGCTGTCACCAGCTTTGTCTGTAACAGTAACTGTTACTGTTACCTCAGAACCTAGATTTTCGAAAATAAGGTTAGTGATATCTCCTACTGATATCTGACCAGTTTCTGAATCAATCACAAAGACGTTATTCAAATCGGTAATAGAATAAACCAGCTCTTCATTGGCATCCGGGTTGTTTAGGTCACTGTCATCAGCTTCAATCGGATCACCGACAGTGTGTCCGACAACCGCCAATTCTGAAACAGTTGCACTCCAACTATCAGAGTTAATAACAGGAGCCGCATTGGTAACAGTAAGCTCTCCTTTCACATGTGTGATTTCATAATTAACAGCATCGGCATTTGTGGAGAATGTAATGTCATATGTTCCTGTTGGGCTGTTGACAGTTGCATCTGTAGTTAAAGTCGGCTGTACGGTAAGGTCTGTTTCATCGTCACCTAACACAAACCCGTCATAAGAAACTGTCAGAGTTGGTTCATCTTCTGTGAAATGGCGCTCCTTGTTGTCAGCGGTGACTGTAAGTTGAGCTTTGTTCACAGTTGTTTCCACAGGAACCTGAATCACTTCAT
>DDLT01000183.1 GCA_002340265.1 Lentisphaeria bacterium UBA2565 | reverse complement strand
TACAAAGTTTGTGGGGTTTGTTCCCCAGAGCCTCGTGCTGAGGTATATTATGTTAGGCTGAATTTTAATATATCGAAATTGGTCTATTGGTCTATGAAACGTTAGTAAATGTTCCCGGATCTAAAACTGTCTTTTTGCAGCTTTGATTTCAAGCACTTTCATCGCTATTGATTCGTTGTTTCAACTGATCTCAAGAAACTATGAATAAGCATTTAACTCGACCTGAAATTTTTTGGTTGCCACATGGGACTGACTATGGGCAATTATTTAACAGGATATTTGAGTTATGCCCAGTACCAAACCGTTCGAGGTTAAAGAAATCCTCTGAAGCCGACTTGTTAACATAAACAGCTGGTATAAAGACATGACTGATCATCGTAGTTATACACAAAACTTAAGCAGTTGCGAAATTAAAGCCTGAAAAAAATTCAGGCTTGAACGTGATTCGAACCTATGACCTCTGCGATACTGGTGCCGTGCTCTACCAACAAAGCCATCAGTGGTCAATTTGTGAGCTGGTAACAGACACATATATATTATTATTATTATTATATTATATTCCCTTGTCAATTCATCCGTTAAAGCTTAAGTTTGCTCCAAAAGCAAAGTTATCGGAAGGGAAAGTTCCGCTGAATATTTAATCGGTCTAATCATATCTCTTTATGTTTCAGTTTCACCATCAATAGACTACATTTCCCAGAATATCACAGTCAACGAGACCGACGACGTCATTCTGTTCTGTAATTCAACGGGAAATCCGAGTCCGAACATCACGTGGAAATTTCTGGATAACTCTACGAAAGTAAAATTTGGAGAACGTCTTTCGTTGCAGCGTGTCAATAGAAGTCAAGCTGGAACATATCGGTGTACTGCAACCAATGGTGGCAAGAGTAAAGCGTGGGCTGAAGTGCACGTTCAAGTAAATTGTAAGTCAGTGGTAAAACCTCCGGCATGGCGTTACAGTGTATTTAAGTGTGACTAATGTAAAGCGGATTTTAAAGGAATATAGTTAATCCAGGTGATTTTGTACAGACACACAGGCTTATTGAAACCATGTAAGTGAAATAGACTAAATCCAAATTAAGAAAAAGCCGGTACGTTACAGATCTTCCCAACTCTCTCTAAGATATTTTATACTTCATGGTCACAATTCTTTCTAAACTGCTGCTTGTTTTCAGAATTAATTTTTCTCACACATCACATAAAATATTATTCATCAACATCTGTCATGTACTGCAAAAACATACCTGTAACTATCCCCTTGAGTAGCCCTAATTGCCACAGGTTACCTTACAATTATAAAGTAAAAGCAGGTGGGTGGTGACAGTTATGCCAAACCAGATCAGGCATAAACACTGCAGAAAGGGAATGCTTTTTATACCTAATCATACCTTTTTGGTACGCGTCGGCTGCATATCAGACGAGTATGGCTGAGCTATCATTCGAATGTTCGTGGCAATTCCAAACTAGCCTGATATGCCGCCGAAGTGTAATAATAAGTTATGTTTAGTTATTTACTGCATCCACGTTCTTGATATCGCAGGATATCGGAATGGTAGACACCGCTATTGATTGGCTCACGGTGATGAAGTCGGAGTCCTCTTTAGAATTGGATCTCCTTACCATTGCGAAAGTTATTTTCCATTATATGTATTTTTTATTGTCTTTCTCATCAGATAAACCAGAAATGAGAGATGGCCCGTCAGTCGTCAAGTCCTGGATAAACCATGAGACGGAGGTGACATGTGAGGCAGAGGGGTTTCCTGCTCCTGAAATTTTCTGGAGTCGCGAAGGCACTGTAACGTCTTCTACAACACTTAATTCTTGCGTCAGCTCTCTTAAGTTTACACCTGAAGAAAAGGATGAGTTTGGTATTTTACTTTGCTCTGCAAAGAACCTGCTCGGCACAGGAAAGAAAAACATAACTGTTAAACAACTTGGTAAGAAAGCATTTCACTGTTTTACGTGGCAGGTTGTTTCTGATCAAATAGAGAGAGGCGTAGATCATCTTCGAACTGCAGAGGTTTAAGTAAATATTCAAGTTAACGACTGAATTAAACAACAACTGAAAATGGAGAAACCTTTTATGTCTTGGGTTTTTTTCCTTCCATCAGTTTTAATACAATTCGTCTTTACTGTGAAATTCCCTGATTCTCTGATGAAACCAAAACGTTGGTACTGATTGACTTTTGATTAAAAACGTAAATAAATAAAAACAAGACTCAAATCGAACGTCAATTAAAAACAAGTTTGATTGGACAACGCGGAAGAGACGTTTTGGAAATTTCACAATGTTTGAGATAGAAAATTGAGCTACATTTTCAACTCTAAAAATAATGTCACATGCGTTTAGAGATAAAATTAATTAAACACTAATTAATAAATAAAGAGAAGATCAAGGTGCCTAGATCTTCTTTTGTATAGATTTAATTCTTCTTAGAAATTCGTGACTATGGACAAGTAGTAAATGGTCCCCAGTGTAGTCTGTGTTCTTTTTCTAATTGAGAAAGACACCAAACAATATCACAGTGGATTGTTTATCTTTCCATGTCTTATTAGTTGTTCCTGCACCGCCAAGAATCTTGCGAATAGATTCGGGAGTGGATAACATGGAAATACACTGGGAGGTTTCCGCTGTTGACCCTGATAGTCCTGTTTTGAATTACCTGGTACAAGTGAAAGAAAAAGATGGATCGCATCAGTGGATGAACTGTGCACGTATCACTCCTCAAAAAAGCAGTGGTTCCATGTTGTGTGTGATGAACGAGTTAAAAAGCGGCACGGAATACACCGTGCGAATTGCTGCCAGGAATGTAGTGGGGTACAGTGCCTTCACTGTGAAACATAGCTCAACTAAACGAGAGACAGGTAACAATCGATCTATTCACTTCACTCTGAAGGTGACTTCCGCTCAGGTTGTCGAAAACGTCAGCTTCCAGCAACAGCTCTTTTCAGAACTATACTCATCCGGACGATCACTGTATACGGACTAATCGATCCCTAACTGGATGATCATCGTTGTTTTGGATGATGCAGATTGTCAAGGCATATTTAGATCCCTTTCTTGCTAGTCTTTCGAAAGTTTCTATCAGTCCTGTTCTTTCTATGTTTTGAATAACGGTGAAAATTGAGGTTTTACTTTCTTCATGCCTGTGGAACTGTCAAAAGCATTGCTCTGACTAAGGAAAGCTTGACCCCATTCAATCCAAATCTAAGTGTCTCCCAGTCGTTGGACAAATTGGTAATCGTGCACAGATATCGCGAAAGAGAGAGACTTTATTTACAACTGACTATATATATATTTTTTTTACAGAAAAGAAGGATGAACAGCAAGGTTTATCAAAAAGCACGATTGTTGGAATAATTGCAGGAGCGATTTGTTTTCTGGCATTGGTAATTGTCATTGCTGCTATAGTTTGTGCTAAGAAAAGACGATTGCGTTCTCAAGGTATGTTTACGAGTGGTATATCATAAGTACATTGAATTGGTTTAATTATATCTTTAAGAATATCTCATCGTATAACAAACCCATAGAAAATGCATATGAAGGCAGTCAAAAAAAAAGACACGAGGCATTGTTATTTTCTCTTATGAGTACTAGCAGGATATGTAACAGGGCATTTCCGGGTTGAACTTTACCTGTAACCTGATTAGAATTTTCGGCCGGTTACGAGATAGTTACTAGAACCCAGTAAAGTTGTTACTTTGAAACAACCTGGCGAGGAACGATTAGGAGTACACGAGAACATACTCATAAAATATGTCGAGATTGAAGCCGTTGTGACAAAACCATCAAAACTATCATGACGGATAGTTTTCAGATTTTTTCCAACAGAAAAGAACATCTGAGCGAGATTTTGCGCGTTTACAATGTAAAATGGTGCAAACAAAGCGATATGTTTTTTTCTGTTGTTTCAGGTATTAACAAGGAGGTCATGAGTGAAAGGTGTGTGAAGATTCTCTTTCTTCTAAGCTAGTAACAATACAATTCTTTTACTCTGAATAAAACCAACGTGACTTGCAATGTGTGACTTTGCGGAACTTGCTTGTACAAAATTCAATTCATGGTATCCTCATTAGCAAAAGTTAAACTGAAGAACTGTGTTTAAATTTCCAGCGGTAGAAAGACAGTTCTCTGTAAGTAGTATGGATCGGCAAAGAGGTGTCTTTCTTCTGATCAGCTTTGAAAGACAATCATTTGCACTCTTTTCAAAAGTTTACATCTCCTTAAGAAGAGCGTCAGATATAGAATGACAGGCAAAATTATGTAAATAGTACTCTTGCATTCGTATTACAGACTTCACGTTCAACTTCTTTTCCTCTAGCTCCAAGAAAGTGACTATCACCAACTATGATAACCCAGCAATGGAGTCGAAGCCAGAGGACCCCAAGGTAAGCGTCAATTGCTAGGTGCAAGTTGGTGCATTTTTTAAATCGTATCAGTAATAAAATTCTCGAGTGTGTTTTGCTCTCCGCGCACCTATTTGTTACGTAATAGCCACCACGTGGATGTCCAAGATCAGGTATCCAGGAGCAACTTTTGTGATTGGACACCAGAAATAGGCCATATTCGCCATATTGGGGCGCATAAATGACTTCTTTTATTGTTTAGCTTTATTTCTCCACTGTTTGCAAAACTTGCCACACACTTATTCTGTAGCCCTTTTGGTCTCCTTTTCCGATCGAGACCAAAACACCACTCAAAGAAATTACCTTTGAGTTAGCGCCATCTTATGTTTCACTGGCCTAAATACCCTCAGG
>DDLT01000213.1 GCA_002340265.1 Lentisphaeria bacterium UBA2565 | reverse complement strand
AAAAACAGAAGCCGCTCCAGCAACTGCTGAAGTTGCACCTGCAAAAGTTGAAGACAAAGCAGTTGCAATTGTTAACGGCGTTGAAATCAAACAATCTGCAATTGATAAAGTAATTACAGCGCAGATGATGCAGTTTACCGGTGGTCAGCCAGTGCCAGAAGAGCAACTTAATATGTTCCGCCAACAGATGCAGCCGCGAATCCTTGAAGCAATGGTTAACACTGAGCTTATTGATCAGGAAGTGGCTAAATCTGGAATTAAAGCAAAAGACGGCGAAGTAGCTAAATTTCTTGAAGCGCAACTGGTAAAAATGATCCAAGGCTCTGGTATGACTCTTGATCAGTACAAAGAGATGCTTCAGCAGCGTACCGGCAAAAAGTTTGCTGATGTAATTGCAGAAGAAGCGAAAAATCCTGAACAGGTTAAAAGTTTCCTTCAGATGGAATACATCAAAAAGAACTTCGCAAAAGACCTTGAAGTGACAGAAGCTGATATCAAAAAAGAGTACGAAGATAACAAAGAAACTATGTTCTCAAAACCTGCAACTGTAAAAGCTTCGCATATTCTTATCCTAACGGAAGCAAAACCTGTAGAAGGTGAGTTCGCCGATGACGCAGCTAAAGTCGCAGCAGAAAAAGCGGCACAAGAAACTGCTCAGAAAGAAGCAAAAGCAACAATCGAGAAAGTTCAGAAAGAACTGAAGGATGGTGGTGATTTTGCAGAACTTGCGAAAAAATACAGTGGCTGTCCTTCCAAAGAGAACGGTGGTGACCTTGGCGATTTTGGAAAAGGTCAGATGGTTCCTGAATTTGAAAAAGCGGCATTCTCTATGAAAGTCGGTGAAGTCAGCGATATCGTTGAAACACAGTTTGGTTATCACCTAATCAAGAAAACAGGTGACAACCCTCCAACTGTTACTCCTTTTGAAGAAGTAAAAGGTCAGATTGCAACTCGTCTTGAAATGATGAAACTGCAGGAGACTCAAAAAACACTTGCTGACAAGCTTCTTAAAACTGCAAAAGTTACTTATCCTGGTCAGGCAACTCCTGCCCCAGTAGCTAAGTAATTTCTTAAATACAGTTTCAAAAGCCCCGTTTATTATTAAATGGGGCTTTTTTGTATATTTATACATTACTTTTTAATTGCCTTCTCGATAATTATTAGACATGCGAACAAATGTGTTTATATTTGAGAGTCTTTTAAATCAAACAATAGGATGAGGTCACTATGATTCTTAAAAAACTATCAATTTGTGCAATCATTTCTACAGCCTGCCTTTTCAGCGCTTGTTCAAATGAAACTGAAGAAACAACAACTCCCGAAACAACCACTACTGAAACTACAGTAGAAAAAGTTGTGAAAGAGGTAGAACCTAAAGTTGAAGAAAAGCAGGAAGACCTTGTGACTCTTCACATCAAAAACGGTCACCTCAGCAAAGTGATTCTTGCAATTAACGAAAAAGCAACAGACGGCTACGATAAGAAGCTCGATGATATGGCACCGCCTCCAGGCATGGAAACGGGTTATACAGCTCTAGTTTCTCCTGATAAACAGATGTACCTATACCGCGACAGCCGTAAGCCGGGTAAAGAGATTGAGTGGATCTTCTACGGTAAAGTTCACAAAGAAAAAGTAATTACTGTATCATGGGACAAAGAAAAACTTCCTGCAGATTACAGCTTTGATTTAGTTCAAGGTGACAAAACAATCAAAATGGATCAAGTCGATTCAATTCAAATCGACAAAACAGACGCTATCATCATAACGGCTGTTAAGAAATAAACTAAATCCATGATGGATTAAGGAAATAAGTTTTTAAAGGCGGATTCAATCCGCCTTTTTTTATGCCTCATTACCGCTATATTTAAGACGAACTATCAATTTGAGGTATTTACATGCGTGTTCTTATTTACAACATTGCCTACGCCACTGGTTCTCCCAGAAAATATTACGACATTTTTCTTCGAGCGCACCGAAATATCAAACCGACTAATCGACACTTTGAACTTCTCAAACACTTCATTGCCGATTCAAAGCCGGATATCATAGGTCTTGTCGAAGTCGATATTGGTTCATATCGAACTTCCTTCCGTTGTCAGGCACTGAAACTTGCGGAACATTTAAACTACGAAGCGCATCGATCCGTTAAATACAAACACAAAATTTTTAAACGACATCTTCCACTCTTTCGACATCAGGGAAATGCTGTGCTGACAAAAGAGGGCTTTAATGGAGAATTCCACTTTCTAAGTCGTGGAGTCAAACGACTCGTAATTGAAGTGGACTTTGAAAATTTCCGTTTTTTCCTAGTTCACCTTGCTCTGTCGAAACGAGTGCGTGAAAAGCAGTTGAAAAATCTGGCGATTTTAATAAAAAGTGACAAACGACCAGTCATAATCGGGGGCGACTTCAACACCTTTGAAGGCGAACGCGAACTCTCAAGACTGGCTAATTTTTTGAATCTAAAAAATGCCAATCAGCAAGCCGTACCAACCTTCCCTTCATGGAAGCCAAATCATCAGTTGGACTACATTCTACATTCTCCGGAAATAGAATTAAAGGGCTTTTTTGTCCCAAATATACATTTATCAGATCACCTGCCTATTATTGCCGACTTTGACCTCTAAATTCAGTTTTCAGCATTGCACATCCTATATATAAGCCATAGAATAATACAGCTTTAATAACCCATGCAACTCGGAGGCGTATATGGTAGAAATCACTCAAAGCAGAAAAATCTTTGTTTTGGACACAAATGTCCTGCTTCATGATGCGGATTCACTAATCTCATTTGAAGATAATCACATTGTATTAATCCTGCCTGTTCTTGAGGAATTAGACACTTTTAAAAGTAAACCTGGCGAACTGGGGGCCAATGCCAGAAAAATAGCACACTATTTAGACGACGCACGTGAACGCGGAAAGCTCAGCGAAGGTGTTCCAATCGGAGACCACGGCGGTACAATTGCTGTGATCGACGTACCGCGCGACAAAGAGTTTCCTGAGACTCTTAAAGAATCGGTCGACAACAACCTTCTTGAAACCACCTTCGTTCTAAGCAAAACCAACAAAACAATTCTTGTCAGTAAAGACATCAATCTACGTGTAAAAGCAGACGTGCTTGAAATCTGTGCAGAAGATTACACCACTGACAAAAAGAACGCCATTTACGAAGGTCATTCAACCCTAGTTCTTGATTCAGAACAAATTGAAGACTTAAAGTTCACAACCCGCCTGACAATTCCGGATGCCGAGTTCAGCCTAAACGAATACTTTTTAATTAAAAACAGTGATGAGGCGTCCCACGAACAACTTCTGGCTCGTGCCGTAAAACCAAATCAATTAATGCTTGTAGAGTGGTTAAATACGCCGGTAATCGGGATAAAACCACGAAATATCGAGCAACATTATCTGATGGACGCGTTACTTGACGAAAACATCAAACTTGTCACCATTCACGGAAAAGCCGGAACCGGTAAAACACTCCTTTCCATCGCAGCAGCACTCTATAAAACCTATGTAGACTACGCCTACGTCAAAATCAAATTGATGCGTCCGGTAATTCCAGTCGGAAAAGACATCGGCTTTCTTCCAGGTTCTCTTGAAGAGAAAATGTTACCGTGGATGGCTCCGATTTATAACAATCTGGACTTTTTAAAACAGGAAGATCGGAAAAGCGGTCGTTCGGTTCTGCCGATTAACTTTGATGAAAATGACATTCTGGAAATTGCTCCGCTTTCATACATTCGTGGACAAAGTGTAGCGAACTCAATCATGATCATCGATGAGGCGCAAAACCTGACACCTCTGGATATCAAAACCATTGTCACACGCGCCGGAGAAGGCACAAAGCTGATCTTTACCGGTGATATTGACCAAATTGATCATCCTTACTTGTCAAGCCTAGATAACGGACTAACGTTCCTAGCAAGTAAATTCCGAGGCAACCCATTGCACTGTCATATAACTTTGGTAAAAGGTGAACGCAGTGAACTGGCAGAAATCGCCTCAAACATATTATAAAAAGCGACTGGGAACGCCGAGCTCCTGCTCGGCAACCTAAGAACTTAATACCCCGTTGTTTTAACGGGGTATTTTTTCGCAAAGTAAATCCATCGTTACGAGATGGAAGTAAGTCCACCGCTATGAGGTGGACAAGTAGAAATAGTTTCACCGGAGAAAATCAATTGGAAGACACAAAATTCATTGATCTTGAGATCAAAATCGCCTATTTGGAAAAAAATCTTGATGATCTGAACAAAGTGATAATAGATCAGCAGAATCAGATCAGCGCATTACGTGAAAAACTTGATGAAGTGGATGAAAAGGTGAAACACGGTGAAGCAAATGACATTATCAATCCACCACCACCGCACCACTAAAAATAGTAGTGCGCGCCACTCCGTGACCGCATATTAATTGAGTTAATCAATTTAGTGAAAAAGTTAACATACTTCATAGTCGTCGAGGGACTCTCCGACCTACAACGGCTCGATTTCCGAAAAAACCTGTGGAATCAGTTCTAGCAAATCGTCGGCAATCAAAGCCCGTCGACTTATTGCTAACTCCCCTGCTCTACCATGAACAAATACAGCGCTTTCGACTGCATTGAACGTGTCAGAATTTTCAGCAACCAAAGCCGCAATAACGCCTGACAACACATCGCCAGTTCCCGCAGTGGCTAAAGCGTTGCAACCCGAGCTGTTGATTGAACAGTTTCCGTTCTGATCAGCGATAACTGTGAATCGCCCTTTCAGCACCACGATCGCATTCAGCTTTTCCGCCAACGCTATTGCCTGAGCAATTCGGTCAAACTCTAACGCCTCTGGATAAAAGCGTGCCAACAAGCGCGCCATTTCACCCGGATGCGGCGTCAAAATGGTTGTTTTCTCAAACCGTTTAAAACCGTCAATCTGACACAATTGCCAAAGTCCGTCTGCATCAAGAATCAGTGCTTTAGGAATATTCAGCAGATTCTTTAGAAGCAGGCTATCGTCAACATTACGCCCCAAACCTGGCCCAAAAATCAGCACATCGTCAGAAGTCACAAACTCTTCTGATTCTGAAAGGTTGCTGAGTTGTTGATGAATCAATGCCAACGGATTACCTTCACGACCAACTTTATCGCTGGTAAGCAAAGTCACATATCCGCAACCGGAACGCATCGCCGCCACAGCTGAAAGTTTAGGAGCACCCTGATACTGTGAGTTACCGCCGATTACCTTGACAGTGCCAAACGACTTCTTATGTGCAGAGTTTGATCGTTTTACAGATAAATTAACATCTTGAATAAAGGTCGCATTTAAATTAGAGACACAGCGTTCTTCCAGCTCTTCTGGAATTGAAATCTTTACAAGTCGCAAATCACCGACTGTGTCCGGCCCATCTTTTAGAAAAAGTCCGGTTTTAGGATAACCAATTGTGATAGTTTTGGTAGCGTTTAAAGCAACGGGTTGAACTCTGCCTGAATCACCGTTTAAACCAGAAGGAATATCAATTGAGATTACCGGATTCGGAAGTTTATTTAATGCCTCGATCAACGTTTTGTAGTTTTTTCGCAATTCACCGTCAAATCCCGTGCCAAGAATTGCGTCAATAATTACGACATCGTCGGGAAGGTCAGGCAGTTCAAACCCTTCAAGGAGTTCGATATCATCAGGCAGGTTACCAGCGTAAAACTCAGCATCACCAGTCAGTTTAGAGGTCGGGTAAAGAGAAAGGACTTTCACAAGATATTCAGCTTCATGCAGAAGTTTAGCAACCACAAATCCATCGCCGCCGTTATTACCTTTGCCACAAATTATCAGAAAACGATTAAAACCGTTAAGTTCCGCAAACTCAATAATTTCCTGATACACACCAAAACCTGCTTCAAACATCAACGATCGACTATCCACAAACTCCTGACAAGTCACCCGATCCATAAAGCGCATCTCTTCAACTGAAACAATTTTCATATCAAAACCTAAAGGTTGAAGGTTTAAAAGTTACAGGTTTCAAGTTTCAAAAATTTCCACTAAACTGCTTACTGATAATTGTTTACTGCTAACTGTCTACTGTCATCGAGCCTTTCTCCCGAAACGGCTTTCTAATTCTGAAAACGCATAATTAATCATCGTCGGTCGTCCGTTCGGGCAAGTGTAAGGCATTTCAGTTTTCGACAAACTATTCAGCAAAGCTTCCACTTCTTCATCCTTTAACAATTTACTATCAGGAACTGCATATTTCGCCGCCAAACTCGCTAATCGGTTTTCTTTGCTTCGTCCGACCGAATTTGAACTCTGACTTAATTCATCAAGAATATTATGCAGAAGTCCGACAATATTTTCGTGTGGGAAGTTGGCCGGAACTGATGAAATCATATAGGTATTGCCGCCAAAATGTTCAATCGAAAAACCAATTTTAAGGAAGTAGTTTATGTTCTTTGAAAGTATTAGTTTATCGTGATTCGTCACCTCAACTGTAACCGGAATCAACAAAGGCTGACCTTTTGCATTTTCGTCCTTACTTTCAGTTAAAATACGTTCATAAACAATTCGACTATGCGCGGCGCGTTTATCAATAACCACAAGCCCGTCACGACCTTCTGCAAGAATAAACTGCTTGCCGAGATTTCCGATAAAACGCATCGAACTGAATACGGAGTTTTGAACAGATTTGCTTTCAGTCTTCAGCAACTCCTGATGTGTTGAATTTGGCGAAAGAGGCGCCGCTTCAGGCAAATCAAACGGCTCAGGTTCAGGAAGTTCCGGTAATTCCGGAGTTGAAACAGCCACATCAAATGCAACCGGTTCAGGTTCAACAAATTTTTCTTTTTTTACATCAACTTTAGGTGTTACTGCTTTATCTTTTCCAACAATTGATTCTGCAGTTTGCTGAATCGCTTTCAAATCGCCTGTAGTAATTTCACGCTTTACTGTTAGAGGAGTTGTTTTCTGCGAACTGGTTGCCTCAACAGTTTGTGTCGGAATATTTAAATCTGAAGGCGTCAATTTACTGAAACCAGGACGAATAATTGATTCTGCCTGAACTGGACGACTCTCCGTAAAAATCTCATTATGCTGACTAAGCTGAAAATCAGTAATCGCCTGTTTCACTGCATTTGCCAAAACAGATCCGACAAGCGTGCTGTTACGAAAGCGAACCTCCCGCTTCTGCGGATGCACGTTCACATCAACCATTCCCGCATGCATTTCCAAAAACAGTAAAACCGGAGCATAACGTCCTTTCATCAACAACGTGTGATAGGCATCACGAATCGCATAAAAGAGTGTGTCATTGACAACTGGTCGCCCATTGATGAAAAAAGTTTGTTCTTTTCGTGTACTTCGACTGATTCCAGGTCGGGCAACAAAACCATGAATTCGAATATCGCCCTCCATGTATTCAACCGGAATCATATCATTGGCAAAACTCTTCCCAAGTAGCATTGTCATACGCGTTTTCACATCGCCGCCGGGAGCCACTTTAAACTGCTTTTTACCATCCATAATCAGTTCAAATCCCACTTCCGGATTTGCCAGTGCCTGAAGCTGAACGGTATTTTGAATATGGATAGTTTCAGTCTGTTTTGTACGAAGAAATTTGCGGCGAACCGGCATATTAAAGAATAGGTTCTTTGCCGTAATTGTCGTTCCCGGAGCCGACCCTGCATCACGAACAGCCTCCACCTTTCCGCCATTTACAATTACTTCTGTTCCATTCTTATCGTCATGCGGACGGGTTAGAATATCAAAACGAGTCACAGCCGCAATACTCGGAAGCGCCTCACCACGAAAGCCCATTGTCCGAATGCTTTCCACATCCGCTTCGGTTTTGATCTTACTGGTCGCATGCGGCTCAAGACACAAAATTGCGTCCTCTCGATTCATTCCGCAACCATTATCTGCCACTTGAACCAGCTTTCTGCCACCAGCCTGAATATTGATACGAATACGCGTTGCCCCAGCATCCAGCGAGTTTTCAATCAACTCTTTCACAATCGAGGCAGGACGTTCCACAACCTCACCGGCTGCAATCAAATTAGTTATTTCAGGAGGAAGAACTTTTATCTTACTCATATTTAAATCTCATTATTTATTATCTAGCATGAACGGTACAAAAAAAGCCACCTAATAATTAAGTGGCTTAACATAAAAAATGTTTAAGAAAGTTCTAGTTTCCTGTTACAGAAAAAATCCAGTAACCGACTCCTCTAAGCAGAATATTGTCGTTTTCAAGTACATTCTCATAATCACTATTCCATGTAAATACAGCATCCGCGCATTCAGGGACTTCACAGTTTTCAACAGGACCTGTCAGATTCCATCCCGGATTTATCTCGAGGTTAACTTCTGATTCTTCAGCTGTAATCAACACATTTTGAGATTTTTCACTGAAAACCCAGATTCCCTGCCCTGCTTCAGGATTATCAACAGGGAAATAAGTCGAACCATCCCAACCCCAGAAAGCGCCAGTCGTTACATCTATAAGCTCAGAAATATCTGCATTAGCACCCGGCATTGCAACAAGGTTCCAGCCCGGATTCAATTCATAGCTGACTCTCACAACGGACCCCTCTTCCGGAAGATAAGTTTGTTTAAAGCCCGAACTGTCGATCACAACCAAAGTAACCTCAATTGAAGCATCTTCAAGAGTGTACTCATATTCGCCCAGCTCATTCGCCACAACAGTATCGATGATTTGACCGGTTTTTGAATCGACAAGTTTATACTCTTTAACGCCGATTTCCTCTTCAACTGACCAAGTCAGTTTAGCTCCATCCTGGGTAGCCTCTAGCCCTAAAGCCGGACTCAAAGTGCTGACATAAGAGATAGTATAAATTCCATTTGTAACTGCCAGTCTATCTACAGGGGCAGTAAAATCTAAGGCAATATTTTCGTTTGTATAAGCCCCACCGGTCATTGTCAAGTTTCCATCTACGGCAAATCCGGACGCATCAAAAGATAAAGTAATTGGATCTGTGTAGGTAATTGGAACGGAAACAACTAACTTCCACTCTGCAGTTTCAGCAGTAGGAGTTCTGTAATCCTTAGTCATAGATGTATTGATACCTGCAACAGGCCAGTCTTCCCGCCAAAAGTAGGCACGTGGCTTAGTCTGAACTGGTGGAGTCGGAGCCTTTGTCTCGTGAGCGGCAGACGAAAGTCCAAAAGAGATTGCCTCATTCTCCAACTCGACAGCTCCTCCGTATACATTAACATCAACAATAAGTTCAGAGTATAAAAATACAGAGTTAAAACAAATTATAAGCAACAAAAAAATAGTTCGCA
>DDLT01000170.1 GCA_002340265.1 Lentisphaeria bacterium UBA2565 | reverse complement strand
AGTTGCAAGTTCGCAGGTTACAGGTTAGTTAGTGCGTTATGAATTTGAAAGTAAGTAGTTTCTTAATGCTTGTATTTGTCTGATTAAAACTGTTGCTTCTTTTCGCATTTCTTCTGCTGAATTAGAACTTAAATAACCTAAATCCTCAGCGGCGTAAAGCATTGAGCGAACTTCACCACACGAACCTTTTGCGATTCTCAAAAAGTTTAGAAAATCTTTATTAGATTCTCGTTCAAATCCCTCTGCAATGTTGTTCATTATAGAAACTGCGGCTCGTTGTATTTGGTCTTTAAATCCGTAATCTTTTGCATGGTTAAATGATTTATATACATCGAAAACTAAGGCTCTAGCTCGTTTCCAGATTTCTAATTCTTCAAAGTGTGTACAGGTACTCATGCTGTCTCCTTAGTTAAATTAACAAAATACAGATAATTTGAATTCAATAAATTTACAACCTAGAACTCATGATGTTATTTATTTGCAACCTAAAAACTTATAACTTTAATTTTGCAACCTTCAACCTGAGAATCTTCAACTTGCAACCTGTAACCTTTTAACCTGAAACCGTCCAAAATTGGTTGCTTATCCTGACTCTTTAGCTATTTTAAAGCGCTTACTAAAATATTTTGGATTATTGGAGGTTTTTGTGCATATTCGCACTTTTCTTTTTATCGGGATTATTTCCCTTATTTCTCAGGTTGTGTCCGCCGAATGGATCGAGTCTGACAATTTTGTGAAAACACGCTGGTTCGGCGATTATAATGCACTGGAAAAAGCGCAGATGCATGAAAAAGCGAAAGACTATGACGACGCGGCCGATGAATATGAGGTTGTTTTTCAGGTTGCTCGTGATCCGCGTAACAAGGCTCAGGCACTTTACCGCAAAGCTGTAAACCTTCGTCTTGATGGAAGCCGTAGTTCTGCATTTGAGACTTATAAAGAGTTGATTGAACGTTATCCGACTGAAAAATATTACACGCCCGCACTTGATGAGCTATTTGCGCTTGGTATGGAGTATGAAGCGGAAGGTGATAAGCTTTTCAGAGACAATCGCGGTCACGCAACAGACATTTATAACTTTATCGTCGAAACCGCTCCGTTTTATAAAAATGCCGCGGCTGTACTTCTTCGTCTCGGTAATCTTCAGGCGACAAGCTTAGATCAGGAAACTTCAATTCTTAGTTACGAGAAACTGATCAAAAAGTATAAAAACTATGAAATTCAGCGATCTGAAGCATTTATCAAAATGGCGAATGTGTATAATAATATGGCCGAAAGTGCGGACCAGGATTGTGAACTAACGCGTCAGTCTCTTGAATACGTAAACTCTTTTCTTGAAGCTTATCCAGAACATGCACGAGCTGACGAGGCGAAAGAGCTGAAGGTGGAGCTGACTGATCGTCTTGGAATGTACTACTATAATTTGGGGCTTTTCTACACATACGAAGCTAACTATTCCGCATCTGCGACTCGCAAATATCTGCGTAAAGTCCTTTTTGAATATACCGATTCTCCGGCGGCGGCGAAAGCTGAAATTCTGCTGGCGTCTGTCGACCCTGATTCTGAGATTGTTGTTGCCGAAGCGAAAGAGAAGCAGAAGGTGGAGCATAAGATTGAGCCGAGTATTAAAAGTAAGAAGATGGCGCCGTTCACTGCGAATCAAGATGAAGCAGAATGGGGTGAATCTCCTGTGTTGCCTGAAACTGATCAGGATAAGGATAAACACCTTCTGCCATTGCCGAATATCGAGGGGGATAAATAATGAAAAATCTATTTTTAATTGCATTTATGGTCGTTCTTTCCGGTTGCGCCGGTTATAAAACTGGAAACATTAAGCATCCGCAAATCGATACAGTTGGTGTCGCTGCTGTGCAAAATGCGACGAATCGTCCGGAACTACGCGTTGAACTGCAGAAACGTCTGCGTGCGGCGGTTCAGTCAAACGGTTCATATAAACTGAAGGGAACTGACGGCTCTGACTGTGTGGTTCACGCTCGAATTGTTGAAGTTAGAGCCGATGGTGTTGGTGCCGCTTACCGTTCCGACAATAAAGACGAAGACTCCAACGAAGACTACGGAAGTACTATTTACCGTGTGACGCTTCAGGTGGAATATACCGTTCTGATTCCGGGACAGGCGCGTCCGTTAATTCCTCTGACCAAAGTGTCGGGGCAGGGGCGTTTTACCGAAATGGGTGATATCGAAGTAGCACGTCGTGTTGCTTCCGGGCTTGCGGCAACTGACGCTTCACAGAAAATTATCGCAGGAATTACCGAGGCCTGGTAGATGAATATTCGAATCGGACAGGGTAGTGATTTACACCGACTTGCTGATGGCTTGCCATTAGTAATCGGCAACTGTTCGATTCCGCATACAAAAGGTTGCATTGCCCACTCCGACGGTGATGTGCTTATTCATGCTTTAATCGATGCGCTTCTCGGCGCTTTTGCTCTAGGCGATATCGGATCACACTTTCCTGATTCCAATTCACAGTATAAAAACATCTCCAGTACGGAACTTTTAAAAGAGGTTCTGTCACTTCCTGAATTTAAAACTAGTTCAATTATCAATATCGATTCCACCATTCACCTTGAACAGCCGAAACTTCGCCCTTTTATTGATCAGATCCGATCAAATCTTGCCGAACTGATGAATTGTCAGATTAATCAGATTTCTGTGAAAGCCAAGACCTCCGAAGGTGTAGGCGCAGTCGGTAAAGGTGAGGCGATTGCCTGTGACTGTATCGTTCTATTACAAAAATAAGGAAATTTACTATGAAATTAACTCTTCCAGCTTTTGATGACTTTCACATTCATCTACGTAATGATGACCGTATGCCGATTGCCACTTCCCGCCTTCGCATGGGCGGTGTAATTCGCGGAATTGTGATGCCGAATATTGTGCCTAAATCTGTGGATGATGCAGAATCTGCCATCGCTTATGTCGGGCGCTTGAAAGAAGTCGAGCCGAACTTCACCTACCTCGCGGCGATTAAACTTTCTCCAAGCACAACCGAACAGATGATTATCGACGCGGTGAACTGCCCGGATGTACTGATTGGAAAACAGTATCCGGCAGGTGTGACAACTAACTCCGAAAATGGAGTGACAGATATCTCTTCGATGTACGAAGTTTATGGTTGGATGGAAAAATACGGACTACCGCTTTCTCTACATGGCGAAGTACCAAGAACTCCAGTTCTTGATGCAGAACACGCGTTTCTACCAATTCTTCGACAGTTGAACAAAGATTTTCCGAATCTGAAAATTATTATGGAGCACATCAGTACTGCCGAAACAGTAAAGACTATATTGGAGCTGTCCGATAAGGTCGCAGCGACAATTACACCTCAGCATCTGGTATTGACAATTAACGACATTTTGGCAGGGCGTCTGAACGTCCACAACTACTGCATGCCGGTAGCGAAGACTGAAGATGATCGACAAGCATTGATTGCTGCGATCAAATCAGGAAATCCGAAATTCTTTTTCGGGTCAGATTCAGCACCGCATTATCGAACAGCTAAAGAGGCAGGAAAATCTTCTCCGGGTATTTTCTCAACGCCAGTCATTGCACCTCTGTTGACATCAATCTTTGCTGAAAATGACATGTTGGATAAACTGGAAAACTTCACCTCAAAATTCGGTGCAGAGTTCTACGGATTGGAACGTAATACGGAAACCATCACCCTAAGTGACGAAGAGCCGTACATCATTCCAGACGAATTCGAAGGCATCGTTCCACTTTGTGCAAACAAAAAGATTGCCTGGAATCTAGCAAAATAAGTTAAATCGATCAGTCCGAATAGACGAATCGGGCTGACCTTTCAGATATATAATAAAAAAGGTGAGCGGATTTCTCTGCTCACCTTTTT
>DDLT01000036.1 GCA_002340265.1 Lentisphaeria bacterium UBA2565 | reverse complement strand
AAATGAAGTGGGGTTTGATTATTCGTATATTATGGCGGCGACAAATGACCGTGTGCCAACAGTTTATGTTAAAAATGGACGTGTTGAAAACCTTAATCCAAAAGATCCTATTACTGTTAGCTATAAAAACAGTGCAGGAAAAGAGGCTCCTTTCAAAGGTCAACCGACAGGAAAAAGTAACCCAGAAATGCTTAAATTTAAGTGGACGCATGGCCATAATCAGAGCATTACCAACGGTATTTCTCGCATCGGTTATATGTCAGGTGGAACTGCGGCGCTTTGGATTGATGAAAATCAGGCTGAACAGTTTTATGTAAAGGCCGCAGATTTTGTGACTAAACATAAAAATGATCCATTTTTGTTGTGCTACAACCTTCACCAGCCACACGTACCACGTATTCCGAGTCCGCGTTTTGTTGGTAAGTCAAGCTTAGGGCCTCGCGGTGATGTGATTCTCGAGGCTGATTGGTACGTTGGTGAATTTCTTGATAAACTTGATGAGCTTGGACTGACTAAAAATACATTGATTGTTTTCTCTAGCGATAACGGCCCTGTTTTTGATGATGGCTATGCAGATCAGTCTAAAGAACTTAATGGGAAGAACACACCTGCTGGAGTGCTTCGTGGCGGAAAGTATAGTGTTTTGGAAGCGGGTTCGCGTGTGCCTTTCATGGTAAGTTGGCCAGCTGAAATTAAAGGTGGGATGGTTTCTGACGCTATTGTTTGTCAAATGGATCTTTATGCATCAATTGCGGCACTTCTGAATCAGGAAAATGACACACGTGATAGCGAAAATACTCTTGCTGCATTACTTGGAAAAAGTGAAAAAGGACGAGCTGCGTTGGTTCTTGATGGTAAAGGAATTCGTCAAAATGATTGGGTTTTCCTTCCTGCCAACATGGGACGTTCATGGGGTGATAGTATCGGAATCGATTCTGGTAACCGTAAGTTTGATCAGTTGTATAACGTGACTAAAGACCCAGGACAAGAAAATAACCTTGCAGAAAAGTATCCTGAAAAGGTCAAGGCAATGCGTACAAAGCTTGCCGAACTGAAAAAATAAATGTATTGATTTTACTCTTAAATTTTGCCGCAGATTTAAACTTCGTGTTTAGATTAGCGGCATTTTTATTGCTTAAAGTTTTGGTTAAGCTTTTTCAAAAGTCGAAGAAGTTCTTCTTTTTCTGTATCCGAAAATCCGTTAAATGCCGTGGCATTTATCTCTTTAGAAACCTGTTCATAAGACGGTTTAACTGAATTACCTTTCTCTGTTAACTGTATGTATGTAACTCGCCCGTCGACATCAGACTTCTGTTTCTCGATATAGCCGAGTTTTACAAGTTTGTTAATCAGAGGGGTTACAGTTGATTTATCTTTACTGATAATTCTGGCAATATCTTTCATGGTTAGTTTTTCTTTGCTCTCATACAGTGCTGTCAACACATTTCCATGCGTTGGAATGAGGTCATTGAGTTCGCTATTTTTAAGCTTACCCTCGATAAACTTAACCATTCTCTTTTTTGTTTTACTGATGAAATGTACAATATACTTGTCTTTCATAACGAAAAATTCCTCGGATTTTTTAGGTCGTAAACCTGTAAATTACTCATTCCCTTTAAAGTAGTCGATTCTGTAGATTTATCTTTCTTTTGTTAGGTAGTTTGATATCAAATTAATTTCTACTATTTTAATTTGTTGTCAAACTAAAAAGAGAATGAGGAAAGAAATGACAAAAAAAACATTTACAGCCATGCGGGTTGAAGAGATAGAGGTAAAACAGTTCAAACGTTCAATTGTTACTACAACTGTTGAAGATTTGCCGGAAGGAGATGTGTTAATTCAGGTGAAATACTCTTCATTAAACTATAAAGATGCGCTTTCAGCTTCTGGTAATAAAGGAGTTACAAGGTCGTATCCACATACGCCGGGAATTGATGCTGTTGGAGTTGTTATGGAAAGTAAATCCGATAAATATAAAGAAGGTGACGAAGTAATTGTTACCAGTTACGACCTAGGTATGAATACTTCTGGAGGATTTGGACAGTACATTCGCGTACCGGAACAATGGGTTGTTTCTTTGCCTGAAACACTTTCTAGTCGTGATGCAATGATTATCGGCACAGCGGGCTTTACTGCTGCACTTTCTGTTTACAAAATGATAGTTGGTGGGGTAAAACCAGAAGATGGCGAAATCCTTGTTACAGGAGCAACTGGTGGAGTTGGAACTGTGGCGGTTCAACTTCTAGCAAAACTTGGCTATAAAGTCATTGCGGCAACCGGAAAGTTATCTGAAAAGAAAATGCTTGAAGAGATGGGGGCTGTAGAACTTATTGATAGAAATGAGTTAAATGACGAGTCTGGGAAGCCTGTACTAAGAAGTCGCTGGGCTGGTGTTATTGATACAGTCGGTGGAAATATGCTGGCAACTGCTATTAAAACAACACGCTACGACGGTGTGGTTACATGTTGCGGAAATGTAGCAGGGCATACGTTTGACAGCTCGGTTTACCCGTTTATTCTTCGCGGTGTTTCGCTTATTGGGATTGATTCAGCTAATACACCAATGCCGATGAGGCTGAAAATCTGGAACCTTCTGGCAACTGACTGGAAACTTAATTTCAACGAAGAGTACGTTTCTGAAGTTAGCCTAGAGCAATTGAATGAAAAAATCGAATTGATGCTGAAAGGTCAGTTAAAAGGAAGAACCATCGTTAATTTAGACAGTTAAATCGATTTTAAATAAACTTACCCTGTTGGGAGGCGTCGCGAAAGTGGCGCCTTTTTTTATGTTTATTGAGTGACTAAATGAAGATCTTAAGTAAATTATAACTGACAAAATGGAGAACTAAGATGGATTACTTAAGAGCACAAATTACCAGACTTCTAATTGATTACTTTGAAGCTGATCATCGAAGAATTGACCACGCATTGCGCGTGCTTTATCATTCGGAAAATATAATGAAAGAGTATGAGAGTTATGACGAAGAAATTGTCATCGCTACTGCACTACTTCATGATGTTGGCATAAAAGTATCTGAAGAACTTCATGGTTATAATAATGGAATCACTCAGGAAAAATACGGTCCGGATGTAGCAAAAAAGTTGTTGAAATCAGTTAACTTTCCGGATGAAAAAATCACTAAAGTCTGTGAAATAATCGGAAATCATCACTCGCCGTCACGCTATGATTATTCTGAATTAGAGATTCTGAAAAAATCTGATGCCATAGTTAACAAAATGCCGTGATTACAGTACATAGCTGTTATTCTATTTATTTGACATAAATTTTTTCTATTGTAGTCTAATTATTCGCTTATCTCACTATTCTTCGTTGAATAAAAGTGTAATTAAAACTGCTGAGCAAGGAGAAAAAAAATGAAAACTAAATCGTTTATCACAGGAATTGTAATTGGAATCTGTTCTGTATTATTAATGTCATTTACTTCCAGTAAGGGAAGTTGGAGGTATGAAGCTATTGTTAGAAACAATGAAATCTTTATTATTGATACAAATAACGGTAGACTGAAACAGGCCACAAATGATGAGAGTATGCAGCTAAACCTAAACTTTGATGTAATGAGCAGTGTGCCGTCAAAACCAAGACGTGGAATTAATGATTACTAAGTGTTTCTGTCGAACACTGTAGAAAGTAGTTGTAATGGTTTATTAATTAACGTATATTTTCGCCTCGTAAATAACTTATTCAACTAAGGAGAATTATTATGTTTAAGATTATTACCAGTATGTTGATAGTTGCAGTAATGTGTATTCTCACTGCGTGTTGCGGTAAATGTTGTGGAGTCTGCGGCGGAGATTCTAAATGCTCAAGCGGTAAATGTGGTAGCTCTACTGAATGCTCAAGTGGTGTTTGTGGTGTAACAGCTACAGAAGTGTCAATTAAACATCTTGAATTGGACGAATTTGCCAAAGTTGTAGATAATAAATCAGCGGTAGTTCTTGATGCAAGAAGTGGCAAATGGGATGATGGTAAACGCATTCCCGGCGCAAAATCACTTTCCAGTTCGGCTTCTGAAGCTGAAATCACCAAAATGCTTCCAGATAAAAGTCAGGCAATTGTGACTTATTGCAGTAATACAAAATGTCCGGCAAGTAAAATGTTGGCGACTAAACTGGTAGGATTGGGATACACTAATGTATCTGAATATGCACCTGGTATCAAAGGCTGGATGGAAGCCGGAAAACCGGTTGAAATGGCTAAGTAACTTTACTTTATAGTTATTTAAGGCGAAGGGAAAGAAATTTTCTCTCCGCCTTTTTACTGTTTTGGCGTTGATAATTGAGGTTAATTTGCCATATTAGAACATCTTAATTTAGAAATAGTTTAAAAAAACTATAAAATTGCCAAAATGGAGTTGCCATAACAAAAGAAGGCACTATTTTAGGCGTCCTCGAGCATGAAGCTCATTGATTTTGTTTTTTTGTTTTTGTAATATTTTATATTTGGAGTTTAGAAAAATGGCACACAAGAAAGGTCAGGGTTCTACTAGAAATGGACGCGATTCAAACCCTAAAATGCGCGGCATCAAGAAATATGGTGGTGAATTCGTTACTGCTGGAAGTATCATTGTTAGACAGTGTGGTAATAAATTCCACCCTGGTAAAAACGTAGGTCAAGGTAGAGATTTCACTCTATACGCTCTTACTGATGGCGTTGTTGAGTTCCGTAAATCTCAGCGTAGCATCTCTGTTGTACCTGCGTAATTAGATCTGTTTTTATAACCCAGTTGTAAAGCTGTTGGTTCTAATTATTTTAATCCCGGTTTCTTGAGCCGGGATTTTTTTTTATACAGTTAAAGTTAGATTTTTTACTGCTTAATAAGGCATTAAATGATCTAATCATACATAATATTGGTGATTTCATGTTTGTAGATAAGGTTAAAATTTGGGTTAAAGCTGGTAACGGTGGTAATGGCTGCTGCAGTTTTAGACGCGAAATGTATGTTCCCAAAGGTGGTCCTGATGGCGGTAATGGCGGCCCGGGTGGCGACATTATCTTTGTAGCTACATCCAAAGAGCAAAGTCTGGTTGACTTAAAGTATCAACCAATTCGTAAAGCTAAACCAGGTGTCTGTGGAATGGGTGTAAACCGTCACGGCGCACGTGGTGAAGATCATGTGATTAAAGTGCCTGTGGGAACTGTTATCCGTGATATTGATCGTGATTACGAAGTGCTTATCGACCTAAGCGAAGAAGGTCAGGAATTCAGAGCCTGCAAAGGTGGAATCGGTGGATTTGGTAACAAACACTTTCAGAGTAACCAGAACAAACTTCCACGTTTTGCCCTTGTCGGTGGCGAAGGTGAAGAGCGTAATCTTGAACTAGAGCTTAAAACGCTTGCAGATGTAGGCCTTATCGGTTTTCCAAATGCCGGAAAATCCACTCTTGTGACCGCGATCACGAAAGCTCACCCAAAAGTGGCACCTTATCCATTCACCACTCTTCATCCAGTTGTCGGAATTATTGAATACGATGATTTCAGCCGAATTACTGTAGCTGATATTCCAGGTCTGATTGAAGGCGCTCATGACAATGTCGGTCTAGGTCACGACTTCTTACGTCACATTGAACGCACAAAAGTGTTGGTTTACGTACTTGATATGGCTTGTACTGATGAACGTCACCCACTTGATGACTTTAAAGCGCTTCAGGCAGAATTGGAAATGTACCGTGAAGGTATCTCTTCGACAGAATCTGTAATTGTGGCGAACAAGATGGATGAAGAGATTAGTCAAGAAACTTTGGATGAACTGAAAGCGGAAGTAAATTTACCGATTTTCGAAGTTTGTGCCGAACTTGGTGAAGGTGTGACGGATCTGACATCTTACCTTCACGAACTGTTTGAAAACAAACGTGAAGAGCTGAAGCCGGCTTGTCCGTCTGATATTATTATCGAAAATCATGTAGAAATTGCGCTTCCGGACGAAGACGACGAATTCTGGGAATTTTAATAATGAAAAAATTGCTTCTTATAGTTTTTGCTTTTCTGGCGAACTTCATCATTGCCGATGAAGCTTTCGACAAACTGTCATCGGAACTTGAATCTTTTGCCGCAAAAGTCGGCAAAGATCAGCTTCAACTGATGGCAGGTTACAAATGGAATCAGTATAAGCGCGTGCTTAAAAATGCTGAAAAGTTTGTTCAGGAAAAGAAACAGGAAGAGGCAAAAGCAAAATATAAAGAAGCACTTTCACTTGCTAAATCATTTGTTGAAAACTGTAAGATTCATCGCTTAAACAATGGCGACATGAAAATGGGAGAGATCACACTTCACGCAAAAACTGAAGAGATATCTTTTCCTGCTTACGTGGAAGTAGTGGAAGATATGCCAATTGAGGTACTGATCTGTACTGACAACGGCAGAATGCATGAAACAATTTTTATTTCCAAAGCGCGACCTTTTCATCTTCAGACTATGATGATCGCGCTTGGACTAAAAAACGGAGCCCGTGTAGTGAATGAGAAGTTCAAAAAACAGGGCGATCACGTAAAAATAGAAGTAGAATGGAAGTCCGGCGATAAAGTGCAGAGAAAGCCGATTGAACACTTCCTTAGCGATGAAAATAACAAAACCCTTGATCCTGCAAAACCGCGTTGGGTTTTTGTAGGTTCCGGGCTCCATAAAGGTTCATTTATAGCCGATTTAACCGGCGACTTTGCTGTAAACTACACCATGGCAGATTCTATAATTGACTGTTCCGAAGATGATATTGCGAATATGAAAACACTTTTATCCAGTAAATTTCCCAAAGATATGAAATCCAAAACGAAAGTCAGGATCATTATCTCGAAGTGGAAATAGTTTTCTATTTACAATTTAATCATCAATTAGGAAAAATCTAAAATGCATATTCCAGGAGATTACCTAGAAATCGAAGGCGGAAAAACACTTTCCGGAACAATCAAAGCGGCCGGTAACAAAAACGCCGCACTTCCAATCCTTGCCGCCACACTTTTGACCGACGAAACTGTCACTCTTAAAAATCTTCCCAATATCGGCGATGTACGCGTCATGCTGCAAGTTCTGCAGGAACTTGGCTGCGAAGTGTCGTATGACGGCGAAACGGCTGTTATAACGCCTAAAAACATCGAAAAGAGCAGCATCTCACATGCACTATGCTCTCGAATCCGTACAAGTATTCTTTTCGTCGCTCCGCTTCTGGTAAGAACTGGTAAAGCATCAATCTATCCGCCGGGCGGCGATGTCATCGGACGCCGTCGTCTCGATGCACACTTTTACGGTTTGCAGACCATGGGAGCTACTGTCGAATTCGGCAAACGTTTTGATTTCGAATTGGCGAACGGATTTGAAGGAAAAGATCTCTTTTTCGACGAAGCATCTGTAACTGCTACAGAGCACATTCTTACCGCTGCTGTGTTGGCAAAAGGTACGACAATTATCCGTAATGCCGCATCTGAACCACATGTTCAGGATTTGGCAAGGTTTCTAATCGGCATGGGCGCAAAAATCGACGGACTAAACACCAACACCATGACCATTGAAGGCGTTGACAAACTTCACGGCGTCGAACACGAAATTTGCGGCGACCATATCGAAGTGGGAAGCTTTCTGACACTTGGTGCGGTAACCGGCGGCGCAATGACTATTGAAGGCGTGCGTAAAAGCGATTACTGGATGATTAATCGTGTATTCCAACGCTTCGGAGTAAATCTTCAGTTTGAAGGCAACAAAGTCTCAATCCCTGCCAATATCGATCTTAAAGTAGAGAAAGATTTCGGCGGACACATTCCACGTGTCGATGACGGACCGTGGCCGCAGTTTCCGAGTGACTTGATGAGTTCAATCATCATCTTGGCAACTCAGGCAGAAGGAACAATTCTATTCTTCGAGAAAATGTTTGAAAGCCGTCTGTATTTTGTTGACCGATTGATCTCAATGGGTGCATCTGCAATCGTCTGTGATCCTCATCGCGTAGTAGTAAGCGGTCCGACGAAACTGCATGGAATCGAAATGTCCAGCCCGGACATTCGTGCAGGAATGGCACTTCTAACCGCCGCACTCTGTGCCGAAGGATCAAGCATTGTCCGCAATATGCGAATGGTCGACCGCGGTTATTCAAACTTAGACGAAAAGCTAAAAAGCCTAGGCGCAAACATCAACCGCGTCAAAGTTTAGTACTGTCAATAACTTAATTAGTATATAATTTTTCGGTTTTATGAATAAAAAATGCCGCTGAGAAAAATCCTCAACGGCAT
>DDLT01000176.1 GCA_002340265.1 Lentisphaeria bacterium UBA2565 | reverse complement strand
TAGGAGTTATGGCGGCCTGGCTGTTCACCACGCTTTTTGTACCCGCCTACATTACCCTTTTACCAGAGAGTAGGTTCAAAAATTTCGGAACGAAAGTTCAGCAAAAACGTACAATGCTTATTTCACTTCTCAATAAAATAGGAATAGTCACCTACAAGCATGCCGGAAAGTTTATCGTGCTTTTTGTGGTCACCACTATTTTTGCGGCATGGGGAATATCCCGTATTAAAGTAAATGATAATTATGCCAGACGTTTTGTAGAAGGTCATCCCATAAGAGATGCGGATACTGCGCTCAACCGGCACTTTGCCGGAACATATACGGCCTATCTTATCGCCAAAAAGAAGACCGTGCGGCAGCTGGATGAAACTGACCTGAAAGCTCTCAAAAACCGCCTGAAGGTTTTCTGTTCTTCAGTTCAAAAAGATTACAGTCATTTCTCAGAGAAGATAGAACGTTTTCCCAAGAAATTCGTCAATTTGATAAATGAGCTTCAATCGATTGAAGCTGCCGCCGAGCAGATAATCACGCACATAAAAGCGAAGCACCTGATTACCGCAGCTGATGAAGAAAATGACTTTTATCAGGAAGTTATAACCTTTCTGGAACTTGAGAAAGAGCGTACGAGTCCTTTTAAAAGACCGGAGGTCTTAAATTACATGAAACAACTTCAAGCCTACCTTGAAGCAAAACACTTTGCCGGAAAAACCACTTCTGTCGCCGATGTCGTATGCAAAGTACATCAGGAACTCACCGGCGGAAAGCCGGAAGGATTTAAGATTCCTCTAAAAAGCAGGGCAATAGCTGAGTGTTACATGCAGTTTCAACAAAGTCACCGCCCCCACGATCTCTGGCATATGGTGACACCGGATTACAACAGTGCAAGTATATGGGTGCAGTTTCCAACCGGAGACAGTTCAAAAACCGGAGAAGCCGTCGATGCGGTTGCCGCATACATCGATAACAATCCGCCACCTATGCCCTTAGAATTTAAGTGGGCCGGTCTTCATTATGTCAACTTGGTGCTTGAAGACAGACTTGTGAACGGTTTTCTCAGATCCTTTATCGGTAGTTTTGTAATTGTCTTTATAATGATGTCGATTCTTTTTCGCTCAACCCTCTGGGGATTCCTCTGTATGATTCCACTTTCAGTGACTCTTCTTTTAATCTACGGTATTACGGGAATTATAGGAAAAGATTATGATCTGCCTATTGCCGTACTCAGTGCGCTTTCAATCGGTATGGCGGTCGACTTTGCCATTCACTTTCTTGAGCGTAGCAGAGTGCTGTATCGAAAGCAAGGCTCATGGGAGATGGTCATTCCGCTGATATTCGGTGAACCGGTCCGTTCCATAACCCGGAATGTGTTGATTATCGCGATAGGTTTTCTGCCGTTGCTCACTGCACCGCTCATACCTTACAAAACCACGGGACTGATGCTGTTCACCATACTTTCGGTCTCCGGATTAATTACCATACTGATTCTACCTGCCTTAATGAAACTCTTCGAAAAACGCTTATTTAAAAAAAGGAAAAGTACAATGAAAAAAGAACTTCTTATACTAATCACTGCCGTATTTATGACCATTCCAGAAAACTCCCGGGCATCAGAACCGTCTCTTCAGGAAATTATCAAGAAATCATACCACGCTTCGCTTTATCAGGGCGATGATTTCAAGGCAGAGGTCACATTCACAACTAGAGACAAACAGCAGCGTGAAAGAAAAAGAGTGCTTAGAATTATCAGAAAAGACAGTGGTGAATCTGATACAGACCAGAAATACTTTGCCTATTTTCTGAGACCTGCCAATATCAGAAAAATGACTTTTCTTGTCCACAAATATACCGAGATGAAGAAAGAAGATGACCGCTGGCTTTATCTGCCGAGCCTTGATCTGGTCAAACGTATAGCCGCCGGCGATAAGCGCACGAGTTTTGCCGGAACGGATTTTCTTTACGAGGATATATCAGGTCGGCTCATTGACGAAGATGAGCACAGTCCGGCATTCGAAACGGCAGAAGAATATGTCATAAAAAACAGCCCTAAGTCACCCGACACAGTCGAATTCAGCCACTATCTGGCCTACATCAATAAACAGACCTTTCTTCCCGTCAAAATAGAATATTACAAGAATAAAAGAAAATACAGAGTTATAGAAATTCTTAAAACAGCAGAAATAAATGCCGGTGATACTTCAAAGCCAGAACTGTTTACGACGGTGATAAAGTCTGTCGTTCGAAACTTGGAGACCGGAAGCTCCACAATAATGGAACTGGATCATATCATCTATAACAGCAGCATTCAGGAAAAGATATTCAGTGAACGTTATTTACGCCGCCCTCCGAGAGACATCACACGATGAAACTACATTTACCACGATTCGGGGCACTGTCTATGACCTTACTGTCATTACTGGCTTGTCGTGCCCTATCTGCTGAAAACGTTATTTTTGAAACAATAGAGCAAGTCAACCTGAACGGCTTTATAGATACGCGCGGCGGTATGAGGCTGCAAAATGACAAAGAACAAAAGGATATCTCAGTAATGGAAATCAGGCTGCAACTTGATGCGGAACTCCAATGTGACTGGTATGACGTAAAGTACAAGGTCGATTTGACTGCTGATGCTGTAACCGAAGATGCAGGCTACAAAACCAGAGAATTATATTGGTTCTCACGCCCTTCTGAATATATCGACTTTAAAGTCGGAAGACAGATCATCACCTGGGGAACGGGAGAATGGGTATTTCTAAACGACCTATTTCCTAAAGATTGGCAGTCATTCTTTATCGGACGCGACAAGGAGTATCTTAAATATCCCTCTGATGCGCTGAAGCTGAGTCTATTCTCGACATTCTGCAACCTTGATATAGTCTACACGCCTCGATTCAATCCAGACAACTATATAACTGGAGAATATATATCGGAAAATAAAGATTCAGACGACCGGACTGTAGAGCAGCCTGACGACTGGTTTTCGGACGACGAGACAGCGATCAGAGTTCATAAAATAGTCAAAGGATATGAGCTGGCTCTTTACGGTTATCACGGTTTCTGGAAAATGCCCCGGGAAACAGAGGAAGGCCTATACAAGTTCTCTTCTTTAAATGTGTACGGCGGCAGCATCAGAGGACCGGCTTACGGTGGAATCGCCAATCTGGAGTTTGCCTATTATGACTCCACGGAAGATAGAGACGGTTCCGACAGTTTAATTCCAAATTCGGAACTCAGGTATCTTGCGGGATACATGTTCGACCCTTCCCGCGACTTTAGCATAAGCATTCAGTACTATATTAAACGAATGCTGCAGTTCAGCGAGTACAGGAATAGTAATGAACAGGCCTCATCATCGGAGCGGACGAGACAGCTGCTCACGGTAACCTTCACCCGCCTAATGATGAATCAAAACCTTGAACTATTGATACCTTTCATCTATTCACCAGATGATGGAGATATTTATATTCGTCCGGTAATCAACTATAAATACACGGACAACATCAGCTTTGAGTTCGGAGCCAATATTTTCGCGGGGCACAAACATAACGGCTATTTTCATAACCTATCAGATAACACATCGGTTTATCTGGCTTTTAAATATTTCTTTTAATAAAAATAAAATACAACACATTAACCAAGGATAAACCCCAATGAATGACTACGAGAAACATCTGGAACATATTCCCGGAATAAAAGAAAAGATGGAGCGACAGAAACACGGTATAAGCAGTTTCAAACTGCACCGCCCCGATCAGCTTGAGACTGAAATGCAGATTGAGGGAGGGATTACCTTTCTCGATCTGGGCTGTGGCGCGGGAGACTACGCCGTCTGGGCTTCATCAATTGTAGGAAGAAATGGTTCGGTATATGCCGTTGACAGGTGGAAAAGTGTAATAGATGCTCTCGAACACAGATGCTCAACTCCCAAATTGGCAAATGTAAAACCCATACAGCACGATATTATCAACCCGCTACCCTTCAGCGACTCATCCATCGACGTATGCCTTACCGCCACAATACTCCATGCTTTAGATCTACCGACCATAGGATCTAAAATTTTTCGGGAGATAAAAAGAGTATTAAAACCAAATGGCAGATTGATAACCATTGACTGTAAAAAGGAGGAAGCAAAATTTGGTCCTCCTGTTCAAATACGCCTTGCTCCTGAAGATGTTGAGCTGGCGGTCTCACCATACGGCTTCACAAAAACAAACTATGCAGATCTGGGCTACACTTATATGCTGACGTTTATAAACACACCCCGGCTCACAGCAGGTGCTCCCGAAGTTGAAAAGTAAAAGTGAGATTACTGAATAAGTGAAGCTGGAGGCTTTCTTTATCCAGCTTCCCGCACGAGCGGGATGCCGTTTACTGATTTAGCTCTGAACATTGAACATCGAACGTTTAACACTGAACGTCGAACCAAAGACGGTTCAAAGTTCAGTATTCAATGTTGGACGTTCCCAGAGTTTGAAGCGGTGATTCTCGCCTCACTCCAAAATGCTATGCATTTAATCCAGCTTCCCGCACGAGCGAGATGCCGTCCCAAAGTTTCGGGATAAATTGGCACATAGCGGTGGACATACTGATTTGGCTCTGAACATTGAACATCGAACGTTTAACACTGAACGTCGAACCAAAGACGGTTCAAAGTTGGAAGTTCAATGTTCGATGTTGGAAGTTCTAGAGTATAGTGCCGAGCTGGAGCTCAGCGTTCCCAGAAAGCGGTGATTCTCACAGTCCCAAACATCACTGCGTTCAGCAAATCGTCGAGGGACTCTCCGACCTACTTGTGAACTGAAAGCGGTGATTCTCTCCGTCCCGCATTAGCGAGATACCAAAGCACACGCCAGCATTTACGAACGTAATACATAGCACTTAGTACGTAGCACGAATATAAAAAAAGGTCTTCGGATTGCTCCGAAGACCTTTAGTATATCAATCAATTGTTAACTGTTAACTATTTACTGCTAACTGTTAACTGGCTGGCTAGCCGCGGAATAGTGGATCCGCACCTAGTGTGCCGTTGATGCTTGCGATGTACGCGTCTGATTTTACAAATGCTAGACGTTCAGTGATTGATGCTAGTTTTGTGTCTAGATCAAGTGCTGCAACGTTTGCGTTTGCCATGTAGCTGTTTAGAGACGCGATCTGGCTTTCTAGAAGCGCAACTTCACGTTCCTGTTTAACAGTTAGACGGTTTTTGTACCAGTCTGAGTTGATTACTGATTCGTATGTGAATAGTTCACGTACTTCTGGATCAGTGATCTTTTTGCCTTCAGCTGTTACACCGTTAGCCATGCACTCAAGTACAGCTTTTAGTGGTGGAATTGCTGAGTTTTCAGAACCGTCAGAAAGGTATGCTTTACCAACTTTTTCGAAGGTTTCAGCCATGTTCTCAATACCGTCAACGAAGTTCGCTAGGCTTTGAGTTTCTGGTTTTAGCATTGTTTCCCCGAAAACTGCTTTAGGTGTTTCGAATACACGACCCATGTAAGCGTTTACGAATTCGTCAGTGATACGGTATCCTAGACGACTACCTGGAACCATGCGTCCTTCGTATTCGAAGTCTTCAAGTTTTTCTAGGTAACCATTTTCGATCATGTTTTTCGGGTCACGCTCTTCTTCACTCATACGACTCCAGATTTCTGGAATTAGTAGAGAGATATCGTGCTCAACTGGGTGCTCAGTTCCGATGAAGCCGGCAGCAGTTGTGAATCCGTTGTAACCACCAAGGATGAATGAAAGCAGAGCCGCATTTAGGTCGGCAGTTGCTGTCAGACAGTTAAATGGAGCTTTTGTCAAAGCACCCTCAGAACCAGCACCAGTTGTAGATGGAGACTTACCAGTCAATGACGCAGTGAAGTCCATGAACAGTTCTGGAAGTTCTTGGTAGTGAACTGGGTTGAATACCGCTAGTGGGCGAATTCCAGGTTCAGCTGGGTTGTTACGACGACCAGGCATTGTTGCGTTTACCGGTGTGAATAGCGGCTTGTCAGCAGCGATTTCACGGTATAAACGGTGTGAAACAAATGTCAGGTGGTTTGGCTCGAAGTCTAGAAGGCTTGGACGAGTCTGTAGGTAACGTGGGTTCTTAGTCGGCGCTCCGTTAACGATACGAGCGTGAGCAGAACTTACGAAGAAACCTTCTTCATCAGCTTCAGCAACAGAACGGATTAGATCCTGCATTGGCTGTGTGTAAAGGTTGAAGTTTACAGAGTCTTCTACAAGTGCAATCGCATCAGCTTTTGTTTTTGGCTCGAAGTTAGAGATGAATACGCCGTTTGTAGCGATATCCATTTCTGCCTGTTTGTCATAACCGCGAACTTTTGCCTCATCCGGACGCTGGAAGAAACGGTACTCACAGTTTTCTACCACTTTTACAGATGGGTTTGTGTATTCTGGATTAAGATCTTCAAGAGCCGTAGCTGGAACCATGATTGAAGAAGAGATATCATCTTCCCACTGGATTTTCTGAGATGGTAGGAAGTCCTGACGTAGTTTGTAAGTACACCAAGAACCGTCGTTGCGAAGACCAACACGTAGGTAGCTACCGTTAAGTTTGCGACCTTCGAATTTCACTTCGTGACCTGGCTCACCATTAACAATGTCAACAGAGAAGTGTGAACGCCAGTCTGAACCCCACTCTTCTTTGTAGAAGCGTTTTACCATGAAAACAAGAGCTTTGATGCTGCTTGGAATTGACTCCAACCATGCGTTGTACTCTTCTGTGTTTTCTTTAGAAGGGTTAAGAAGTTTGATAACAGAACCAAGTGAACGCTCAGAAGATAGAACTTTGCGTGAAACGTGGCTTTCACCGCGCTCAGAAAGGTCCGCGAAACGGTCAGAGTAGTCTTTGTTGATGATTTCAGCAACCTGATCCATATCTTTATCGAAGTCACCAGTAAATACCGGACCGTAAAGAGTCGCATCGTATACAGATTTAGAAATCTCAGATTTACCACCACCGGAAACGGTACATGGTTTGTGGATTAGAGTTCCTTCCGCAACTGTACCGATTAGGCGCCAGTTAACAGTTTCTGGGTGTTTTTCAAGGTGAACACGGTAACCAGATGGGTGAACGAATGTGCGCTCTGGAAGAACTTTCAGAGACTGCTCTTTACCATCTTTTGTCCATGTACATAGAAGAGTTTCAAGACTGATTTCTGCGTCTTCCTGGATGTAGAATACGTTTGGATATTTGTTGTCAGTCGCGTAACCTTCTTCAAATACAGTAATAGAATCAGCAAGACATTTTGTAACGTTTGCAAAAGTGTGTCCGGCTTTAGCTTTCAGATTGCTGTCTGGAATGAAGTGTGTACCAAGATTGTAACATGGAGATGCAAGTGCACCACCTGCGTGCTCTTCTTCTGCAAGACCGTAGATGTTTGCAGAGTAACCAATCTGAGTTTTAACTTCTTTCTTACAGTATCCGAAGTAGTTGTCAGAAATGATTGTAACTACTACACCGCTTGCGTCACGACAACAGATTTTGAATGCGCCGCCGTCATTGTATAGCTCGTCTTCTTTTTCCCAGCACATGCCGTCACGTTTCTGACGCTCAGTCGCATCTTTTACGTTTGGAAGACCTAGCTCTTTCTTAGTTAGTGTACCAAGGTGTGGAGCGAGAATAACACAACCAGTTGTACCAGTCCATCCGTCTGGATCAAGTGCTGCATCGTGAGCAGCTAGGAATGGGTCACCTGCGTTACCGAAGATAGATTCAACGAAGTCAAGGTTACATACAACGTTACCAGGAACGAAGAAACGTACTTCCATAGTTTTTTCTGGTGTGTAACCAGGAACTGCTGGAACAACCATTGGACGTAGAAGTAGAGATACGAATGTAGCTGCCTGATTTTCCTGATTAGAAGTAAAAGGAAGCTGTTTTAGATCTTCTGGCGCACCGTTAAGAGCGAAGTCTAGAATACGCTGGAAAGCGATTTTTGGAACCTCTTTCTTATCTGGTGGTACTGGAAGACCACCGTCTGCCACGTGGAAAACACCTTTAGTAGTACGACGGTCGCTTTTTGGGTTGTGTAGAACACCCTGTTTCAAGCGGTAAGAAGTAAGATCTTCACGGCTGAATTCATTGCCGTCTGCAGGAAGAGAAAGCTCTCTTGCAATACCGTGACGGTCTAGAACAAATGTATCAGCAGGTAGAGTTGGAACCACTTCATCTTCTGTGTCAGCAAGGTAGCGGTTCAAGAAGTTCTGAATACGCTGGTCTACAGGAGGAAGAGTATTCGCAAGAGTGCGGTTATTCTCTTTGATAGACTCAAGAAGTTCGTGAGCGATTTCAAGTTCAGTAGTGTCAGCTTTTTCGTAAACCGGCAATCCCTGAGCCGCAAGTTTAAGATTGATGTATTTGATCAACATCTCTCTTTCTTGTGGACATGATGGATTAGAGCCGATTCCAAGTGTGGTTTTAGTATCCATTACACTTTCCTCTCTAAGGTTTGTAGTTTCCGCCGAAGCGGACTATTGCGTGTAAGCCAATGAAGAACAATAAGTTCCCACCGACATACTCATATCTATTTCAATTAAGAATTCGGAAAACATGAGCTCAATTTCTCGTGTCTCCGGTTCTTGGCAAAATACAAATGAATATAATGAAAAGTCACTGTTTGTCTTCTCTAATTTAGAAAAATTGTTAACTAAATTTATCGATTAACTCAAATAAACAGTGTAATCCAGCTTAATCCCTACCAAATTTGGTATACTTTCCATAAAAACCATGTTTGAACAGTAGAATTATAAACAAGAAAGTAGTGATTTTGGTGATTTGATGGGTCTGTAAACTTGTGAAAGCATAAAAAAACTC
>DDLT01000039.1 GCA_002340265.1 Lentisphaeria bacterium UBA2565 | reverse complement strand
TAACTGTTTACTGATAACTGTTATTTTACATCAACATCGATTTCTGTTTCTTCTGTTGCGAAGAACCAGTAACCTTGTCCTTTAATCAACGCATCGTAAGTATCAAGAACTTCGTTATACTTAGTTGTCCATGAGAACGCATTAACACCTTCTGGACGGCTCACGTTGTTAGCAGGACCCGCAAGTGACCAACCAGGCTGTAGTGTTAGTGTAGAACCAGCTTTTCTAGCAGTTGCAGTTGCGCTTGCAGCTTCAGTTGCGTAAACCCATACACCAGTGAAGGCGTCTTGTGCGTCAGTTGCTACGTATTTGCTACCGTCCCATGCCCAAAGTGTACCGACAGTTGCCGCTTCAACTTCAGAAAGGTCAGCATTATCTCCGATAGTTGCAATCAGATTCCATCCTGCTACAAGCTCATACGTTTGGCTTACTACGTTACCGTCTGCTGGTGTGAATGACTGAGAAGAGCCGTTGTTATCAACAACTACAAGTTCTACAGTTACGCCTTCTTCAACAGTTTCAGAATAAGCGTTAGAACCGTCAGCAACAACAGTTGCAACAACTTCACCAGTTACTACATCAACAAGTTGGTACTCTTTTACATCAAGTTCTTCTTCAACAGTCCACTCAACAAGTGCACCAGTCTGAGCTACTTCCACGCCAATCGCAGGAGTTACGATAGTTGCTCCGAAATCGAAAGTTAGAGACGACAAGTCAACTGTTGTATTCGCGTCATCACTGTAATCATTAGGAGTAGCTTTGTCATTGAACGTTCCCATCATGCTGAAGAAGGTTGTAGGCGTCTGAGTAAAGTCACCGTGTGTAAAGTCCGCACTAGCACCTTTTACGTATATATCACTGTTGTCCCAGTTAGATGTATACAAATTACCTTCTGTAGTACCTGCGTTACCTAAACTAAGTCCTTTGAACTTGAATTGTACGCTGTTATCAGAAATGATGACATCATCAGTTTTGTTATAAATTTGAGTAATTTCAAATTTTAAACCCTCAGAATCCGTAGCGGATGCGTCTGTTTTGGTCGGAATTGACGTCATGGCCGCACTTTTATCTTCATTTGTGTAAACACCAATGAATTGGTTGCCACCCTGATTACGGAAACGAAGTTTAGGGTTTGTTCGATTGGCCCCTTCAGCTTGAGCAGTAACTTTTAAACTTATTTCATAAATTTTCTCATTACCAGAGCCAACTTCAATGGCAACTGAGATAACACCTGTATCTTCAAGAACTCCATTTTCAGCTGTAGTGATATTGTTAAATAGGTTACCAAAGCGAAGCATTTTATCTTTACCGACTACTGCACCGACAAGTTCAGCATTTGCTGTTGAAAAGTCAGTTTCTGTGATAGTAACTGTTACATTTGGGATAGTTGTCCCGTCTGTTTCTACATAACCAGCTGAAAGTGCGTCGATAGACGCAACAAATTCAAATGAAGCTGCTGACGCAGTACTGTAAGTTCCACCATTTTTTTCAGTCCAGCTTACAGTCGCCGTATCATTTGTATCGTTAACCTTAACAGCCGTTGGTAGTGCATCAATCACTGCTTGTGCAGTTGCGAAAACAGGGTTGGTTACAGAACCGCCCGCAGGGTTATTAATTGTTGCAAAAGAGTTAACTTCAGTAGTTGCTTTTACCGTAATAGTTACAGTCTGTTTTGTGTCATCTTTGTAACCAGACGGAAGTGTATCAACTGTCGCTTGAAAAATGTAGTCACCGGCAGTTGATGAGTCATAATCATTCTCAGGGTTTGTCCAGCTTAGTGTAACAGTTTGAGCCGGATCAGAATCTGTGATTGTTACATCATTTAGTGCTTCAAGTGCATTAATCACATCTTGCGTTGTTGCCCATTTTGGAGCGTTTATGTAGCCTCCATCTGTGTCGAATGTAGTCACTTCATCAAAGGCTGTGATTTCGGTATCGGCACCAGGAGCTGGAATTGTTTTGAATGTCATAGTGATGGCTTTGACATCCCATGTACTATGTTTTGATGTATCATCGGGGTTACCTTTGAAGTCAGGTGCAACTGTTAAGGTTTGCAGAGTTGCTTCACCCACAGGTATAGTATAAGAATTCGGTTTTACTAAATCAGTAACGCCGTTTACTGTAGCTTCTTCCCCAGTCCCCATGTTACCGAATGTTACTGATTTAAAGCCGTACAGCTCGACACCGGTTCCGTCAGTCAAATCCTTAAGGTTGTTTGTAAGGTCAGTATCTGTTGCTAGAAAAACACCCGTTACAGAGAAAATCAGCTGCTCTTCTGTATTCGTTTGTAGAACCGTTCCATTTTTGTTTGTTTTACTGTTTCCAGTACTAAAGACACCAATAGCACTTACACCAGCCGCTGGGTTAAGAATAACTTTTGCTTCAGTGCTGTCTGCAGCGTTATTACTTGCTACTGCTTTAAATTGAATAAGGTAGTCTGTCCCGTCAATTGTTAGTGGGAAAGTACCTGTTGGGTCCTGTGCTAACTCGACATTAGCACCACCGGTAAGGGGTTGGCTAAAGATTGAGTGATAACTGAGTGAATCCGTCGATGCCATTCCGCCAATTGTGACATCTTGGCTTACTTGTGCGATTGCTTGAGAACTTACTGCCAATAGCGTTGTAGCTACCAGCGAACGAAATGTTTTTCTTAGTTTCATCTCTTTTTCCCTTTGTTAGTTTGTTTTGTTGTGCTTTATATTTCATTTTCAATTAAACTTCAGAGTGTACAATCGAAAAACTCTGTTGAATGTTCTCATGTATATCTGACGACTTACATAACTCTTACACTTTTTTCCCTTTTTATTCTTTTTTTTATATTTTATTCAAAAATGAGAAGTTGACTCTTTTTACAAAAAAGGGTTTGAGAACGTGAAATTGAGAGACTCTCTTAATTGCAGATTTCTGATTGATGATTTCAAATTTTAGAGTGTGGAATTCGGATTGTGGAACGGACTATTCACTTGGTGGAACGCACTAACCAAACAACCTAACGACCTAGCTAACTAACCAACAAACCAACTAATAAAATGACTGATTTCGATACAAGACAGACGCTTTTAGAACGTGTTAAAGACCAACATGACGAACAGTCATGGGAAGAGTTTGTGGTTTCTTATGAAAAATTTATTTTTAGTATTATTAGAAAAATGAATATTGATAGCTTTACTTCTGAAGATCTGACTCAAAAGGTGTTGTTGAAACTGTGGAGTTCACTTCCGGATTTTGACTATTCAAAAGAGAAGGGCGGTTTTCGTTACTGGCTTTTTCGAGTGACAAGAAATGTGGTACTTAGCCACCTTGAAAAACAAAAACGTCGTCAAAAAAAGTTTGCCGAAGATTATATACCACAGGCAGATGTAATAGGTAAAAAGGTTCACGAGCCTGAAGTTGAAGCAATGGTTGAGAGCGAATGGCAGGCCCACCTCTGTAATATGGCATACGAACGTATCAGGCTCTCAATCTCGGAACGGGCTGACAAAGCGTTCCATATGTATGTAAATGGTGTTAAAGTAGATGAAATTGCCGAAAAGCTGGGTATGAAGGCATCCAGCGTTTATGTGTATACTAAACGCGTGCGTGATAGATTGTTGGAAGAGGTGAAGCTTCTACGTGCCGAGTTAGAATAGTTGAACATCGTAGAGACGCACGGCGTGCGTCTTAGAGAGCGGCCTGCGTCTTAGAGAGCGGCCTGCGTCTTAGAGAGCGGCCTGCGTCTTTAAGGAAGTTATAAATAAAAATCCGTCGGATCAATCAGATCCGACGGATTTTTTTATTCAATTAACAGTCAGCAGTAAATCGTTGTCAGTTAGGTCGTAACTGTGTACCGCTCACCGCCCACCGTATACTTAATGCAATAGCGAAAGGTCGCGAACGGCACCTTTGTCGGCAGATGTCGCCAACGCACCGAACACTTTCAGCGCTGGTGTCACCACGCGATCACGAATTGGTTTAAAGGCAAATTTACCTTTCGCTTCTTCGTGTTCACGACGTTCTGCCAGTTCCGCATCAGAAATTGTCAGGTTGATTTTTCGGTTTGGAATATCAATCTCAATGGTGTCGCCTTCTTGAACTAGGCCGATTGCACCACCGGCAGCCGCTTCCGGAGAGACGTGTCCGATAGACAGCCCGGAAGTTCCGCCGCTGAAGCGTCCATCTGTAATCAACGCACAGGCTTTGCCCAAATGTTTCGATTTCAGGTAAGATGTCGGATAAAGCATCTCCTGCATTCCCGGTCCGCCTTTTGGCCCTTCGTAAAGAATTACCACAATGTCGCCTGCAACAATCTCATCTGAAAGAATCTTTTCCACAGCTTCATCCTGAGAATGGCAGACTCGTGCGCGTCCGGTAAATTTAAGAATGCTCTCATCTACACCGGCTGTTTTCACAATACAGCCTTTTTCAGCAATGTTTCCGAAAAGCACGCAAAGTCCACCATCTTGTGAAAACGCATGTTCTGCATCACGAACACAGCCATTTTTCGCGTCGACATCGTGCTCTTTGTAGAATGCCGACTGAGACATTCCAACAAGGTTGAATTTGCCGCCCGGTCCGGATAGGTAACGAGTCAGCGCTTCTTCTTCCAGTTTATCAGAGCCGCCGCGAATATCGTTCTTTTCAATCACTTCGCCGATGGTTTCGCCCATTACTGTCGAACAGTATGGATTGATTTTTCCCGCACGAAGAAGTTCGCCGAGAATTGCCACAATTCCACCCGCACGGTTGACATCTTCCATGTGATATTTGCCATTCGGAGCCACTTTACATAGACAAGGTGTCACACGTGACTGCATATCGATATCGTGCATTGTAAAGTCCACACCTGCAGACTGAGCGACTGCAAGCAGATGAAGCACGGTGTTGGTAGAACCGCCCATTGCGATATCCATTGTGATTGCATTCTTGAAGGTGTCATGAGTCAGAATTGACTGCGGAAGTACAGAGTCATCACCGTGAAGGTAATACGCTTTCGCCATGTCGACGATTCGTTTTGACGCTTTCTCAAAAAGCTTTTTACGTTCCGTATGCGTTGCAAGAACCGATCCGTTACCAGGAAGCGCTAAACCAAGTGCTTCAGCCAGGCAGTTCATACTATTCGCCGTAAACATTCCCGAACATGACCCGCAGGTAGGGCAGGCTGAGTTTTCTACTGTTTTCACATCTTCATCAGAGACAGAGTCGTCAGCCGCCATCACCATCGCATCCACAAGGTCAAGACTCACTTCACCTTTTGAAGTCGTGGCTTTACCGGCCTCCATTGGCCCACCTGAAACAAAGATTGCCGGAATGTTAACACGAGCCGCCGCCATCATCATACCCGGAGTGATTTTGTCACAGTTTGAGATACAGATCATTGCATCAGCTTTGTGAGCATTTACCATGTACTCGACACTGTCAGCGATCACTTCGCGACTTGGAAGTGAATAAAGCATACCATCGTGACCCATCGCAATACCATCGTCGACTGCAATTGTATTGAACTCAGCAGCCCAACCACCAGCCTCTTCGATCATCTTTTTTACCATTTGACCGTATTCATGAAGGTGAACATGACCCGGCACAAACTGTGTGAACGAGTTAACAACTGCGATAATCGGTTTTCTGAAATCTTCCTCTTTCATTCCGTTAGCACGCCAAAGCGCACGTGCTCCGGCCATTTTTCTACCCTGAGTTGTGGTAGAACTTCTAAAGCCTTTCCCTTTCCACATAAGAATTCTCCGTATATTCAAATTTCGGTGATAAATTTTGCAGTGGTAATTTATTGCAAAAAGGTAAAAAACCAACATCTCTTTATTGCGTTTGTGTAAATGTTATATTTCGTATTACGTGAGTCGTGATGCGTAGTACGTTAAAGGCTGAAACTACCGTTCAACAATCGTTTGACAACTGTTATACTATTGTTTAACAATCGTTTAACTACTTTTCTCTATTCATTTTTAACTAATAAGTTGATAAGATGAAATCTTGATAAAACTTAAACTGAATTATAATTAGTGTAAATTTTGGGGTTTTTATATGGAAACTGTTTTTGATAAACTTTTGAATCGTTTCGAAACTATTGTTCAGAACGGTAGGTTGGGGCAGGGCTATTTTGTAGTAGGTGATAATCTCCATGAACTTGAACGGTTTGTTTTTTCGCTGATTGATATCTGCGTTCGCGATAAATATCAGGGTGCAGATGTGCATGCTTATCCTTATTTAAACGAGTTGAAACCGATGTCTCTAAGTCGCTTGATTCGTGTAGATGACGTACGTGCATTTGAGAAACATTTTCAAGTGAAGGCGGAGAAAGGCTGGTTACGTGTCGGTGTGATTTGGGAAAGTGACCGCATGAATGAGCAGGCACAGAATGCGTTTTTGAAAACGCTGGAAGAGCCTGGTGCGGGATCGCTGATTATTCTTGTATCGACACGTCCGGGTGATATGCTGCCGACGATTCGATCGCGCTGTCAGTTGATTTCAATGCGAACGGGTTGTGAGTATCAGATTGAGGATCGAGAGCGTATTCTTCAGGCACTTTATAACTTGAAACCGAAATCCGGTGCGGAGCAGGCGCTGAAAGCTGCCACTGTGATTAAGGACTGTTTTGCCGGTTTGAACCTTCTTGCGGAGGAGCGGGTTAATCTTCAGGAAAAAGTGGATGGAGAGACAAAAGCGGAGAAAAAACGTCGTGAAGATACCAATAAGGCGATGCTGAAATCGGAATATCTTTCGCTCCGCGAAGAGTATATTGGTCTGATTTACAGTTGGTTTTCGCAACTGGTTTTGGTGGCGAACGGTGTAGAAATTGAAAAATTACCCCATTCTGACTTTTTTGATCATGGTGAAATCGACTGGGTTGCGGATCTGAAAGTTTCGGACGCAGAATACCAACTCCGATGCGTTGAGGAGTTCGCTTCGAGCATAAAATTGAATGTGAAGGAAGAATTGCTGATTGAAGACTTTTTGTTGAAAGTGACAGAAAAACGTTGATAATCAGCTGTTTAAGAAAAACTATTTTTGCTTGGAAAAAACTTTTTTGAAAAAAAGTTAATTAATTTGCAAAATTGAACTTGCGAACGTCAGAAAAATTCCTAATTTAAGCGCCGTCGGAAATGAAAGCGACTAAGTGTCCCTATCGTCTAGTGGCCTA
>DDLT01000302.1 GCA_002340265.1 Lentisphaeria bacterium UBA2565 | reverse complement strand
AGGGGGGGGAGGGGGGCGGTTGGTTGTAAATCCTTCTTGTAAATTGGAGTTAGGTTCCTATGAAGCTTGTGCTGTATTTCTAGTAATCATTTCATTGGTACTGAAATTAATTCCACAAATACAATTCCACGGTTGGCAGACGGGGTGGGGTGCACTTCCCTTGCTGCAGAGAGCGACGAGATAGGTTTGACCTCTCATCAGTTTTATCCTGAAAATTAAATTACTTTAGGGATAGGTCTGAAGTTTCTCTTACAAGAGAGTTAAAAAATGGTTCGAGGGGCCGTGAGGCCGACAATGGATCCACGCAACAAATTTCAGACGAACCCCAGCAGCAGCTGGGCTCACTTGTCACTATGTCATTAACAATGAAGGCAAATTAAAGAATCCGCAGCCATCCACTCATTGTAGTATGTAGTCATCATATAGTACACACACTGTATTGGTTCAAGGCTTGGAAGTTTTATTAAAAAACAAAAAAGATAAGTATGCGTACAGCCACACAAACTTATGGCCTGAACTTACCGTACCATTTCTAACTTGTTTGGTTAAACTGAAATGAAACGTCGTAGATACTTAAATATTCGAATTCCCACGGACCAAGTGACAAATATTTGCATGCGCTTAATCTCCGTGCTTCAACAAAATTCACCGGCCATGGCCAGGACTGTAGTCATCACTAAATACCCAATCCATGAAAAAAAAGTCTAAATTTCGAATGAAATTGCACGTCTTACCTCTTTGCTCAAAAACAGACCTGGGAGAAATATTTGTGTATATTGTTTTCTTCAAGTACACCCTTGGCCGATTTCATTGTCCACTAAAAAATTATTTGCATTATTAAAACCCAATTCACTAGTAAAACTTCTTGTTTTCATCAAGTATTGCGTTCAATACTGAATGTCATATACATCTTTAACTTACTTAACGTGCTCCTTTGTTTTAACACTTTGGCGGATCCACGGTTCACTGACAAGTATTTCAAACTGCTGAATCATCGTACTTCAAGCTCAAGAACCAGGAATTTCTAGTTATAGCAGCCGTGTCAATACACAGTCCACGAAAAAAAAAAGAAAAGAAAAGAAAACACTTATTCTCTTAAAGCCTCATTCTCCAGGGTGTGATTAAACCTTTGCGGCTCCATAACGTTAAGCATACATTTCTAGATACACCCTTAAAAACAGGTTCAAGTGGCATCAGTACGCTTGGGTGACACATCACCTTAGGGCAGGACAAGTCGGTTCTCATCTAAAATCCAAATATTTTTGGTTTCCTGTCATATTGTTTAATCTTTGACTTATATCTTCCTGTTTTCTACCAGTGTGGCCGTCAAACGTTTTAGAGAACGGAAGGTCTCAAGATGGCGACAACTGTAGACGTCGAAGCCAAACCACTACATAAAAGGGAGGATCGAAATTGGACAGACTATGTCCTCGTTTATGAGCAAAGCAAGGTGGAAGAAGATGGGAAGGAGGAAGGAGATGGCGTGTGCGAGAAGCCATCAGATCGTCTTGAAGGCATGCGCAAAAAATTTGAAGAAAATCTAGAAAAGGAAGGATTAAAACTCAGGCGGCTGGAAGGTATCGAAGGCACAGCCCAGTTGGTAAGTTAAAAGAAAACTATGGATAATTTCTGTGCCATAAGAAAACAGATTCTTGAGAGTTTTCAGTCCTAAATGAATCTGGGGATTTATGTCGTTTTCATTCTTTACCCAATTTGGTAGTTATTTAAGGACGTGGCTTTCTCCGGCTTGGTACAGCTTATACGCATTTTAAGTGAACATTCAATTTTAAACATGTTTTTATTCCCAAAAACTTTGGCAAGCGCGTTGATTCTATTAATATATTTTGCCATCTTGCCCTAGAATGTGTCGATACAAGCAGGAAGACAGCTTTTAAAGTCATGCTGCAAAGAAAAGTCTGAGGTACGTCACTCTTCCAAATGCATACCTGGAAAAAATATTATGCTACTCGCAAACAGCAGGGCTAGGGATTCGATGCTATGGCAAATCATTTAAAGCACTGCGATTAGAAATTTCCTCGGTCTGCCAGCCCTCAGTTTACTGATTGAGCAGAAAAGCAGTATCAGATTGGACTGATTTGTCTTCTATTGAGTGCATATACGGATTTAACCCGAAAAACAAACTGATATATCGTAAAATATATTCTCGCGCAAAGAAAGAGCGTAGGTTTTATGGCAGCAGAAAGAGGCAGCACTTTCCCTGACTTATTTTCATGTTGTTTTGATGAGATACTAGTGTGTGGCGGGCGATTCAAATGACCACAGTACTGAGCACTTCTTAGTTGTTGTGGTAGTGCTGGTTGTGCTTTGCTGAGTGGTTCTAACTTTTGAGTTGATCGGCGAAATCCTTCAGATCGGAAATTAAAGCTAACAGGCAGTGATACTTCAGAAAGTTCGGCTTTTGAAGGCGGCTGAAGGTTTTGCTACTTTGGACGAAATGCTAAAGTGTGATCAAATGCATGTACTGAGCCGTTTTGAAGAGCTTCTGCAATTTGAGCTTCTGGATTAAATCCTAAGTTGGGATCTTTCTAATGAAAGCTATTAAGCCTTCGAATTAAGCTTTCGAATTTTTGTATCTTTATCATAGTCGTAGCTGTATTCAACAATTAGATTATGAGCTCGAGATTTCTGTCGCTTGACAGCTGATGCATGACGGTGGAGCCCGAATTAGCTATCAAGCTTAGAAATCGAGA
>DDLT01000130.1 GCA_002340265.1 Lentisphaeria bacterium UBA2565 | reverse complement strand
ACATTAGTGTATGGGGTGTTTCAGGTCATGTGGCTTGTACAAGGTTCAGTTTTTGTTTTGCAATCGGCCATTGCCTGACATGCCCCACCCACCCACCAACCTGTGAAGTATTTTTAGAATCTATTAAGTTGCAGTGAATTTATTCTCTAGCCACCCTTTTGCGCCGTTGTAAGGCAGCTATGTTGTTATGTTAATAAAGGCCAGGCTGCATGGTTCGGCTTCGCATGGCCCCCAGCGGTGTGTGAGAACTAGAGATAAATCATCGCTCAGTTACACGTTTCCACAGTTTAGTTGACTCCCGGATTTCTTTACAAAAGATTAGTTTGTTGATTACCTTTCCGTGTGGTCGCGAGCACAGTAATCGATCAAGAATTGAACTTAATTGGCGCAATTTCCAAAATCAAATTACAATCGAAGACGTGCTTATATAACGAGCGATGAAAATAATCCAGATGTCGGGTTTGCAGTTCATCATTGATTTGAAGATTTTGCACCACCCAATCAGCGAATTAGATGAAAAACCAAACCCAATTGGGAAGATCCTGAAGGGGGGTAAAATACCATTTTCAAGCCTAAATTTTTCTCAAATCCCATTTCCCAGCCAAATCTCAGCTCAGTCTCATTACCCAGTCCCACTGACCCAAATCCAAATTTTCCCAACGAAAACTAGGAAAATCCTAGTTTCTATTTAACTCCTACAGGACCCTCAGCCGTGATCTTGCCAGACGCATTTTTCCGCGCCTGGCACCGTTCATTATTAACAGTTTGGCCCATTGTTCTATGGTTCGTTTTATGATTGCCATAGTGAACTGTTTATTTTTCGACACTCTATTGACAACTGCATTAGAAAAGTTAGCCTGTGTTCGGCTCCAATGGCCGGCAGCACACAAGTTATAGAAGGCTGCATTTCGGATTCTAGCAAAGCTAAGGGGCTCAAGAAGAGAGATCAAAAGCAGTTCCTGTTCAGTAAGCGCTATTTTTGTTTTGGGTTCTGTCTCGGGCAGTTGGATTTTGACACGACCTTTTACGAGATCTGATTCAAACTCAAACAACTTTTGTTTCTCGAGCGATCTTTTTTATCAGTACTGGTCATGGGCCTAACAAAGTATAGTAAAACGCCTCTAAAATAAAAGGAAAATATTTGGTCGGTGTTCTACTGGGTATCTGAAACATTTGTGAAAGCTTGGGAAAACTACGAAAGGGTGTCGCAATACACTCTCGTAGTTTCGTTACCCATTGCATTTCTCATTCTCCCAAACTACCATTAATTCGTGTTGCTAATTAACGTAGCAGGAACAGAGAAAATGTTTCCTTTTTCTAAAGTTAAAATGCTTCTGTTTAAATGTTAATTCTAGGTAGTAAGGTCAAAAGGATGCGACGAAATATCAACCCAACTCCACTGAAAGACAATTCTATTTTGTCACGGTCCTCGGCGGATAACAGTGCGGATATGATTACGACAACCATTCTAATACAATCGTCCACACCAACGGTGCCACTTCTGTCTACTCCGTCACTCGCTCCTCCGCCATCAAATTTGCTGGATAACATTACATCACCCATTCCCGTACAGTCGCCCACACCAGCGATGAGTGATGAAGACGTAAACATCACCATGCACTGCCAAAGTTACTGGTTTTCCTGCAGACGGCGGTGCACGCAAAAAAGAGAACTGGGAGGAACAGAAGAAAGACTTCAGTGTTTCTGTGACCGCAACTGTGTTTTTTTCAAAGACTGCTGCGCGGACTTTGACCAATATTGTTCCTCGTCCGGGATATCAGAAGTAGATACAAACAACCCGGATGACAATGGCCTGTGGGAGTGTATCTCTAGACATGGCTCCTTCAGCAAAGCTGCTGGCATATGGATGATTTCCTCGTGTCCAAGAAAGTGGACTCAGGTTGATATTAAGGAACGTTGCGGTAGAGATTTAATTCCTTCGTACGACAATCTAAAAGATAACGTGCCTGTTATCGACGGGGAAGGGAAAACGTTTAAAAATCGTTACTGTGCGCAATGTCATGGCTTAAATCTTACTGATCTGACATTTTATAATTTTGAACTCGACTGTGACGTCCCAGTACCAAAAGAGTACGAACGAAAAGAAATATTGAGCTTCGTTTCCGCTTTCTGTGACCGTCCTTTATGGCGTCCTCCAGTGCAAGCGACACGCAGGTATTGTCATAGGGTCCGACCTAATCTTAATTGTAATGACAATTCCCTTGATCCAAACGTGCAACAAAAATGTCTTAACGGATCTTTGAGACTTGTATACCAGACAGGTGGTTCAGATAAGACGACATTTTTCAATCCATACTGCGCTCTTTGTAGTCATTTAACAACGACTGAACTGAGATGTGGCCCAGGACCATCTACTACTGCAAAAGACGGGACACTCGCAAAGCCCTTCTCTCTTGTCATGGATCTTGACTTTTCTGATCAGGATCATCGCTGGAGAGAAACTTCAAAAGTCCGTGGACTGAAGGTAACTTGCCGTCATCGCTATGTTTATGATTTTCATCTTGAAGTGTGCCGTCCCGGCATTGCACCCTCTGACGTCGCCACTGTCCGCGAGAAAACCTTCATCGTCAGTGTTTGGATGCGTTCCAATGTCGAGGCCTTGTCACCTTGGTGGCCTCTGATAACTAAAGTAAACTTTAAGGAAGCAATGGCGAAAGAGTTAAAGATGAACAAGTCTCTGATTTCTAACATCTCTATCGGAAATCCTTCGGGTCCCGTCTCCACTGTAGTGTTCAACATCAAGATTAACCCCACGAAACAGACGAACGTCTCTACCCAATCTCTCCAAACTGCCATGAGTTCTCTTTCAATTATTCTAAACTATGCAAACTTTACTTTCTTTAAAGTTACCGTGAAACCCTTTCACTGTGCTAAAGTTCAAACTTTCACGCCAAATGAATATATTAAGTCTGAAGGAAACGCAGTACGAGTTTGGAAAACAGGAGAAATATTTCAAGAAGCGGACTATTACACGGACGAAACGGAATGGTTAAACGGATCCTTAGTTCCTATCGGTAACCTTACAGTCTGCAAACAGCCGCGATTAAACTGTTCTGGGGTTTTAGTTGGGTTAAACGAGAGCGAATACATTATGTTACCAAACGGCTCACTTTATCGAAAAGATTCCCGTGAAATCTTCGAACCAGAAAGGTTTCTCATGAACAATGATACCATCTGGGTTTGTGCACAGTTTTCTTCAAGTTACGAAGTAAATGGAAGCATTGATCATCCGAGTAAAACAGATGGTGACTTTGCCTTAGTGGTTATTACCTATGTTGGACTTTCCCTGTCCATTGTAAGCTTTGTTTTAGTCTTGATAACTTATTCATTATTTAAAGAACTTCGTACTGTACCTGGAATTAATCTCATGAATCTCTCTTTGTCACATTTACTAGTTGATTTGGTTTATCTTGCAACAGGCTATGTTGAAGCCAAAGTTCCATGCACAATTATTGCCATTTTGTTGCACTATTTTTTCCTAGTTTCTTTTGTGTGGATGTCAATCATCGCCTTAGAAACTTGGAAGGCATTCTCTAAAACCCGCATCAAACACAGAAATTCAAGCGGAGGGAAGCAACGTTCCATTTCATCGCGAAGAATTGCAGTGGGTTGGCTTCCTGCCTTTGTAATTGTCGTCATGTGTATTGCTCTTGACCAGTCCAACGCGGTTGGCTTTCACTATGGCGGTATAAAGGGGTGTTGGATAAACAATTCAATTGCAAATTTGTTTTCCTTTGTATTACCAGTTGCTCTTTCCATTTCATTTAATACAGTATTTTTCGTCTTGACTGCAAACGCCATCAGGAAAACAAGCAAGGTGGCGCAGAGAGCGACACATGAAACGGTGAAACGTAAAACTGCTGTGGTGTTTTTAAAGATCTTCATCTTGATGGGCTTTACTTGGATATTCGGATTTTTAAAGGTTCTGGTTTCTCATTATTTTGAATACCCGTTTATCATATTCACCACTCTTCAGGGACTGTACGTGGCGCTGGCATTTGTGTTTACATCGAGAGTCAAACAAATGTATCGCTCTCTCTTGTGTAAAGCGAAGACCAATTCGGGTACTGGGAGAGAAGATACGCGACTGTAAACGGCAAAAAATTGTTTCCCTTATTTTTGGTCCGAATCCATCATAGTTAGTAGAGAAGAATCTGAATCCATGTAGTCACAAAAAGGGACATTAAGTATCAGGATAAACATTGTATAGATAAATCATTTAAATGTAATTTAAAAGAAGAGGTTTGATAACGGATATCTCTGAACTTGCTCATCAGATTAATGCAGCCCTATGATAGTAGACTTCGTTTGTTGTTAGTGCTTTGAACTTTAATGGTGGAATCAAAAATTAGTACCACTCAGCTGAGTTATATTGGAAATTATATAGTATGTCGAATTATTCTCTCATTTTGATTTGTTCTTACTTATGATCAATTGGAGGAAGACGCATATATGAAGGCATTAACATTTTTTTCTATTTCTTCATTATATAAAACAAATAGATTCCATGTTGCAATGCGTCTGTTCAGTAATAGATCACAGATGACGTCAAAATGTGGTAAGAACAAAAAAGTGGCACACGAGGCGATAGCCGAGTGTGTCACTGATGTTCTTACCACATTTTCACATCTTCTGTGATCTATTACTGAACA
>DDLT01000048.1 GCA_002340265.1 Lentisphaeria bacterium UBA2565 | reverse complement strand
TTCTGGTCACATTTTCATCGCCGTATTTCATCGAAAAATCCATACTTGTGGAGATATCAAAGACGATCTCGATAGCGATTCCCTGACGAGCTTGATGTTGCGTTTCTTTTTCCACCTGCGGTCTGGCAATGCAGATTACAATCAAAACTATGGCAACGTATTGCAGAAGCTTTGGTAAAAAGAGCAGATGCTGGCGCCATGTTTTATGTGACTTTTTGATTAAAGTCAGTGAAGAGTACAAGATTCCTGACTTTTGTCGCTGACGGTATTCAAAATACACAATCAGAGGCAATAGAAAAAGTAGGTAAAGTGCTAGAGGGTTTGCTAAACTCATAGTTGTTCCTCCAACTTTTTTAGGATTTGTTTTGTATCGACGTGTGTATTTTTGTCAAAAATCGCTTTTTCAAGCTTCATTGCAACTTCAGGGTTCTGACTGTTTTTCTTCAAAAAATTGTAGACATCTGTTACAATTTCAGTATGAGGCTTATCCGACTTTAGAATTTCGGAAAGTGGATCAACAGATTGACCTTTTGTATGTTTTCCATTTCGGAAAACTGTAAAGACAACCCCGAAACCGACAACTAGAAAAATTGTCACATACCAATGATGATTTTCCTCCACGATAAATGATTTCTCAATACCGTGCGGTGCTTCAACGAGTTCTGACTCTTTTACAGAAAAAGTTAGAGCATCAGCAGTTATAGCGTCGCCATTCTTCAACTCTACTTTAAAGTCCGGAAGTTCTATAACTCCGAACTTGTTGGCATAGAGTTTACAGAAAATCGATTGTTCTAAAGTGTCTGAACTAATCAGTTTCGCATTTGAACGAACCAGATCATCAATCATAACATCATAACTTCCGGTTACAAAATCCATTGACTTCACGGTTTGGTCAGCAGGAAATGTCGCCACCATTTTCAAGGTCAACTGATCTGCAATATCAATAGTCTTTGCAGATGCAAGAATTTGCAGTCTTAGTTCATTCTGTTCTTTGTCTGCAAGAGTCTGAAATGTTTCTTTTTTATCACATCCCAGAAGTAGAAGGAGGCAAAGTAGTAAACTATAGCGCATCGAGGCTTCTCTCCTTTCTTTGGCGGAAAAATGCGATAATTGCATGAAGGTAGTCTTCGCTACAGCAAAGTGACAGGAAGTCGGAACCGGCTTCACGGCAGAGTTTTTTAAGCAATTTTTCACGATCAGTCGCAAAGCGTTCGAGTTCTTTACGGACAGATTTTTCATTTGTGTCAAGAAAACGTGTTTTGTTGTTTTCTGCATCGATCAGTTTCAAAATTCCGGATTTCGGAATTGAAGTTTCGCGAGCATCGGAAAGCAACATGCAGACAAGGTCGTGTTTATAGGCTGTGAACTTTAAGTTAGTGCTGAAATCGTCGGCAATAAAGTCTGAAACCAGAAAGGCAACTGAACTGTTTTTCTGAACTTTCTGAAAGAAATCAAGTGCTACGTTCAGGTCTGTTCCGGTGGATTCCGGTTTAAAATCAAGCACTTGGTGAATCATGTTCATGATATGCTTTTTGCCTTTGCCGGGACGAATAAACAGTTCGACTTTATCACTGAAAAGTATAAGTCCGACTTTGTCATTGTTGGCAATTGCCGAAAATGCGAGCAGGGCGAAAATGTGGGCAATCACTTCGACTTTTGATTTTTCTGAACTTCCGAACAGCCCGGATGCAGATACATCGAGTAGAAAGAACATACTTAGTTCGCGTTCTTCCATAAAAAGTTTGACGTGCGGTTTTCCGGTTTTGGCGGTTACCTTCCAGTCGATTGTACGAATGTCGTCTCCAAACTGGTATTCACGTACATCTTCGAACTCGATTCCCATTCCTTTGAATTTTGATCGGTATTCGCCGGCAAGCACTTCGACAACCGGTTTACGGCTGTGAAGCTGAATGTGGCGAACCTTTTTCTCTAATTCTTCCTGGTTCATGGGGAACCTACGCAGTGATGTCGATTTTATTTAGAATCTTTTCGATGATTGAATCTGTATTAATATCTTCTGCTTCTGCACGGTAACTTAAACCGATACGGTGGCGGAGGATATCAAAGGCAAGCTCCTTTACATCAGCCGGAATTACATAATCACGACCTTCAATCAGTGCCTGAGCTTTTGCTCCTTTCAGCATGAAAATACCTGCACGGGGAGAGACGCCGAACGAGATATACGGTTTCAGTTCATCAAGTTCATATTTTTCAGGGAAACGAGTCGCATCGATGATGTGAAGAATATATTTTTCTATCTCTTCAGAACAGTGAATTTCATCAAGTGATGCACGCATTTTAAGAATTTCAGCAGTTTCGATTACGCCATTTACAGTCAGGTTTGCATCCATTCGGGACATTCTTTTCATAATCAGATGTTCGTCTTCAAGTGACGGGTAGCCGACGTTTACTTTGAACATAAAACGGTCAAGCTGCGCTTCAGGGAGCGGATAAGTTCCTTCCTGTTCTATCGGGTTCTGAGTCGCCAAAACAAGGAAAGGTTCTTCCAGTTTGAAGCACTCTTTTCCGATTGTTACCTGTTTTTCCTGCATCGCTTCAAGTAGAGCTGATTGTACTTTTGCCGGAGAACGGTTGATTTCGTCGGCAAGTACGATATTTGCGAAAACAGGACCTTTGTGAGCAATGAATTCACCGCTTTTCTGATTATAAATAAGTGTACCAATTAGGTCACTTGGAAGTAGGTCGGGGGTAAACTGAATACGGCTGAACGAGCTGTTGATTGTAGTAGAAAGCGTACTGACTGTTAATGTTTTCGCCAGTCCCGGAATACCTTCAATAAGTACGTGCCCGTTACAAAGCAGGCTGATTAGAAGGCGGTCGACAAGTTTATCAAGGCCTACAACAACCTTTGCCGTCTCTTTACGGATTTTAGTTAATTTCTCGTTTTCGTCTACAAATTTCGCGGTGTCCATAATTAATTCCTCTTTTTAAGATACTTTTGCGGTTGAAACATGGCTTGGAGCAAAACATTCGACAGTGTAAGTGCAGATCGCGAATGGAGTGGGGGCTTCAAAGCAGTGAAACAATCACGCATGGTTTGTAGATCAATACTCCACACATATTTGTTTCTTATCAGTATCTGTTAAAAATTGTTTTAAAATATTGGGGGAACATTTCGTAACTGTTTCAACGTGTTTAACCTAAATTGTTCATAACTCAGTTCAATTACAAAGGTAATTCGTTTCTTTTGAAATAACAGTGCTGTTTCAAATATGATTTATGCTGTTTTGTTTATGAAATTTTTTTGAAAGTAGTGTCATAACGGACAGCTTTATCAAATAACTGAATTGAAAGGATGCTTTATTACAATATTTTGAGTGATTAGTAATAAACGAGTGAGGTTAATTTTGATTAAGTACAATTTAGAAGGGAAAAAATTCGTCCCGTTATCAAATAGTTCTGCTGGGGAAGTGGGGAAGGGAACGGTTTTTGAATATCATCAGGACGGTGATTTGGTCTGGGCTGATTATTCTGGAGGGGAAATTGTTTCAGGTCATCTTATCGCTAAAGTATTGACCGACGGTTCTCTTGATATGCGTTATCATCATGTGAATAAGAGCGGAGAAATTATGCTTGGGAAGTGCGTATCAACTCCAGAGGTTTTAGCAGACGGGCGATTAAAGTTTAATGAAAACTGGCAATGGCTCTGTGGAGATCATTCGACAGGTTATTCCGAGATCGTTGAAGTTAAATAAAAAAGGCGATAACTCGTGAAGAATCATCGCCCTTAAAATAGTTGTTAGGTCTTGGTCGTTAGTTATTAGGAAAATAACCTGCAACTTTTCAACCTTAAACCTGTAACCTTATCCCCAAAGCGGTGTCGGATAAACGCCGTTATCAGCCATTTTTTGTAGTTCAGCTGTTACTTCCGGCTTATCTTCCGGATATGTCACACCAAACCAGCGGTCGTTACTTTCAAGCGTTCTTACAGTCGCCTGTTTGGATTTGATCATACGGTTTAGCGGATCAAGTACGTAGAACTCCGATTTCAACTCAGTCCCGCGACGACTTAGGAAGTCGACAAAATCGTTCTGAAGTTCTGTGAAATAGGTTGGCGTGAATCCCCACATATTCATGGACACAATGGTATTTTCATCAAGTGAAAGCCAGTTGGTTTCATCTTCTGTGTATTTGATGATGCCGTCTTTTCGCTCGATATGTGTCAGCTCTTTGATACTCTGCATGTAACCATTCTCGATCATGCACTGACCACGCGAGACGTGTCCGTTATCAGAAAGTGTGTTTTTCAGATAGTAACCCACCATGCAGTAATCGTGTGTGGCGTTGTCAGTGTTGTTTAGCTGTTCTGCAATCAGCTTGAACGCTTCTGCTCCGTAAAAATCATCGGCATTAATCACCGCAAATGGCGTATCCACAATGTCAGCCGCAGAAATTACAGCCTGACCTGTTCCCCAAGGTTTTTCACGTCCTTCAGGAACTGTGAAATCACTAGGTAGGTTTTCTACCTTCTGAAATGCATACTCTACATTAATATGTTTAGTCATGTGAGCACCGATTACTTTGTGAAACTCATCTTTAATATCTTCACGGATGATGAAAACCACCTTGTTGAAACCCGCTTTTTTCGCATCGAAAACAGAGTAATCAAGAATGATTTCACCGTTAGGTCCTACAGGATCAAGCTGTTTAAGTCCACCGTATCGGCTTCCCATTCCTGCCGCCATAACAATTAGAGTAAGGTCTTTCATAAGTGCCCCTTATTTAATTAAATTGGTAATTATTTGATACTTTTTATATTCACTAGATTGCAAAGTAGTATGAGTTTGTTTATTGACAATAGGATAACATTTTTTTTGAACGCATTTTTGTAAAAAATATGAGATAATACAATGAATCAACCTAAATCTATGGCTTTGATAATTTTGGCTGGTGGAAGTGGAGAACGTTTTGGAGGAGATTTGCCGAAGCAGTTCGTCAAGATTTCTGGTTTGGAGATGTTTGCACATGCTGTAAAACCGTTTTGCGACTACCCACAACTATCTCAAATCGTCGTTGTAAGAGAACAATCTTATGCCGAAGTTGTAGAAAACGCTTTGGGTTTTGTCTTTGATCGAACAATCACACTTTGTGACCCGGGAAAGACACGTCAGCAATCTGTTTTGAATGCGTTACAGCTTGTGGATGAAAGTTGTGACTTTGTGCTGATTCATGACGGCGCGCGACCAGTTGTAAAACATGACTTGATTCAGCGGTTAATTGACAAGTTAAACGATTCCAGCGCGGTTATCCCGCTAATTCCCGTAACCGACTCAATCTTGGAAGTTGACGATTCGGGAGAAATTCAACAATATGTCGATCGTTCAAAACTCCGAAGAGTTCAAACCCCGCAGGCTTTCAACTTTAAAGGAATTTTAGAGGCTCATGAAAAGGCCTCAAATGAGGGGTTAGAATTCACCGACGATGCCAGTTTGTTCAGAAACTACGGCGGAAAAGTCGCCACAGTTCTTGGAGATAAAGAAAACATAAAAGTAACTCACTTTTCAGATTTAAAACTAGTGACTAACCAACTAATAACTTAATACAGAGATATAAATATGAATGATAGATTGATTGTAATTGATGCATATTCGCAGATTTTTCGAATGTTTCACGGTATTCGTGGAAACCTTAAATCGGCGGATGGTTTGCCGACCAACGCGATTTATGGAATCGCACGACTGCTTTTTACCCTTGATAAGGAGTTTCCTGCGGATTATGCGGCGGTGGCTTTTGATAAGGGAAAGTGTAAGATTCGATGCGAACTTCAGCAAGATTATAAGGCGACGCGTAAACCGATGCCGGAAGAGTTGCGTGAACAGATTCCTTTTATCGAGAAATGGTTTGAACTTATGGGTTGGAACCATTTGGTGACTGAAGGGGTTGAGGCAGACGATATTGTCGGCGCGGTTGTGACAAAGTCTGGGGTAGGGGAGAATTTGATTCTTTCCAGTGATAAGGATTTGATGCAGTTGGTGAATGAGTCGGTTTTTCAGCTTGTTCCGGGAAAACAGAATACGTTTAAACGTTTTGATATTCAGGCGGTAACTGAAAAGTTTGGTGTTCGTCCAGATCAGGTGTTGGATTATTTGAGTATCGTCGGCGATAATGTGGATAATATCCCGGGAATTAAGGGCGTGGGACCTAAAACTGCGGCGAAACTTTTGAATCAGTTTGGTTCAATTGAGGGAATGTATGCAAATCTTGCAGAGATTCCGAAAGAAAACTTGAGAACTAAGGTGGCGGATGCATCAGATCAGATGGTGTTGAATCGTAAAATGGTGGCACTTTACCCTGATTCGTTCGAATATCCGGGCACAGCGGCTCTGAAGCGTAAACGTCCGCAGTTAGATAAGTTGTTCGAGTTGGCTGTCGACTTGAACTTTAAGAGCATTTTGAAAGATATCGAAGAGTTGATGGAGAAAGAGAAGAATCCGACGCTTTTTGATTTTTAAGGTTATTGGTTTGCAGGTTGCAAGTTACAGGTTCGCAGGTTGCTAATTAATCTGATAACTGATTACTGTTGACTGATAACTGAATATTTTTGGTGTGACATATTGACACAGTTGATAAACTCGTTAGATTGCTTTAGCAATTAATTAAAATAAGGAAATTGATTATGTCAGAAAATGCTACTGTTGCTATCCTAATGGGTAGTAAGAACGATCTACCGAAGATTCAGTCTTGTCTTGATACTCTTAAAGAGTTTGGTGTAAGCTACACTGTACGTGTAATGTCTGCTCACCGTACGCCTTCTATCGCATGTAACTTCGCGACTGAAGCACGTTCAAAAGGTACTAAAGTTATTATCTGTG
>DDLT01000101.1 GCA_002340265.1 Lentisphaeria bacterium UBA2565 | reverse complement strand
TTTGATAACCTTTACGGTTGTCGTGAGTCTCTTGTTGACGGAATTAAACGTGCGACTGACGTGATGGTTGCGGGTAAAGTGGCAGTTGTTCTTGGTTATGGTGATGTGGGTAAAGGTTGTGCTCAGTCTCTACGTTCTTACGGTGCGCGTGTGATTGTGACTGAAATTGATCCGATTTGTGCGCTTCAAGCGGCGATGGAAGGTTTTGAAGTTAAGAAAATGGCTGACGCGGCGAAAGAGGGTAACATCTTTGTGACAACTACTGGAAATGTGGGTGTCATCAATCACCAGCATCTTCTTGATATGCCGGATGAAGCAATTGTTTGTAATATCGGACACTTTGATTCAGAGATTGAAGTTGCTTCACTTCGTGACTACAAATGGACTAATATCAAACCTCAGGTTGATCAGATTGAAAAGCCAGACGGTAAAAAGATTACACTTCTTGCAGAAGGTCGCCTAGTGAATCTAGGTTGTGCAACAGGTCACCCAAGTTTTGTGATGTCAAACTCATTCACAAATCAGGTGATGGCGCAGATTGAACTTTTCTGTCATAATAAAGACGGTAAGTACGAGAACAAAGTTTATGTTCTTCCAAAAATCCTTGATGAGAAAGTGGCGCGTCTACACCTTAAAAAGATTGGTGTGGTTCTTGAAGAACTTTCTGAGGAACAGGCTGACTACATCGGCGTTCCAGTTGAAGGTCCATACAAACCAGAGCACTACCGCTACTAATCTAAGGATTAGGATGTAGGAGTTAGGGACTAGAGGTCAGGACTTAGCTTCCAAGTATACATATTTAAAAGGCTGAATCGTTTTTGCGATTCAGCCTTTTTTAATTAAAGGTGCTGAGTATTAGGCGTTTTCGATGAGTTTGGTGACTTCCCTACGATGCATTGGTTTATGGAAGTAGTAGCCTTGAATGAGATTGAAACCGAACTCTTTGACGTTTTGCAACTGATCTTCGGTTTCAACGCCTTCGACAATGCAGTCTTTGTTCTTTTCTTTGACAATCTCGGAAATCATTTTGATAATCGAGTGTGAGGTCGGATCTGCAATGCTTTGAGTGAAGAATCGGTCAATTTTCAAAATGTCGAATTCGACTTTTGGAAGTAATGAAAGAAGTGAGTAGTGCATACCGAAGTCATCAAGCGCAATTTGAACTCCACAGTTTCGGAAGTTGGCAAGATTTTCGGTTACATTTTTGTTGTTGACCAATGCCATGTTTTCGGTAATCTCAAAACAGATTCGTTGTGGATTAACTTTCGCATCTTTGATTAGTTTGATGAAGTAGTTACTGGAGTTCCTTTGCTGAAGAGTTTTAACAGAAAGGTTGAATGAAACTGACACTTTGTCATTCCAGTTTTTAAGATCTTCAAGAACCTGTTTAAATACAATTTTTGTAATGTCTACAATCTGGTTACTCTCTTCGGCAATTTTGATGAAACTTCCCGGTCTCAGCAGACCGCGAGTAGGGTGATTCCAACGTAAGAGCGCTTCGAGTTTTGGTATGGAGTTGGTGTTGGCATCAACAATCGGCTGGTAGTACATCTCAAATTCCTGTGCGATGTCGGCGTCGTTGATCTCATTTACAATTTCGGTTTTGTAGATTCGCTGTTTGTATAGTTTCTGGTCGAATCGTTGAACGAGTCCGCTTTCTGATTCTTTAGCGGTCATCATTGCGGATTCAGAAAGTGAAATTAGGTCAGCTGTGTGGTCAGTATCGAACGGGTAAATTGTGTAGCCTACGGAAGATTGGATCTCAATTTGATGGTTTCCGCAGATTACGTTGCCTCCATTAAGTTCTTCCAATTTCTGGATAAATGGTGTTGATAGGTCTTTCGCCTCGTTGCCCCAGCTATGTAGAATGAAAAATTGCTCGCCGGAAATACGGGCGATGATGTCTTTGTCATTTGGAATAATTTCGTATAATTTGTCAGAAAGTTCTACAATGAAGTCATCTCCGATAATCTGTCCGTATGTTTCATTAATGTTTCTTAAATTGTCAATATTAATGAAAATTCCGGCCATCGTGGAGGTTTCGTTGGCAGAATTCATCAGGTAGTTGTTAATGTAGTTAAAACTGTAAAGTCCGGAGAGACGGTCGTGGTTGATGGTGAATTGCAGTTGGCGCTCTTTTTCTTTATGTTCGGTGATGTCGCGCCCGATACCAATCATTGTTCGTTTTGAGCTGTTTTTGTCTTCAATTGGCGTAGAGGACCATTCGTACCAGCGGTAACCGAGTTTTTCAGTTTTTAAGCGGGTAAGGACGGAGATCGTTGTGGTTTTACGTTTACCAAACTGTGACGCGACCTGATCAATTGCATCATCTAAATCGTGCGGATGGATAAATCTGGCAAGACTGGAGTTAATCAGTTCATCATGTGGGTGTCCGACTATTTCGGCAAAGAGGTTGTTACAATATAGAATATTATGTTCTTCATCGATTTCGACAATGATATCGGAACTGTTTTCTGTGATGTGAGAGAGTTTTTGTTCACGGTTGAGACGTTCGATATGTTCCCGCTTTTGCTTGTCAACGCTGAACTGAATTAAGTAGATAATCGCCGGTTTTTCGTCTTCCCCATATTCCGTGACATAACCTTTGGCTCTTACCCATTGGTAATCGTCGGACTTGCTATCCGGGCGAATTCTGTAATCCATAGTTAACGTTTTAATTTCACCTGCCAGTATCTTGTCAATTTTTCTTTCAGTTTTAGGTAAATCTTCCGGATAGACGCACTCTTTTATGTAAGTTTCTCTCGAGAACGTGCCTTTGAGGTTAATTCTTGATTTGTAAACAACTTCGGCAAGTAGAGTCTGAACGTTGATTCGTAGGATATCGACTCCGACATTTGAACAGACGGATTTAAGTTCACTATGTTTTTGAGAGAGTTCCTGGCTTACCGTTTCAAGGTCAGTCACATCGACGAAAACACCTTGAAGAATTACCTTATCGTTTTTAGCATTGACATCACGTTTATATCCTTTGATGTTAATCCATTTCTCGATTCCATGTAGCCCCGATACCGGTAAAACGATATCGAAGTGTTTCGCGTTTTGTGTTGAGATATAGTTGAAGCAATCAATCAGTTCAGGATAGCTTTTGTCTCTGAAGAATTTTTTTAGAAATGAAATATGCTGATATTTGCTGGCTGGTGCTTTTTCTCCGATGATTTTATAGAAGTTTTTATCGCATTTTATCTCCTCTGAATCTGTGAAATATTCCCAAGTGCCGATATTTGTGTATTCAAGAGTTTTATTCATTTTGCGCTGTTGCTGCGCAAACTCTATCTGAAGAATTTTTTCGTCATTGATGATTTTGGTAATTCCAAGAATTCGTGTCTGATCCTCTTCATGCACCACGCGAGCTCGAGTTTCCATCCAAAGGTAGCCTTTGGTACTGTGTAGACCTCGCCACTGTATTGTAAAGGACGGACTTGTTCCCTGAATACAGTTATTGAATGCTTTTGCCAGTATTTCCTGATCTTCCGGATGAACAACTTTTTCGATTAGATATTCTACGTCTGTGTTGGCGAAATCAGCAGGACTGTAGCCAAATAGTTTGAGCCACATGTCATTCACGACAAACATCGAGCCACTCTCTTTGTCAATCAATGCTTCCCAAGGCGCAGATGCCGTAGCCGTAAAAGTCATTGCTAAACTGTCTGCAAGTTTCTTTGCTTCTAGTTCCATTTTTCTTGCTTCGGAGATGTTACGCCCGGCTCCCAAGTAGCTTGTGACTGTGCCATTTTCCGTGAACTGAGCAGAAAAGAGCCATTCGTAGTAAATCTCTTTATCACCGTTTTTCATTGCCACTGTGTGCATGAACGATGGATTGTTCTTATTCAGAGTCTTCAGGTGTGCAATGATGGATTCTCTTTCCTCATCTGGGAAATAGTGTAAAGGTGTTTTTCCTTTATCACCATTTTCACTTTTGGTAAGAAAATTCGAACTGCAGTAAACTTTGTTGAAGTCACTGTCAATCTGAAACACAAGATCGTTGGAGTTTTCCAGCACCATGTTTAGTTTTTCTTCGCTCTCCAAAATTTGTTTGTTGTAGACGGTCAGCTTTGTCGTCAAAATACGCTGTTTGATAAGAAGGGCAATTGCCAGAAGAAGTGCAACTGATATCAGAACTATTACATGGGTAAAAGTGATTTTTATGAAGTTTTTTGGAGGATTGATGAGCGTATATTCTGCCGGAAGTTGAGAGTCGTTAATGTTGAATTTTTTCATGACGTTATAATCATATACAAATCGAGACGTTTTTTTGCTGTCAATTACCAAATCTTCCATTTTTTTCCCATTGATGAATTCAACAGCAGAATTTGCCAGCAGTGTACCTTCGTGCCCCTGATCAGTTATTTTTCCACCCAAGATACCGCCAGCAAGATAACTCACGAAGGTAAATATTGGCGAGTGACTAGATTTGCCGAGCTCTTCTTGTGTTTGCTGCATATTTATCACAAGATTTTTGTCTTTGACGCTATTAAGTGAAATGAGGAACACCAAGCTGTTATGGCTACCCTCACGGAGTGCATCATAAATTTCAGTGAGTTCTAGTTCATGGCT
>DDLT01000113.1 GCA_002340265.1 Lentisphaeria bacterium UBA2565 | reverse complement strand
ACATTGGCAAAATTTCAAAGCTCATTGTTGAAAGAAATAAGAATTCAGACCAAATACTGTTCGTGGCTATAGAGTTGATCCTACGATCTTGTTTTAAAATAGCAATTAAGGATGTTCACTGGCAAAATTTAAACATTTTATGGAGACATAGTAGATTATTATATATTTTTTTGAATTTATATCTACATTGGCAAAATTTCAAAGCTAATTGCTGAAGGGAATAACAATTCAGAGCAAATATTGTTCGTTGCTAGAAGCAGTTAAACAAATTGAACAGTCTTGTAGTTAATTAATATTAGTTAGTTCTTCGTAAAATAAGTTTGATATAAGACTTTTGAGCCTTAAAAAGGCCAGTCATTTTACTTTCCAGCGATCGCCAGAAGGACTGAATTAGCCATATGTACTGCATATAGAAGTAAAGCACTGATGTGTGGGAGAAAAAAAACCAACAGGCTCATGTTTCTTCATGACTTATGTAGACATTAAGTTGAACAGACTCACAGTTTTCATTTGCCACTTTGTAGTTCTTCGTAAATTAAGTTTGATATAAGACTTTTGAACCTTAAAAAGGCCAGTCGATTTACTTTCCAGAGATCATGAGAAGGAAATTAGACATACTGCATTTAGAATTGAAGCCAGGATATACGTGGGAGAAAAAAAAAACAACCGATTAACGTTTCTTTGGGATTATTTAAACCATAATGAAGGTGCGGTGAGCCAGTTAACTCACTGTCGATGATCATAAGGTTCCTAGATACCGAGGGATCTTACATCTATAGAATTTCGGAGTTGATAACAGGAAAATAAACGTCATGCATTTATAGTCTTATTCGGTGTGCCTATGGTGAACAGGTGCTGAGCGATTCAGCCGGACAGTTCGAGCAGACATGGTCTAATCCTGCAGGATCAGTTTGTAATGGTCTCTTTGGCAACTGAAGCACGAATTCAGTGCTAGAAATCTTAAGTAGATTATTGTTCTTGTTTTAAACGTTTTTCGACCACCATTTAGTATCACTAAAGTTATCCTTTACTTAATTTAGTCTCTCTTTGACTCCATGATGTCAAATACTGCAGATAACAGACATTCGAGATACACATATATTATTTAAGAGAATTATTCCAAACTATAAAAGAGCACCATTCTAAACATACAACATACAACACTCGCGCTAGCGAGTGAAAATATATTTCGACGTAATGCGTGCAAAGTGAGCCATGTTACTCTTCTTTCTTCCTGTGTTAAAAAAAAAGAGGGAGTCGAAGAACCTTCTCCCAGAAAATTGGGGAAGTTAATTCTATCCTCGAATCCCCCAGTTAATTCCAGTTTTAACATTATTTCGATGTTAACTGATGTAGTAATTAAGCTCTCGTTAAATGGTCATTGTAATACTTAGCGAAATTAATGTTCTAAAGGCGAATGCAAAGCGTTCAGTGCCCCGAGTGAGAGTTAACTATATTATGATGAAATCTTCCCTTAAATTTCTCTGCAATTTTATTATATGCTTCCCTGCATGGGTGTAATCGTTGAAAGGAACACAGTTAAAGACTAGCAATTACGTTTGCGAAAAGACCCAACAGAGTTTCATATATCTATTCGAAAACAAGCTAATTCAGTGTGCAATTGTAAAATTTCTTGTGTCTTATATAAGTAAGATAACGTACTATTTTTTATGCTTTCATTTTATGCTTAACTATTAGGGTTAGGGTTATGGACGTAATCAGGTGTGGTAAGAAATATTTTGTAAACCCTCGAATCTGCTTCACAGTCCTAGTGAACTTCAAATGTACACAAAATTGGACGGTCCTACTGAGTGCTGGCTAGAAATCTACGACTCTTTTAGGCATAAAGAACAGACTGATATTAAAATTGACTTAGTACAAGTTCAAGTCTGCCCTCGCTAAGCGTACGTGTACTTACGAGCAGCTGTGGAAGCTAAGCGGTTATAAAATGGCTACCTGCCTTCTCTGAAGCGGATTACATGATCCTAAGAATAATTTACGTTTTGTTGATAGAGTAATAGAAAAAAATTCTGAGACATGAAAAAGTTTGCTATTGGTAAAGCAAAATGTGAGTGAATGTTTCCTATACAATTTTCGTCTTGTTCTTTAGGTAAACCATATCTTTCAAGGCACTTTAATTAATTCAAGGGCTGTGAGAGGTTTCTCGATTCTCTGCTCGCGAAAAGGAAAAACACTATTTGGACCATTTTTATTTCCAGAAATTTCTAGTAATGATATTAATGATGCTAACTTTATTCAGTAACGCATTTTTTTCCCTCTCTCTCGTTTTTACAAACACCTGTAGATGAAGAAATGGAAATTAACAAGTCAAACAATGCAAGAGGTAAACCTCGATATAAAAACATTATTCATTTGTGGGAGTTTCTGCTGGAACTCCTGGCTAATGAGAACTTTTGTGCCATTATAAGCTGGAGTAGAAGAGAGCAAAATGAGTTCAAGTTAAAAAAACCCAAAGAAGTTGCTAGGCGATGGGGGATTGTGAGACGAAAGAAGGGGATGACCTATGAGAAACTTAGCCGATCATTACGATTTTATTATGGCCAAGGAATTATTCAAAAGGTTAGTGATAAAAAGGCTTTAAAATAAGTACAATACAGTAAAAACTTGCGAGCAAGAACCTAGGTTTGTTCAAGTTAACCTCTATAGGTTCTTATATAAATGGTG
>DDLT01000050.1 GCA_002340265.1 Lentisphaeria bacterium UBA2565 | reverse complement strand
GAGTCGGTTCATTGCCCCTGCAGCCTAATGAGAGCTTTCTTTCCTCGCCGGGACGCAAATGTTGGCTCGTTCCTCAGTAAGTACAGCTTGACGTGTACTGTTGCGATTGCTTGGTGATTTCAGCTGGTAATTGTGTCGTAAAATTGAAGTTTTTGTTCTCCTTGTGACAGATTGCAAATCAATTCGAGAAACAATTAACAGTAGCAGTGGTTCGATGGCAGCAGAGAAAACGACGCCAAGTTTCTTCAAAAGTCTGGCAGATGGTAGTGAATTGTTGTTGTCAATTTTCATCATAACGACATCTCTGTTGTTGTTTACTGGCATTATTAATGGATCGTACACATTGTGTTCCTGCTCTGTATGTTTGTTTGAAGAACAATTGTATTACCAGTCACCAGCACTCCGTGACAACATTAAATTCATCCCTTCCAATCGCAAAGAAAAGGAACTTGCAACGGTGCTCGATGGTGCGGCACTTGCCTTTAATATGTACGATAAAACTCGACTTTTATTGACTTGTGCTTCGGTTGTTGCCGCGGGTCACCTGCTGGGAATAAATGGTATTTTGTTGGACGCGATGGTACACCTTGCAGCACTTGCAGAAATAAAACATGTCTTACTTTACGCGGGTGCTCTTAGCACAGGAATTGCAATTTCAGTTGAGAAAGAAGCCTTGAAGGATGTCATTAAATTATTCTCATCAATGACAGTAGAAATGGTATTAATTGACAATGCAATTTCTACTTGCAATTCTTTAAAATCAGATTATGCCCTCCTTACTGTTGCACTTACAAACTGCATTACCTTAACAGCATGCTTTATTGCATTCGGTATACATAAACTTTGTCATTCCAAGACCTCGAACCAGGACTTTACACTGCCAACATCCACCAATGCAACCTTGTTTTTACACAGAAGTGTAGGAGATATCTGCACCGTTTTTGTAGACTTGAGTTTAACTTGGAGGGAGGTTATTGATATGGTGAATTTCAACTATTCCTTTACGATTACACCATCGACAAGAATTACCTGGCGTGGAAAGAACTTGAGGTCTGACTTACCTCTTTTGGAGTATGGAATTCACAATCTAAGCACGCTTTTCATTGAGGACATGGGCCTGAAGGGTGGAACTCCTGACTGGGACGATGAAGATAGTGATGCAGACCGTAGGGTAGGTTTACGCCCTTTGAGGCAATGACACAAGTTTGCGTTACATAGTTGTAGTAGGAGTAGGGGAAGGTGGACTTAATTTCAAGTGTAGCTTTTCTTTTTTTTTTAAAGGAATATCTTTCAGAGGAGTCAATGTGGGATACAAGCACAGAGTATGTTTTGTCGGAAAGTGATAGCGAGGAATCTTTTGCATCACTGCCACAGCAGGTAACTAGTGAAGAGTATCAAGCCAATCAGTTTGTCATAAATGGTGAAACTACCGTCTAACCTAACAGAACTTACTAAATAATCCCCTGTTTCTTTGGTGTGCAAAGCCGAAGGAAAATTTTCGACACCCGTGAGTTGTTCATAGTTGTGCTCACTGACATTTCAATTTCAATTTCAGGACTCTTCGACACCAACCACTTGTGGTAAAGGTGGGCATTCCAAGAGGAGAGCGAAGATGCTGAGTGAAGACCAAATGCGCGCCGACCAAAAGGAATGGTGTTGTCGATTAAAGTGTTCCGAAAAAATAAGCTTTGGAGATTTTAAGCAGGCCAGAACGTTGTTTTGGGGCGATTGCTCGGAAAAGCAGCAGCAACAGTTCATTTTTTCCTTTTTCCAGGTTGCAGGCGGGACAACAGTGGCACGTGCTAACGACTTGAAATTTCTTATAGCTGGAAAGCAGGTGTGCAGGAAAGCATGGCTCAGGGCCCATCACATCTCCAATGGAAGGTTAGTTGTAAACAGTGATTTGAAAGCACAAGAAAGGTCCGAGGGAAAAAGGCAAACTTTGTAACCAGGAACCAAGTAGCAAAAACTCCACTCAAACTTTCCTCTTTTTAGTGAAATAGAATTTCATGGAAGTTATAATCAGCAATGAGAGGCACGAACCGCCAATAACTCTGCTGTTGAGAGAAGTGCAACTCCGAAATCCGTTCGCAGTATGCATAAGAGAAATATACGAAAGTAGACTCACGCAAGAGATGTTGTTTTTGGTGAAACAGCAACAAGGGCAATATGTCAGCACCCCCATACAGTGATACTTTGAAAATTTGCCCTCGACTAAAATCACATTTTTCGATCTGAAGGTTCTACAGTCTTTGGGATGACTTCAAAAGGGGGCGTAGATCTCTGTCATCGATGAATAAAACTTCTTCGAAAGGCCTTTCTACAAAAGCAATTAAGGCGAGGGCATGGTTTCAGGAATTTGTGAGGACATCTGGAGATAGCATGCCACACGAGGATAAAGTCTGTCTCCCTGCTTGCCTCACCAAAAGGGACATCTACAAGATGTACCTTCAGGATATGGAACGTATGAGGAACCCTTCCACAGTGTCCTGGGAGACCTTTCGTAAAGTCTGGGAGAATTACTTCTCTCATGTAACTATTCCAAAGGTATGGTTGACCGACAGTGGCAATTTATGTTTGTTTTGCTTCGCCGAAAATGTTTTCGTTTTTATACTAATGTTTTCATACTAACGATAGCTTGTGGAAGAAAACAATGTAAGTTGATTCTTGTGTACCATTTTGACATATTGCCATTTCTTTTCCAAAGTAAAAGACAAGGATTTTGCTCAAAGGTTTATTTATGTTATGATGTGCTTCTCGTATCCTAAATTAAAACCTAATTTTTGAATTTCTTTTCTTCTTCTTCCTCTTCTTCTTCAGGAGAGCCGATTCACAAAATGTGGAGTATGTGTCTTACTGAAAGACTATTTGAAAGTCACCAGAAATAAGGAAAAGAGGGAAGAACTGATGATAATGAAGCAGTA
>DDLT01000142.1 GCA_002340265.1 Lentisphaeria bacterium UBA2565 | reverse complement strand
TTTTTGTTCCAATAAATTTCTAAGGATTCGGCGATTCCCCAATAAATGATTACTGGAAGAAAGATCACTACCATAATGTTGTGACTGATTGCTTTTAATAGGTCTAAATGAAGCATTGCACTCATTGCACGGGAACTACCACAACCCGGACAGTATAGACCTGTATGCTTGTGGAAAGCGCAGGGGAAGTAAAATATTTTGAATGCATCTACATGCACAAATCGGATAATCCCAATTGTCAGAACTGAAAGCAGAATTATGCTCCAGCGAACTTTTTTATTTGATAGTAACTTCATATAAAAAAGCTCCTCGAAATGAGGAGCTGTGATTAAACTTGGCTTAATAAGAAATATGAGCGGATGTTGAACTTGTTGCGGTTAGAAATATTGACAAAAACTGAAACACTACAACTAAAAGTCCCAGCAAAAATGCAACCCAGCAAAAGGTCTTTGCTTTGCTCGAAGAACTCAAAGCACCTTCAATGTCACCATTTGCTCTTTTGCTTTCAACCTGAGCAGCAAATACAATCGCCGCTATTCCAAAAGGCATACAGCAGAAGATGGTTACCAGAATGGATTGAACTAGATAGGTTGGAATGTATGCTGGTTTTACATCTTTAACAGGAGCTTTCGGAGCTTGGTATGGTGACTCAGGCTCTTCTACAATAACCTGTTTTTTAGGTTCTGGCTTTGAAGTTGGGTTTTTCGTGTAGTTGCTTTCGAATTTCTTTTTCGAACTATCGATTGTAGGTGCAAGTTTCGTGCCGCAAGTTGAGCAGAACTTGGCATCTTTTGTATTGTCTGAATTACAGCTGTAGCAGCGCATTTGTATTCCTTATAAGCTTATGAATGTAGTAACTACTTGTTATGGTTGTGAATGGCTTTATTTGCCAGAATTATGATCGATTCATGGCTTTCTGCCGCACAGATAAAACGTCCGTGGTGGCAGAAAATGCCGTCGGGAACTCCAGCCACTGCCGAGAATTCGTCATCACTCAGTCCACGCCACTCTTTCGGTAAATCTTTACGATTTTCAAACGAGCCTCGTTCGGATGGAACGGTTCGCATATACCACTGTTCGCCATGTGGATAGATTGCATAAAGAATCTTTGAACCGCCTTCTATGCTGAAGAGGTGGCTCATCCATTTGCAGTCTTCAGAAATCTCAATATATGCCACTTTCTCGGCTTTGGCTTTCTTTACCGCTTTAATTACTTCGGATCGACTATTGTACCACTGTTGTGATTTGGCGATCGTGGAGAGAATGACAGTGCGTGCACGTTTTACTTCTTCGGCAAATACTTCGTCCGCAGTAGTTCTGTCAGCAGGATTCATCATGGCGATTACACCGCTGATGGAGACTTCGCAGACTTCAGGAGCACCGTGAATCGGTTGGCTGACAGCAACGCCGTTGTCATTGGCATCGAGGCAGCGAATCAGCTGACGGCAGACGCGATTGGCGATTGATTTATTTCCTCCGCAAATGGCTTCTCCGTAGTGTTTCCAGACCAATCCGATGGATGACATTGGCAAACCGTCCGGATAAACAGGTCCGTTGCGAAAGTGGTGATCGTATGTTTTGTATTCGTGGTCATAGACTCCGCCGACGTCCACGAGATAGTCACAAGTCTGCCAGACCAGTTCGTCTCGTGATCGGCGAATTTCATAGTCCGGGAAAAGTATGCTCAGCGCAGCGACGGCAAAGACGTCATCGGCGTGAAAACTTCCGCTATGTGTTCCGATAATTGTAGTCATGTTTAAGGTTACCTATTTATATCAATTTTTATTTATTCTCTTATATAAAGCATCGGGTAACTGCCCTTTCAGACTTTTAAAGACTGAAATTTTGATGTTTTTCAGCGGTGGCAGTTTATCCTTTTCGTAGGAGGCGACGTCAATATTCACTTTGTACGCATTCCAGATTTTCTTCGCAGAGCTATCCAGAGTAGTCGCCTTTTCCATTTCTCCTAAAGCTATAAATTCAAACATTCTTCGGTAAAGTCCACTTATCAGACTTTGCACAGCACGATAGTCGTGACTTGCGCCTGCACCTGATAAAACTTCTAATGCCAATTTGTTTAAACTGTAATCCGCCGATTCTTCCGGGAAAAATTGGCGGTATCTAATAAAATAGTCATTTGCCCGTTTTTCTTCTCCATAAGCGTAAAAAAGTGAAATCGCTGTCATCAGGAAGTTTCTGTGGTTTGTTTTTATCGCTTTTTCTGACTTTTCATAGTGACGAAGCATAACTGGAAATAGTTCATCAAGGTATTCCACAACCTCAAAATTTGGAGACGTCTGCAGTTCATGTTGCTCATTGACATAAAAAAGTGTCCCGTTTTGAAGAACTCTCAAAAGTGAACGCATAATCATTCGTTCGTATTTGTAGGTTTTTCGTTCAAGTTCCTGTGCCCGCATTTTCCCGGTATGCGCCCAGTAAACCGCCAAACTATCAGCAAGTCGCCAGTCCAGTTTTCCGTAAATATCATTCACATCAGCCGCAACCGTCGCGTCGATACCGGTAATGTCAAAAAGCAGTTTACGACGAAGAAACAGTTCAATCACTTCCGCTTCCGGTTCAGAAATCTGACTAAGAGGTATTCTACGACTTTCACGGAAGGTTTTATACAACTTTTCTTCATTAATGCCATTTTCTTGAAGAATCTGTTCAAAACGTCTATCGCCGATAAGCTCGTTCATATCATACACATCGCTTGCTGCCCCCGACAAATCGCCCATCTCGCATTTCCCTAAAATACTCTCCATCTCGAACAGAAGCTTGGTTTTGAAGAAGAGATCTGCCCGGTCGACAATTTCACCAATTCGCATCTGATAGATTCGAGCCATTTCTAAGTGATATGCCGGGTCATTATATGCTGGGATTGCCGAATCTTTCAGAAGTGCGATGCCATGTTTGACCCATTTCCAACGCAGTTCAAAATCACCGTGTGCCGCCGAAATATTCCACGCTAAATTTGAAGACCAGAATTGAACTGCTTCGGTGAAATCAGGTTGCAGGCTCACCAGCCAATTGACCAGAACCGGAATATCTTCGTACGCTTTTTCATCTTGAAGATTTACACATTTTAGAAAAATTGCATCGGCTGCCAATCCACGAAAACCACGCAAAAGCACATTATTGGTACTTTGACTCTCTGAAAAGTCGTTAATTTCTGAGAGTTCATGAACAAGTTGCTTTTGGCGTTTTCCGCTGTCATAAAGCAAAAATCCCAAAATAGATATAAAAAATAAAGTTGTAACTTTCTTTATCATATTAGTTTTTCCTGAAAACGAGTGCGAGTTCTCGGTGTTTGAACAGTGTAAATGCGGAAACTATCAGAATTGCCGAAAAACCGAATATCACCGCTGAACTCTTTAGAACAAAACTTCCCGAGACGAACTTTCCTTCACTTATAAAAATCAATGCGTCGCTATAAAATGGTGAAACCAGAATGTTGTTCAGCTGTTTTCCTAAAACTCCTTTCATTAACTGGAGATCCGAAAATAGTGCTAAAAACAGATAGACAAAGCAGAAAAATAGGGCGACAGGTGCAGAAAAGAGCAACCCGATTGTGATTCCCAAAGTGGAAAAAAAGTAGATCGCGGTAATGGCGACAGTTGCTGCGACAAAGAGGTTGGTTGTAAAATTGTCACGGGTGACGACGACATTCGGGCGACGTTGCGGTGAAAAGTAGATCAGCCTACGATTTTCATCACGATTTTCAAATTCGATGTAAAGCTCACCGGATTTACCGATGAACGCCGGATTGATTTGAATGCGCGTGCTCTTTTCACTTTTAAAACGAACAAGTTGCGGGTACAGATTTCCGCTTTCGTTGTGACGGAAATAAAATGCGCCGACAGCTGGATTTTCAAAACCCTTTTCAGCACTGTCGGTAATGGTTGCTTCAAACTCTAAGAAAAGTAGTTGTGACGCATCGATTCCGGAATAAGAGAAACTGATGACACCACCGGGAAGCAGTTCTCCGGAACGGACTGCGAGTTGATCTGCGTACTCGTTCTGTAGGTTTTGAAAGCTGTAACCTTCAGGTAGTCCAGTCGCTTTTATTCTTTGTTCAGCCATCTCCTTTGCACGAATCAAGAAGTTTGGTTTAGCCGGAGTAATTTCCTGACGCGTATTAATAAAGTTTTGTCTCACAAGTTGGCGTTCATTTTCTGGAAGTTGCTGAATCGAGTAGTACGAGAAACCGACAACTGTAAGAATTCCCGCAATAAATGAAATCAGATAACAGAGAAAGACACCACCGATTTGTCCGAGAACGGTTTGAAGCGATGAAATCGGACGCACCTTAATTAGATGAATACGCCAGGTTTCAATTTGTCGTGATGAGAAAATTGCTCCAGTCCAAAGTGTCCCCATCAGGCAGATCAGTGCGACTGCTCCGCTGGAATATTTCGCAAAACGGGTAAAATCTTCGAATGTCTGCGTTGTCTTCGGCATCATATAAAAAGTCACAAAAACCGCTACAACTGAAAGCAGACAGGCGAAACGCAGGACGTGCATTCGTCGTAAAATCTTGAAACTGTAGAGGCTGAATGAGAAAAACGGGCGCATCGGAAAATTCTAAATAAATGATTTAACAGAAGTTACATAAAAAATAAAAACGAAAAACCTTTTCATCAACTATCGGTTTTTCGCTTGAATTTTGTTATGATAAACCTATTTTCAGCGCTTTACAGCGTAACCACCAAATTTAAGGAGTAAATATGTATAGTGCTTCAGACCTTAGAAAAGGATTGAAAGTTGAAATTGACGGACACCCATGGCTAATCACCAACTACACCTTCACAAAACCAGGTAAAGGTCAGTCAATTTACAAATGTAAAATGCGTAACATGATCACCGGAACCGGCATGGAGCGTTCATTCCGTTCAGGCGATAAAATCGGCAAGCCTAACCTTTTCGAGAAGAAAATGGCATTTTCATACATCGACGTAGAAAACTACGTGTTCATGGATCTGGAAACTTACGAAGAAGTTCGTATGAGCGAAGAGTCACTTGGCAACGCGAAATTCTTTATTTCAGAAGATATGGAAGTAAATATTTTGTTTTTCAACGACACACCGGTTGAGGTTGACCTTCCAACATTCATCGTAAAACCGATTGCTCGCACCGAGCCGGGTGCACGCGGCGATACTGCGACAAACGTAGTGAAACCTGCATGGATCGAAGGTGACTTCGAGATCGCCGTTCCAATTTTCATCAACGAAGGTGATATGGTGAAAATCGACACACGTACAGGCGAATATGTAGAACGTGTGAACTTGAAGAAATAACCAACCCTTCAAACTCATCTTTTCAAAGGCTCAGTCAGAAATGACTGAGCCTTTCGTATTTATGCTAATTAATATTTTGTTTTTAAATGGCTCGTTTTTAGGCTATTAAGAAACTGTTTTTATATGTAAAATAACTATAGAATTAGTTTCTAAATAACTATATTTTACGAATCCGTGATGTTGGCGGCACAAATTTCTGTAATTTAATTGATATTAAATAATGTTTGTTAGGAGGAAGGTTATGAAAACTAAATTGTTGGCGACGGTTCTGGCCGGATTGGCAGGTTCCGCCTTTGCGCAAAAACAGATAAAGTTTGACTTTGAAAAGGGCAACGATCAGGGATGGTTTGTGGCCGGTGGTGATCTGGCATCGGCTGTTTCAAAGGCTAATGACTATAAGAATGTGTCCGGTAAATATATTATCAGCACACTTTATAAGAAGAATAAAAGTACTGACGGAATGACCGGAATTGTGGAATCGCCGGTGATTACGCTTTCCGACGGTAAGATTTCATTTCTACAAGGTGGTGGAAATGGGAAGGATGTCTCGTTTTCACTTTACACGCTGGATGGTAAAGAGGTGGCAACTTCACGCGGGCATAATAATGTGCAGGTGAAAAAGGTCGAGTGGGACAAGCCTGAACTTGTCGGTAAAAAGGTCTACTTCCGTTTGGTTGATAACGCTACAGGTGGCTGGGGGCACATGATGGTGGATGCTATCGAGCTGTCAGGTTCTATTGACAAAAAGGTAAGTGCTGAACGTAAGGCGAAGTTTGAATCTTTGGCTTTGCAGCAGCGTTTGGCTAAAGAGTTTAACCCTGATACGCTTGAAGCTGCAATTAAAGATACCGGAAAACGCTTTCCGGGAAAATATCCTGCGTCAAAACTTCTGAACGAATTGAATTACCTAAAAAAAGGTATTGCGAATCTGAAAGAGACTATGGCGAAGGATCCGAAATTCAAAGATCGCCTGGCGACATTCAAGCGTCGTGCGCTTTTAAGTAATCCGTTTTTGACAGATCAGCCGCTTTTGGTGAATATTCGCGATCAGTTCTGGGGAAGTCACTGTCCGCACGGAACACTTTTCCCGAAGGGAGAGGATATTCGTCGTGACGGAACAGGTGGTATTCGTCGTTTTGTGGAAACTGGCGCGGCTTTGAAAATCCTTAATTTTACAAAGAGCGGTGAGGTTGCGAGTGTTAAAACTATTGTAAAAACTGATAAGGGTGTGATTCGCGATCCGGAAATCAGCTTCGATGCGAAGAAGGTGATTTTCTCAATGCGTCACAATAAGGATGACAACTACAGTATTTATGAGGCTAATATTGATGGTTCGGATGTGAAACAGCTGACTTTCGGCGGCGTGGGCATTGCAGATGTGGACCCAATTTATATGCCGGATGGAAAGGTGACGTTTTCTTCCACTCGTCAGCCAACTTACTGCCAGTGTAATATTCATATTCAAACTAGCCTTTTCTTGATGAATCGTGACGGTTCAAATATTATTCAGACCAGCCGTAACAACCTTTCGGATTTTCAGGGAAACTTGATGCCGGACGGTCGTATTCTTTACAGTCGTTGGGAGTATATCGACCGCCATTTTGGCCCTTCACTAGGACTTTGGACATCGAATCCTGATGGAACAAGTCATCAGCTTTACATGGGAAATAATCACTGGACACCGGGCGCAATGCTCGATGGACGTGTAATTCCGGGGACTAAAAACGTGGTTTGTATCTACGGTTCGTGTCACGATCGCCCTTGGGGTGCGTTGACAATTGTTGATCGCAGTAAAGGTTTGGAAGGTCCTGAACCTGTGGTTAAAATGTGGCCGCAGGAAGAGGGTATGAGTAAGTTGCTTCCTTCTGACCGTAAATATTCTCGTGACACTAAGTATCGTCACATGATCGACTCTTTTGTCCGTTTGTCCGTGAAGTACGAAGATCCTTGGCCATTGCATAACCTGCGCAAAGGCGACGGCGGCGGAGCGTATTTCCTAGTTTCTAAAACAATTGGCAAATACCGTTCACCTTACGGAGGGACCAATGGTCAGGCAGATATGGGAATTTTCCTTGTGGACATTTTCGGTAACGAAACGTTGGTTTACCGAGAAGATGGGCGTTATAACAACTGTTTTGATGCAATGCCTGTGGCCGCTCGTAAACGTCCGCCTGTAATTCCGTCACGTGTCGATTTAACCAAGAAAGAGGGCACATTCTATGTGATGGATGTCTACACCGGAACTGGTGATGAAATGGTGAATGTGAAGCGTGGCTCGGCAAAATGGCTACGTGTTCTAGAAGGTCCTCGTAAAGAGTTCTGGCGTGAAGGTCGTAACCGTAATGTGGATGCGACTCAGGCTTCTCCGATGAACTGGAATCTGACCAATAACAAACGTATCCTTGGCGATGTGCCTGTTGAAGAGGACGGATCTGTACACTTCACGGCGCCGGCTGATAAATTTCTTCATTTCCTACTTCTCGACGAGAATAAAATGATGATTCAGGCAATGAGAACGGGCACAATGCTACGCCCTGGAGAAGTTCAGGGTTGTTATGGCTGTCACGAAAACCGTCTTTCTCCTCCGCCTAACAAAATGAGTACAATGGCAATGAAGCGTCCGCCGAGCAAAATTCAGCCTTGGCTAAATTACAGCTCGATTGAAGGAACGCCTTCGTTCAACTTTTTGACAGAAGTGCAGCCTGTATTTGACAAGCATTGTGTAAGTTGTCATGACTTCGGAAAAGAGGGCGGAAAAAAACTGATTCTTGCCGGAGATCCGGGACTTATTTTTAACGCATCATATACCGACATGATGAGAAAGTCTCGTGTGCGTTATGACGGCCCTCGTGAAGTTCTGGTAAGTATCGCAAATGATGGTCCTCCGGGTGTTTTACCTGCTTATGCATGGGGAAGCCATAAGAGTACACTTGTAAAGACACTTCTCAAAGGTCACAAAGACGTGAAGCTTTCGGATGAAGAGCTACACAGAATTGTTACATGGATTGATCTTAATGGCGTGTACTACGGCGAATACAGCTCTGTATACCAGGGACGAAATCCTCTGAATGACAAAGATTATAATAGATTGAGAAAGCTTTGCAAAATCGGCAATCTTCAGAATGATGAGATGAAAAACGGATCTTTGGTAAGCTTTACAAGGCCTGATCTGAGCCCGGTTCTTAAACGTGCCGGAGAAAAAGGTTCTCCTCAGTATAACGAAGCGTTAGAGATTATTAAACGTGGTGCGGAGCAACTAAAGAAACAGCCTCGTGAAGATCAGCTTGGAGGAAAAGTAGAAAGTGTCTTCCCTGATGATGTAGAACGCACAGAACGCGTAAATCGTTATTACACTGAAGAAGAGAAATCAATACGAGCGATTCTAAGTGGGAAGAAGTATTTCCAATATAAAAAATAGTTCTTTATAGATTATAATCCTACGCCCTGTCAGAATACGCTCTGCAGGGCGTTTCTATAGATTGTCTATAAAGCGTTGAAATTAAACATATTATCAGTTTTGAATCAATTGACGGTAGTTGCAAATCGAACCAGATATGATATTTTCGAACCGCTTAATTAAAAATTCGGGGAGGAATTTTTTAATTATTTAAAAAAA
>DDLT01000242.1 GCA_002340265.1 Lentisphaeria bacterium UBA2565 | reverse complement strand
TTATCGGAAAAGATTTCAGCAGGAAGAAGTTGGCGAAGAGTTTGGCAGCCATAATAAAGACCAGTTTCCGTCTTTGCTGATATCGTCACTCTATTTGACGTTACGTTCAGAGAGTAACCTTCTTTGCCGCATTCCAGAGTCTTATCTAGTTTAAGAATAATTTTATTAGAGGTTTTTGTGGGTCTAAAATTAAATCCAGTTGCAGAAATCAGTAAAGAACGAAGCTGTTTCGCTGTCTTTACCGCCTCTTTTGGGGCAATAATTCTCGTGTTCGGATTAAGTAGAAAAGCACCATTCTTTTTGATTACCTCAGTGGGTTGCGGAATGATGTTGATGCTTTCACCAAAAGTTGATATAATGGTGACGCTTAGCGCAAATAAAATAGATTTTATCATACTGTTCCTTTAGGTTTAATGGATATAAGAATAGTTTGATTCGAATAACCCAATGTCAGATTTTCTTTCTCTCTATTGTATATAAGCGAAAGGAAAAATTTATTCTTAACAGTTTTTATGATTTTTTATTTACAAAATATTTTTTTGATTAAGATTTCCTAAGTGTTACATCGAAGTCAGCACAAAGAAAATAATGGATTTTGCCTACCGATCGCATAGAGCATACGTGAAATTAATAAAGCAAAGAGTTCGAATGGAATCTTCTCTAAAAACTAGAAACAGCTTAATTCAAAGAGTTAAACTACAAAGTAATGAAGAGGCGTGGGATGAGTTCGTACATTATTACCGACCTTTTATCAATTATATCCTTAGGAAGATAAATATTTCCTCCAATGATATTGATGACCTTATTCAAGAGACTTTGATAAGACTCTGGAAGAGTTTGCCAAGTTATGAGAAAAAAAATGCAAAATTCCGTACCTGGCTGACTACGTTAATTAGAAACTCCTCTTATGATTTTTTCAGAAAACGCGATGCTTATGAGCGTAAACTTGAGCAGAATTTTCAGATTCTTTTACCGCAAAATGAGTCTGAACTTGAACTGAAAATAGAAAAAGAATGGGAAGCTTATATCACTCGATTGGCGCTGGATAAAATGAGAGAAATTTTCAGAGGCAAAGCTGTTGATGTATTTGAAATGAGTTTACAAGGGCACACGGCAGATGAAATAGCCGCTAAACTAACGCTTACTCCACAGACTGTTTACACACTGAAAACCCGGGTGAAAAGTTACTTTATGGGTGAAGTCAAACGCTTAATTGAAGAGCTTGAGTTTTAATATGGAAAACAGACTATTTGAATTTGGTTTGAACGATTTGTACAAAGAGGTAAAAAGCAGCTCTGGGCAGGGTGAAAAATTTGGAGCTCCTGCATTTTCTTCTCTTTTGGAACTTGATGAGAAATATCAAGTTATTGAAGAGATTGGCAAGGGGGGGATGAAAACCGTTTATCGGGTCTATGATAACTTTGCAAGACGCCAGATTGCTATGGCTACTTTGGCTAAAGGCACTTCTCGCGAACTCTTTGATGCTTTCTTTTACGAGGCGTGGTTAACCTCACAACTTGATCACCCCAATATCATAAAAATTCACGATGTCGGAATAAATGAAGAACAATATCCTTATTTCACAATGGATTTGAAAACCGGTTCAACTCTTGCTGAGATTGTTAAATCCCGGAAATATAGCCGTGAAGAGTTGATCGAAATATTTCTCAAAGTGTGTGATGCTGTCGCTTATGCACATTCCCAGAATATTATTCATCTGGACATAAAACCAGATAACATTCAAATTGGTGAATTCGGAGAAGTTCTTGTCTGTGATTGGGGACTTGGCAGATATATCTCAGAAAACTTTAAATCTACAGAAATATCGGAAATGGATCAGGAACTCCTTTGCTCTGAACTGTTTTATCGGCATAAAGCATCACAGAATTACTCTGTAGGCACTCCCGGTTTTATGGCTCCGGAGCAGTTTGGCGGTAAGGAAGAGAATAACAGCTTATCTGACGTCTATGGACTTGGTGGTCTTCTTTATTACATTTTATCTTCAAAGTCACCCGTATCGGGGAGTTTAGATGAGATTACAGATAAAACTATTGCTGGTGATATAATTCCACTTCATAAAATGACTCACTCTATTCCTCGTAGTTTGGACGCGGTTGCAATGAAAGCGTTGCGTGTGAAACCTTCCGAACGTTATCAGTCGGTTGAGGCTCTCAGAGACGATATAAACCGTTATCTAAAGGGTTTTGCTCCAAAATCAGAACACATCAGCTTTCTTAAAAGAGGAAATTTGTTTCTTAAACGTAACTATAAAGTTTCGGTTGTTATCATGGTTTCAATGATGGCAATTTTATTTGTGTCAACATTTTCTTTATTGGCTCTAGAAAAGAGTCGTCGTGAAGAAAAAATTGCAAAAGAGGAGGCCAGTGAAAACTTGGCAATGTCTTTAGAATCAATGAAACAACTTAAACGAACGTTGAAATTATATGAGGTTGAAAAGGCAGCTTATATAGATTTGATGGACAAGTATGAAAAGGTCTTTTATGATCCGAAGCTGTTTTGGGAATATGAGAAGTTCTTTGACAATCCAGTAACGGAAATCAAGCGTGACTTGTCTAGGTTTGAGGCAATTCAGTCAAGGAAAAAACTGAGTTTAACGGCTTCTGTTGAGAAGGCAGAATTGCTTATTATCTCACAGAAGTATAAACAAGCTGCCGACTTGATAAAAACAGTAAACGACTCAGAGTTAAAGTTTTTTTATCGAATGATTCAAACACTCAAATTGGCAGATTATGAACTTATTAGCTTAGAAAAGTTCCATGAAATTATTGATTACCTGCAACTAAAACAGCAGCGTTCACGCTTCAAAGGAATTCTCTTTTCCAAAATGGTGGCCTATGACCATTTTCTTCGTCCTGAAATGACCGATTACAGCAAAGTTCTTGAGAAAGTACTGATCTACTACAATCCTTACTGGAAAAACCGAGTGTATAACTATGACAATGAAACAAAAGTTTTAACGTTGAGTGGTGATGCACTGGAGTTTCTTTCATTGGATGTAAATCATGACTTAAGAAGCTTCCTTCGTTTTGTTCCGGCAACCACCTATATTCTAAGTGGCAGTGACTTCAACGAAGGACATCGCTTACAGGGAACCCCTTTATTACGTCATCTCGACATCAGCAACACACCGATGAAAAAGCTGGAGTCGATAGCGTTAATGACCAAACTGGAAACTTTGACAGTACATAAAGGTCAATTCTCGACCGAAGAGCTGAGCAAGCTACCAAGACATGTCAAAGTAATCACAGTTCATAAAAAGAAGTAAAGTCTGAGCATGTTTTCGGCTTGAGGCTTCAACATGATTTTGACGAAATTTCTTGAAATCCTTGGACTTTTTTTATTCTCTGTTACTATATGAGGCATGAAAATGCATGGTTATTTGATGGTTTGTACGTTTTATCAAAAAAAGGAGTGAAGTATGAAAAAAGTGATTTTAACCATTAATCTAGTTTTATGTTTTGTGACAGGAGTTGTTGCCGATTCGGTTTCGGTAATTCCGCAACCACAGTCTATGGAGCTAAAGAAAGGATCATTTACTTTCCCTTCCTCTTTAACTATTAGTGCTCCAACAAAACATCATAAAGCGGTAAAAGAACTCGCTAAAATTTTATCAAAAAATGGTATAAATGTCAAACTCGTAAAGAGTAATGGAACAATTGGGTTTGGAGGATTAAAAACTGTGATGGAAGATGAGCAGTATTATCTTTCTGTTAGACCAAAGCGAATCTCAATAATAGCGAATGAACCTACAGGTGCATTCTATGCAGTCCAGACACTTCGACAACTGCTTCCGCCGGAAGTTGTCACTAACACAGCTGACCTGAAGACGGTTAAGCTTCCTTGCCTGAAAATAAAAGATAAACCGCGTTTTAGCTGGCGCGCTTTTATGCTTGATGAAAGTCGCCACTTTAAAGGTATGAAGCAGGTGAAAAAGCTTCTTGATCAGATGGCTCAGCTGAAAATGAATGTGTTCCACTGGCATTTGACCGACGATCAGGGTTGGCGTATTGAAATCAAAAAATACCCACGATTGACCAGTTTTGGTTCAAAACGTGCGGATACGCAGACCGGAGGTTGGGGAAGTCCAACACGATCCGGTGAACCGCATGAAGGGTTTTATACGCAGGAAGAGATTAAAGAGATTGTGAAATATGCGGCGGATCGCCACATTACAATCATCCCTGAAATTGGTATGCCGGGACATGCAACTGCCGCAATTGCGTCTTACCCGTGGCTTGGTTGCAAAAAGGTGGAAATTGAAATGCCGGTGACTTTTGGTAAACATTACCATACATTTGATGTGTCGGACCCGAAAGTGATGCAGTTCTTCTCTGATGTTTTTGACGAAGTATTTGAACTTTTTCCTTCTAAAATTATCCACATTGGAGGCGACGAGGTACGATTTAATCATTGGAAGGAAAGCAAAGCCATTACGGATTTAAAGGAGAAGTACGGATTAAATGGTTATGCCGATGTTCAGGTGAATTTTACTAATCAGATTTCGGAGATGGTTGAAAAGAAGAATCACTCTATTATGGGGTGGAACGAGATTATGGGACATAATGTTCATGGTTCAATAAATGGACATGATAATAAAAAAGTGACCGCAAAACTTTCTACTAATACTATCGTTCATTTTTGGAAAGGAAGCGGAAAGCTGGCAACTGAAGCAATTAAGAAAGGTCATAAAGTTGTAAATTCATGGCACTCATTTACATATTTGGATTATGGTTACGGCTCTATCTCTTTGAAAAAGGCGTTTGATTTTAATCCGATCTTCCCAGGTCTTGAAGAAAAATATCACGATTCAGTTTTAGGTTTGGGTTGCCAAATGTGGAGTGAATGGATTCCGACTGTTGAGCGTATGGATTATCAGATTTTCCCTCGTATAGCCGCTTATGCTGAAGCTGGCTGGACTGAGTTGGAAAGTAAAGACTGGAACGATTTTAAAGTTGGAATGCGTAAACAGTTAAAACGCTGGGATCTGCTTGGTATTCACTATGCAAAAGATCAGGTGAGTCAAGTGACAGCTTCTGATTTCTTTAATTATCAGAAAGTCGGTTCATGGACGCCGAGTCAGGTGTCTACAGAGTTTCAGACGCTTTCGTTTGATATCACAGCGTTTATTAAAGCAGCAGGCGAGGTGACAGTTGCTCCGATTTACACAAAAGGTGCACATGCTGTCGATATTGCTGAAGCGTCAATCCTTGAAAACGGCAAGAAAATTGCAACGGATAAACATGATGGTTTTAGTGGAGCAACTTTAAAGAATGTGGTTTATAAGTTGAATCTGAGAAAGTTCTCTGCCGATAAGAAGTACAGTCTGGAGCTGAAGCTTAAAGGTAATGGTGGTAATCAAACTTATGGAGATGTGAAGATTAGCGTTGATTAATTTCGTTCTTCACAATTCCAACACAAAAAAGAGCCGGGGACGAATCCTCGGCTCTTTAAGTTTATTGTGAAAACGGTTTACTGAATGATGTCAAGTTCGGCGATTGTCGCGAAATCGCTTCCATCAAGTGCACTTGCAGTAATCATTTTTACATACTGATAGTCGCCTGCAGTAAAAGTTATTTTCTGCAATTTTTTACCGCGTGGGAATGCTCCCTTTTTCACTTCTGTCCATTTAGAACCATCTTTGGAAACTAGAAGCGTATATTTAGCGATACGTCCATTACCCATATCCTGACGTGGAAGATAAGTAATTCCTTTAATTGTCATCACTTTGTTGAAATTGATCACAATTTCGTGTGGGTGACCTGGAGTCATTCCTACATACTGACTGTGCCAGAATGTGTCCGGCTTATCATCAGTAATGTGATCTGAATCACCCTCACCAGCTTGAGAACTACTTGTCTGTACTGACCAACGCGCCTTACGGCTGATAGCGTTGAATGGCACTGAAGTTTCCGCAGAAGCAACAAAACCATCTTTTACAGCTTTGGCAGTTACAGTGGCTTTTGTCGCCAGTTCAAAAGGTTTTGAGTAAGTTTTGAATTCTCCATTACCAATCTTGTACTGAATTGACGCACCAACAGTCGCAGAAGTCAGAGAAACCATACCCTGCTTTGTACGTTCAATTTTCACCGCACTGCAAAGTGGCGCTTTTTTCGCCGCCAATTCAGCTGCATCGTCAACGTCTGCAATTGCCTGAATCACATAGCGGAAGTTTGTCGGTTTCGCTTTAAGCTGATATTTCTGCATTGGACCAGGTCCGCAACTTGCACCTCCAAGACCAAGTGTCTCTTTAGCGATATTCAGGTAGACATTTCCCGATTTTGCAGGAAGATCGATTGGGTGCCCTTTGGTTCCCATCTCTTCTGCACTGTAATCCAAAGCAGAGAATGCAAAGTTATCATCACTTGTGAAAAGTAGACCTTTGCCGTCTTCGTCAGTCATTGCCAACCACATAGTGTCTTCGTGATTACCGCTGTCCTGAGGTGTTGTGTAATGCGTCATATCTGCAGAAGTACCGTTCCAAAGACCAAAGTCATTAGCAGATTTACGGTCTACGTAAGAGTCCCAAGGACCACGTCCGTACCAAGTGTAGTTGTTTACATCGGTTGGTAGAATCATGCGGAAACCTGTACGCGCAAGATCTGGCTGTTTCCCGACAGGAACGATGTTGTTTTCTGCAACGATAGTGCCATTGGCAAAAATCACCCAGTCTGTTGTGATTTCAAAACGAGGCTGCTTGTTACCGATATAACGTACTTTTGTACGAATCCTCGCGGTAGACTCGTCAGACGAAAGCAGTTTCACTTCGATTGCCTCAGCTGTCAGATTCTTGTAACCGCCTTGATTCCAGCCACCACGTGAACGTTTGTCATTGTCAACAGGTGCACGGTAAGGGTTGAAAGATGGAGCATTTTCGGCTTTATCCCAGAAAACTTTACCATTCATTTCAAGAGTCGCAGGTTTACCAGATTTTTTATCAAAAGCAATTTTAAAGTTCTCGTTAGACACAACCAACTCTTTGCCATCATTCACTTTGATAGAACCTTCGTTTACCATAGTTTCTGGAGCTGTGCTTTTGATGAAAAGCTGGTTATGAGCCACTTCGTGGCCTTTGTCTGCCCAATTAGTATCTCTATTCAATTTTACAGAAAAACGGATACGTACATCTGCACCAGCTGGTAATTCGTTACCGCCAAACAGTGCTGACCAGAATCCGCCTTTAAGCGCTTTTTTCACATCTACAGTAAACTCTTCAGTTTGTGCAGGTGCAAGGTTGAAATCAAGCTCACCGTCGGCAATCTCTTTGCCATTTACAGTAATTGCATAGCTAATGTCGAAATCGCTAAGATTTGATTCGTAATATTTGTTTTTAACCGAGAATTTGCCAGCTTCTGCATCAATCGCTTTGAATTCTACATACTGGTAAACGTGTTTCATTTCGTACATTTTAGGATAAACACCGCGGTCGGCTGTAACCATTCCGTTTGCACAGAAACTGTTCTGGTTTGGACGGTCGGCAAAGTCACCACCGTAAGCGAAGAAAGTGCCTTCTTTTTCAAATGGTGCGACAACTACGCCTTTTTTGGTGTGATCAGAAATCTGTCCATTTGGTGCTTCTTCAGCTGGTACGTATTTGGCACGTACACCCTGATCAACCCAGTCCCAGATACAACCACCGATTAAACGTGGATATTTCTCTATATTCTCCCAGTATTCAGGCAGGTTTCCTACCGCATTACCCATGGCATGGGCATATTCGCAAAGGAAGTAAGGTTTTGTAGAACTTGAACGACCCTGACCTTCAACAAATCCGATACTTGGATACATTTTACTATCCATATCCATATAGTGATTAGCACCCTCGTAATGGATTGGACGTGTTGGATCAACGGCTTTTACTGCATCGTAAGCGTGTTTAAAGTTTTCGCCAGGACCGGCTTCATTACCCATTGACCAGAAAAATACTGAGGCGTGGTTGCGGTCACGAAGTGCCATACGTACATTTCGATCTACGTGCGCTTTTTTCCACTGTGGGAAGCGACTTGGAGAATTTTTACCATAACCTGCACCGTGAGATTCCACATTACCTTCGTCAACAAGCATTAAACCGTACTCGTCGCAAAGTTCATACCAGCGTGGATCATTTGGATAGTGTGAAGTACGTACGGTATTAACATTGAAGCGTTTTAGAAGGTAGATGTCTTTCATCATAATCTCTTCATTCGGCACACGTCCGCGATCTGGATCAATCTCGTGACGGTTTACACCTTTCATCAGTGTTTCTACACCATTAACCAAAAGTTGACCTTTATCGCCAAATTCCACTGTACGGAAACCGATACGATGACTTAGCGCTTCAGTCACATTGCCCGCTTTATCCAGTGAGGAGACTACAAGAGTATAAAGGTTCGGTTCTTCAGCAGTCCAAGTCTTTACATTTGGCAACTTAGCTTTTGCTTTACCATTTTTAACTGGGAAAGTTCTGAGTTTTTCACCATCTATACCGAAAAGTGTTGCTTCAACTTTTACATCTTTACTAGAGGTTTCAACAGATAGGTCAAGCGTACCGTCTTTGTAACCATTTTCCAAAAGAGCTTTTGCAAAGAAGTCGTTTACACGTGCCTTTGGGCGACCCATCAGATAAACGCTGCGGTAAATACCACTCAAACGCCAGAAATCCTGACACTCTAGATAAGAACCATCTGACCAGCGATACACTTCTACAGAAAGTGAGTTTTCACCCGCTTTCAGGTATTTAGTAATATCAAACTCAGCCGCAATCATCGAACCTTCACTGTAACCGACTTTCTGACCATTCACCCATACGAACATGGCACTCTGTACACCACCGAAGTGAATAATTACATCTTTGCCGTCCCAGTTCTGTGGAATTGTGAAAGTGCGACGATAAGAACCAACCGGGTTAGGCAGACGGTGCTGCAAGCGCCAACTTTCAGGGTTGTTCATGATTTTCCCGTTAATATCGAAACGGAAAGGAAAAGCTACATTTGAATAAAGTGGTGTACCAAAGCCTTGAATCTGCCAGTTAGAAGGTACTTCTATGTCTGACCATTTGGAGACATCGTACTTTTCTTTATAAAAATTAACCGGACGCTCAGAAGGCTGTTTTACCCAGTTAAATTTCCAGGTGCCATCAAGAGAGATAATGCGTTCAGAGTCAGCCGCATTGATAATTCTGGTATCTTTTGCCTTTTCAACCGATACATTCGGCCAGTAAGATGTGTGAGTCGGCAACTTGTTCTCACCGATCATTTCCGGATTTTCCCAGTACGGATTGTTCTCCGCAGTGGTTTTGCTCGCCAGTGCGGAGCAGATAAAAAGTGATAATCCACTCATTAAAAGCTGTTTTTTCATAGCTTCTCCTTTGTTAGTTAATGTTGGGTATTAAACTAAATTATGAAAATTTTAGCTAGGTAGTTTACTCGTTTTTGTCAAAAAATATTCTTTTTGCTTAAAAAATAACCGAAAATTACATATTCGAGCAGAAAGAAATTTTGTTAAATATGTGTTTTTTGATCAATAATCTTGACTCGATATATTTTTTTAGGAATAAATATTGAAGTTTATAATTTCTATCGACAATGTAGGAATTGTGCGAGGAGTAACTTAAAATAGAGGAAAATACAATGATTATAAATTCATATAACTACCTGACAGTTCCTGGTTATGGAGGTTCTGCTGATGACAGCTGGCAGACGCATTGGGAGAAACTTTATCCGGAAATTACACGAGTTGAACAGGATAACTGGGATTATCCCGAAAAAAATGCTTGGGTGAAGCGTTTAGTGGAAACCGTTGATGCTAAGTCGGGCAAGCCTGTTGTCTTAATAGCGCACAGTTTGGGTTGTGGTACAATTATTCATGCAATCAATGAAGGCGTTCTGAAAAATGTCGCAGGCTTGTTTCTTGTCGGCCTGCCTGAAATTGATCGAGAAGACTTTCCGAAAGAGTGCGTCGGTTTTTCACCGGTTCCACAAATAAAACTGCAAATTCCCACAACAATGCTTGCGAGTGAGGATGATGACTACTGCGACTATGGTGTCAGCGAAAAGTGGGCGAATATCTTAGGTGCAAAACTGATAAACGTCGGCGAACAAGGTCACATGGGCGATGCTGCAAAATTACAAGATTGGGAACAGGGACAAAAAATCTTCAAAGAGTTCATCAATTCACTGTGCTAATACTCGAATGCTTTATTGCTTTGAATAGTTTGAATTACAGAAGATAGCTGAGGGGGGATAGAAGATAGAAGTTTGGACAGCTGTATTAAAAATAATGCGGTTGTTAAGTTACTGACAATTAATATATTGAAATACTTTTATATGCTAAGCATTTTCTTAACTGCGTATCAAGTTTAAATTTAACCTTCTCTATTGCAAACGAGTCAAAGCTAACTATCCTTATTCTATTCTAATACAAACATACAGGGGCATCCAATGACGAATCAAGGTACTGAAAATAAAGACCATAAAGTTGAAGCAAAAACTAACGAAAAGCTGAAGTGTGGTTTAGTAATGCCAATTTCCTCTATTGATGGTTGTAGTGAACAGCACTGGAAGGAGGTTAGAGAGATACTTAACGAAGCAATAGGTAAAGCTGGGTTTGAAGCCAATCTCGTGAGCCACGCGGACGATGTAGGTATTATTCATAAACGAATCATCCAAAACCTTTATGATAACCCTATAGTTGTATGTGACGTTAGCGGTAAAAAACCAAACGTCATGTTTGAATTGGGTATGAGACTTGCTTTTGACAAGCCGACCATAATAATAAAAGACAATAAAACAAGCTACTCATTTGATACATCGTCTATTGAGCATCTTGAATATCCAAGAGATTTACGTTTTAACAAAATAATTGAATTTAAAAAAGTCCTTTCCGAAAAAGTTAAGGCAACCTATGAAAGATCAAATAGTGACCCAGAGTATACCACGTTCTTAAAGCATTTTGGCACTTTTAAAGTTGCCCAATTGGAACAAAAAGAAGTTAGTAAAGAAGATTATATCATTGAAGAACTGCGAGGCATAAAAAAGCAAATGAGCCAGTTAGAAAACCGAAGTTCATTTGATAACATCATACACAGAGGGCATGTCATTCATCCACGTCATGGAAGTACCATTGCAGAGATTGCGGGTGTTAACTCCATTTCTGAAGAAGAGATACAGCAGTTTGAAGACTTCATGAAGGCTAGTAACTCAGAAGGTGAGGAGACTGTTTGGTAGATTTACATTTCCATAAATAGTGGGTCGTTAAAGCCAAGCTAACTAATCAAAACAACATTAACTCACTACACTTCTAAGCATCACTCCATCAAAACAGTCTAACGACAACTGTATCAAAAACATACGCTCGATAAGTTATTACTTACATAGTTAGTGTTTATCATAAAAAAAACTAGTTAGCTCATTTTAATATAGTGCGAGTTAGGGAGCAAATAATTCTTGATGAAAAGTTATAGGAGTTGGGGGAGAAAGAAAAAGCTTTCAGTATTTTATCAGTAAATGAACCTCCAGCAAAGAACTACCCTCTAGGCTCTTTCCTCTCCTCTAGCTCCTTGCTTCTCACAATCTTCTTAAAGCTAATACCATGAAGTTAAACACAGAATTGCGATTGGAAGAAAGAGGGTCCATTGGAACATGGTGAATAATGGATTGGGGATTTTATTCTTTAGTGCATAGAAGACCTGGACTCCGGCAAAAAGTAGGTAGTTGACTCCTGTTGCTAAAACTATTGCTTTGCTTCCATCGCAGTCACAGTGACCACCGAAACCTATTACCAATAACGCGATTGTCGACATTACCAGGTAGACTGATACATAATGAAATACACATTGAAGCGTGGCTTTCACGACTGGTTCTAGGTCTGACTTCAGCATTGGTTTCAAGTACCACTTTATTCCGAAAGCGAAATGCCCAACGACTAAAAATGTGGCTAAGCAGGCGGCAATTGCTATTCTGATTTCCATAATTTCTCCTTTCGTTCAGAATTTCTTTAAAAACTTAAAGCAAACGATAAGAATGCATAGTCACCTTTGACTCGGTTTTCGGCATGAACATCATGTACCCATTTAAAAATACAGTACAGAGGTTTTTCTCCGACTTGAGCTGTGTAATAAATTGCCGGACCGATTCCTATTCCTTCGCCTTTGAAACTACCTAAGACTGCTCCATCACCGGAATCTCCTCCAATCTGTTTGTAAAGATAACCGGCAATGCCTAAACCGAACTTTTCAGAGAGGTACTGATTAAGAACAAAGTCCAGATGAAGTTCGTCACCTGATTGGTAATTGGTATCCTGATTTTCCGTATTGTAGTTGTATCCGAAAACCAGTGAGTAGTCTCTACCTTTCTCGGGGTCGTAATAGGTCATCGCAATATCCGCTTCAAATGTCCAGTAGTTCATACCTGTGTTGGCCACTCTGTCTTTGTCGTATGACCCGACCGGAGCTACAGCCATGGTGTTTAAAGAGTAGTTGAATTTTCCATGACTTTTGTAGAAGTATGCTCCCAGCGTCAGGTCTCCTGCGCCTACTAAATCATCATCAAATTCCAAAGAGCTTGAATCGAGCCTTATGTTTCCGTCGATATTGGTTGTAGCAAAGGCTGGAGTGATAGAAAAGGCCATTGCTGTATCAAAAATCTTTGCTTTAGGTTTATAGAGGAATGAGAAATAGTTGTTGGCTAAGGTCACATCTACGTCAGTCTCAAGGCGACCAGCTCGCGCTGATGGGCTGATGTCGCCAGAGAATAAAAGAATGTCGTTTCTATAGCTAAAACCGTCAGGCGGTTCGACAGCGAGAGCCATGTCACCATAAAATGAGGGAACATAGTTACTCATTCCTCCTTCTGCAGCCCATGATAAAGTTGTCAGCGAAAATAGGCAAAAGTAGATGACTGAACGTGATGGTAAAAACTTTATTTTCATCTTATGCTCCTGTATTCAAATTTATGAAGATCAAACTACGTATATCAATTAGCCGATGCTTAATATCGGCTAACTGGTTTTAATCTTCGGACTTGTCTTTTTCTACGATTTTATAATCTATTTTTAAGTTATTGCAGACTCTAGTAACAATTTTCATTGCCAGATGCATATCTTTTTCTTTGTCATCAAGCCCTGCATCAGCAACGACTTTAAGTTGACATTTTTTATCATCGAGTTTTGTGATAACACATTCAGCCTTACGATCTCCACGGGTTGCTATAAAAGAGAGGTTTTCGTCATCTTTATCTTTAATCTCTCCTCCTTCTACTTTGTTGACTTCTTCTATCAACGCTGCGAATACGGTTTCTGCAGGCTTATCCAACACTGCTTCTATGGTGATTGCGTCATCTCCACTAAAATAGTAGATTGTTGCTGCTGCAACTGCCGATAGGAAAACTACACAGCCGGTATTAATTATTGCTAAAAGTGCAACTGTTAAGTATTTATTTAGTTTTTTCATTACTCTTTTCCTTGTTACTATTTAGCACTTTTAGGTTGATAAGGGTCTTTTGTTCCCGGAGGAATAGGCGGGTTCTGCTTTAAAGAAACCACATGTTTTTCAAGCAATGGCAATCCTGCTTTAAGCACCCATGTATGTGGGAAAAGCACATTATCCTTTTCTTGTGGGTCATTCATGAGGTTGTAGACCTTCGGCATTGTGTATGTCTTTAGGACGGTATTCCAGCCCTCTTGCTCTTTGAAGTGGATTTTCCAGTTTTTCCATTTCACGCCAAATACATCGTTACCCATATAAACTACAAAGCCGTCTCTCCCTGATTTTTTTGTTTTTCCCAAAACAAAATCACTCATATCAATTCCATCAATAACCCTGTCGTCTGGAACTTTTCCACCAGCAATTTTAGCCAATGTAGGGTACAGGTCCATCGCATGAACAATTTCATCACTTTCACTACCTGCCTTGATTTTTCCCGGCCACTTAATTGCAAAAGGCACACGAAGGCTTCCCTCGAATCCTGTGAAAAGTGTACCGCGCCATGGACCTGGCGAACCATGCATCGCTGTTTCCATAGTCATGGATGTCCCACCTATGTCAAGAGCTTCTGGGCCATTGTCTGCCGTGAATATTACGATTGTGTCTTCAGCTATGCCAAGTTTATCGACAGCGCCAATTAGTTCGCCTAAGTAGCTGTCAATCTGCATCAATAAATCTGCCCAGGGACCATTGCCGGATTTCCCTTTGAAATCAGGGTGAGGCATTGTGGGAAAGTGCGTTGCTGTATAAGGAAGATAAACGAAAAACGGTTTGTCTTCTTTCGCTTTACGTTCCATAAAAGAGATCGCTTTATCCGTCAAATCTCTATCAATAAGTGGTCGATAATCAATGCCATAAGGACGAACTTTTTTGGGAACCGCTCCTTTTTTTCCATCAAGTACATAAGTTGGTTTCAGACCAGATTCAGCAAAACCTTCTTGAGAAGGATAGGCCGCTTCGTCAGTGCTGTTAGGAATCCCGTACCATTCGTCAAATCCTTGATCGGTAGGGTAGCGACCATTGGTTCTTCCAAGATGCCATTTCCCAAACATTCCTGTGGAATATCCTGCGTCTGCAAGCATTTCAGCCAGTGTGACTTCCCATTGAACCAATCCGTAAACGCCTTTTCCCATCGGAACGACTCCGTTACCACTGCGTATTGCATAACGACCAGTCATTAGAGTTGAACGAGAAGGCGTGCATTGCGCCTCGACATTGAAGTTGGTTAAGCGGAGTCCCTGCCGAGCAATTTTATCCATATTGGGTGTCGGAGCTCCTCGTGTAATTCCTCCGCCATTAAAACCGGGTTCTCCCCACCCGAAGTTATCCATAAAGACTAGTAAAATGTTTGGTTTCTTTTCAGCTTGTATTTCGGCTGTCATCCCGATTGATGAAAGCAGTAGAATTGATTGAAGGGAAGGGGCGATTTTCATGTTTAATTTCTCCTAATTAGTATAACAAACAAACCGAGGCAGACTCTACTTTCATATCATCTATTAATCAAGTCTGTTTTTTTACAGGAGAAATGGAGTGTGAAACTATAAAAAAAGGCGCGGAATCTTGTCGATTCCACGCCTTTTGTATAGATAGGGGGGAGGGGATAGGAGATAGAAGTTGATCTGCCGAGCAGGAGCTCGGCGTTCCCAGTGAGTTTTAGTTACTCCTCGCTTCTATCCTCTCTCTTCTTACTAATTATGCAAGCTCTACTTTCAGTGTGATGATTTTGAAAGGTTCTACTTTTACGTTGACTTTTCCATCAACCACTTCAAGCGGCTGGTCTTCAGTTTCCAGCATGTTACAAAGCGCAACAGATTTTACTGGAAGTGTTGAAGATAGGTTGAATGATCCGCGACTTCCGTGTGATTCATAAATACGTAGAATTACTGCTTTTGAACCTTCGGCAGTTTTCAGTGTGTCAACTACAATCGCGTCGTTATCAACTGTGAACCATGCGCTGTCAGTCAACTCTTTTGAAGTTGTTTTAAGCTGCATTGGCATGTTGAATGCAAATCCTTGATCGATTACGCCTGCGTCTTGAAGCGTTCCTGAGTGAGGATAAACTGCGTAACGGAAGTTGTGAACACCCATGTCACAAGTTTTGTCTGGACGTTTTGGAGAACGTAGTAGCGAAAGTGCCATCACGTTGTCTTTTGTCGAGTATCCGTATTTGCAGTCGTTCAGAAGAGCTACACCATAACCGTGTTCTGAAAGGTCAGCCCAACGGTGTGCGCAAACCTCGAACTTCGCCATATCCCAAGATGTGTTGAAGTGAGTAGGGCGGCTTAGGTGACCGAACTGAGTTTCGTAAGTTGCTTCGTTTGAACGTACATCCCATGGGAATTCAACTTTTAGAAGCTGGTCAGTTTCGTGCCAGTCAACTTCACAGTCGAAGTCAAGACGACGTTCAATTGAGTCAAGAGAGATAACCTGAGTCATTTTGCTCTCTTTTCCAACTGAGTAAGTCACTTTGATCGCTGCACGGATTGGACCTTCTTCGATGATTTCGATAGAAGTTGCCGCACCAACATCTTTGCGTTTTTCCATGTGGTAGATATCGATATCCCACGCATCCCAGTAGATTGGTTTGTCATCGAAAAGAACTAGGTTGTTCGCCTCTTTACCAGCTTCAACAACTTCGCGTTCTAACTCTTTGTCGAACAGGCTTGTTAGACGTCCGTTAGACGCGATAACCGCTTTGATCTGCTCGTTTTCGAATACGTAAGAACCGTCAACTTCTTTTACAGAAACTGATTGAGAACAAACCGCAGGTTGAGTTACAGCGTAACCAAGACCTGGAGCAGAGATAACTGCAAGTTCCGAACCGTCAGCCGCAGTCTGAGTTCCTTTCACACCTTCTGGAAGTGTAACAACTTCTGTACGTGGACGAGTTGTTGTATTAATCGCAAGAACGTTGTCACCTTTTTCACCAGCGAAAGCGTCAACAACTTTCTGTAGAAGCGCAGCACCAGTTTCAAGAATTTCTTTGTACTCTTCACGTGACACTTCGTGTGCTTCCTGAATAGAAGAACCTGGAATGATGTCATGGAACTGATTCAGCATGATCACTTTCCAAATACGATCAAGTTCTTCTTTGTCAACCGGATTGTTTGTTACAGTTGATAGGAACTCGATTTCGTGCATCATGATCTCTGACAGACGGTTGTAAAGCTTGTTAAGCGCCTGAGCAGTGTAAGTACCACGGTGTAGCTCAAGGTAAAGTTCGCCAACCCATTTACATAGATCATCACCTTTTTTCTCAAGGCGTTTGAAGAAGTCGATAGGAGCGCTCATTTCCACTTTTGGCATACCGTCAAGGTTGTTCATACGACGGATGCTTTCCAGCATTCCTTTAGTAGGTCCGCCACCACCGTCACCGTGACCGAATAGGTAAACCGCTTCGTCTGTGCGGTCTTTGTCTTTGTAGTTGTCGCGTGTGTAAACTACAGATTTTACGGTTGCTGGTGCTTCATAACAGTCTGCTGGAGGGAAACTTGTAAGAACTTGAGAACCGTCAAGACCTTCCCAGTAGAAACTGTGGTGAGGCATTTTGTTAACCTGATTCCAAGACATTTTCTGAGTTAGGAAGTATTTCAAACCCACACCTTTCATGATCTGTGGAAGCTGAGCCGCATAACCGAATACGTCAGGCTGCCAGAAGATTTCACAGTCGAAGTCAAGTTTGCTTTTGTAGTAGCGTTGACCGTACATGAACTGACGAACTAGAGATTCACCAGAAGGTAGGTTACAATCTGGCTCAATCCAGCTACCACCAGTTGGAATCAACTGACCAGATTTCACTTTCTCTTTCATTTTCTCGAAATGTTCAGGATGGTTCTGTTCCGCCCATTCCCAGTATAGAGCCATAGACCATGCAAATTTGTACTCTGGATATTCGTCCATGTAGTGAAGCACAGCAGACATTGTACGGTAAGCTTTACGACGAGATTCAGCCACAGGCCACAACCAAGCTGTATCTAGGTGACCATTACCGATAGCAGCAAGTTTAAGAGCACCATCACCAGCTTTTTGACCAAGAAACTCTGCTGCGATTTCACGAGCCGCTGCAAAAGTAGAAGGATCGTTTGGATCACAGGCGTTACACATTGCGTTTGCTACACCGCGTGCCTGATTTCCGCGTACATCGTTTTCTGGAAGTTCTTCAGCCATATCAGCGATGATTTCGAAATCCCAGTAAAGATCCCATGCTTCGCGATTGAAAAGTCCAAGCTCAGCCTGTTTGATTGTTCCGGCTGGCGTTTCACTTTCTGTATCAAGGTATTCGTGAGGATCACCCACACCGAAAAGAGTGTTACATGCCACCTCTACGTAAAGAACTGAATCTTTCTGCTCTTTCTTTTCAACAGAAAGCACGAAGTCAGTTTTGTGGTCATAAGAAAGACCCTGAAGAATTTCGCCAGTTTCGTCAAAGATACAAGCTTCAGAAGCAGTATTCCAAAGCAGGTGAGTTTCTTTGTCCTGCCATTCAGCTGGCACATTCATTGTTACTTTAAACCAGTGAGTAGACCATCCTGGACCGACTTTTTCGCCGACATTGATTGGTTTGAAGTCACCTTGCATCGCTTCCGCGAAAGTCAGACGGTTGTGGTCTTTGTTGTCTTCCGGAGAATAAACAGTCAAGCTCACAGGAGCTTTTGCAGTGTAAAGGCATCCTTCAAGAGTTTTCTTGAACGCTTTGATGCGCTTTAGGGTAATTGTTCTATGTTTTTCCATAGGCATGTTAGGCATCTCCATAACATTTTTTTATAAGTTAAAAACTACGGTTCTTTTTGTTTACGTTTGGTAACGTATCTAGTTACGAAAGTTGTGCAATCATCAATTGCACTAATTTATCTGTTGTTTGTTTTATATTTGTGATTATTCACTCATAGAATTACATCTGTGTTTAACTGTGATACAAAATATTATGTGTCCCTTTTTTAAGGCAAAATAAATCTTCTTTTATATAAAAAATTGTTGTCATAAAATAAAATGGCGGTAGCTTATGTCGTCTTTGATTAATCAAAACAGAGGAAAAATTTAATGAAGCGTATCATTTATTTAGTAATTCTTTTGGGAATTGTGTACGGAGGGCTGAAGCTTTATGCACCACATGCTGGTGATGGAGAGTTTGGAGAACTGATTAAAGCTATCCCCGGAATAGGTGGAGATATAACTAAAACGTTCAATATCTCAACTCGTCAATGTGTAGTCACAACTCGTGAAGGGAAAAAACTATGTAAAACTTATAGAAAGCAAGTTACTTATAGCTATTCTGCAAGGTGTAGTGCAAAGGAACGTAAAAAGGCTAAAGAGGTTGCGTATCGGAGTGCTATGGAAGAACTTGTAAGTGTAGCCCGTAAAGAGATTTCTAGCATTAGAGAAGGGTTGCGGTATTATGACGATGTAAATCGACAATTAATACGTTTGAATTCTACGTTGCCAACGACGGCAAGTAATAAAGTTTTTGTGTGGCTTAAAAGGTGTCGATCGTTATTAAAGGAGAGAAAGCATCCTTATATACTGCTTCCTGTAGAACACGAGAAAATGCTTGAATCTTTTTTAGGTGATATTGCGTCCAGCCTTTCAGGTTACCAGAAACAGTCTGTTCTTTCTGCTGGTAACAGCTTTATAGATTGGTATAATGAGCGGTTTGTTAAATACCCAGTCTATAGAAATTTTAAACGGTAAAAAATAAATAAAACAAAATTCAGGAGAGATTTGATGAAGACGTTGTTTACATTGTTAATTGTTGGAACTTTAGGTTACGGTATTTATTATGGTTACGAAAATTGCTATGATAAGAAAACTGGGGAAGTGGTGATGCCATGGCAATCCGAGGATGCTAATGAAGTTACCAAAGAGTTTGAAGTGGAAACTCGTCAGTGGGTTGTAGTTGATGGTTATGGAAAGAAATTTTATAAAACTTATAAAGAAACGGCGGCTTATTCTTATCCAAAGAATGCGTCTGTAAAAGAAAAAATGCTGTCAAAAAAAGCTGTTAGAGATGAAGTCATGAAAAAGCTTATTTCTAAGGCAAAGGCAGATAGAGAACAGATTTCGCAGTGCTTAGCATATTATAAGGATGTTGACAAACAGCTTGGAAAAATTACTGGGATTTCTTCAACACTCATAGACCCTAAGTTAACCCAGTTGGCTAAGGAACTAAGAAAAGATATTAGAACTGCGTGTAATAAGTGTCGTATGTTGACAAAAGAGTTAGAACTCAAGAAAGAAGATGGTCTTGATAAAGTTTCTAGACTTCTGATAAAGTTAACTAAAAGTAAACAGCAGAAAAAAACAGCCTTGAATTATGATAAATGGTATCAGAATCGTTTCGATAAATATCCAGAAGTGGATAACCTTATTAATTCATATAAGGGGATAAGACGAAGACGTTAGGAGTTAAAATGGGCATAGGTGGTAAATTTTGGGGCGGTTTAATTGGCCTCATTCAAGGTGGTCCAATTGGTGCAGTTTTAGGCGCTGTTCTTGGACATGTTATTTTCGATGGTGATGAAAAGCAATCGTTGCCAAATTCGCAGAATAAAAGTGTGCAGCTGGCGTACTTTACAGCGTTGTTTTCAATGCTGGCGAAGTTGGCGAAAGCGGATGGACATATTCACCCGCGTGAAGCTGAACTTGTATCAAAGTTTATTAAAATGAACAACTTTGATGCTGAGGCACGGGCGTTTGCTAAAAAAGTTTTCAATGAGGCAAAACATCAGTCGGCGACTTTTGATGATTTTGCCCGTGACTTCTACCGTTTAAGTGGAAATCAGCCAATGTTGCATAACTCAATTTTGGCTATGCTTTGTCAGGTTGCGGCGGCCGATGGTGTGCTTCATCCTGCAGAGGAGCAGTGCCTGAAAAGTGCGGCGCAAATTTTCAGAATCTCCCCACGGGCATTTCAGGCTATAATGGCACAGTATTTTGGTCAGGCAACAACGGCCGATAAAATTGATCGTTACTATAAGATTCTGAACTGTTCTGAAAGCTCTTCTGTAGATGAAATAAAGAAGAATTATAAGAAGTTGGTGAAGGAGTATCATCCTGATACGCTGGTTTCGAAAGGTTTGCCGGAAGAGCTGATGAAGCAGGCTGCAGAACGCTTTCGCGAAGTGCAGGAAGCTTATGAACAGATCCGTAAAAAGAGAGGCTTTTAATGTCGATTTTTGAAGTGTTGATGCTGGTTTGCTTTGGCTCTGCCTGGCCGCTGTCGATTATGAAAATGCTGAAAAGTAAGAGTTCGGCTGGAAAGTCACAACTTTTTCTATGGGTTCTGGCATTTGGCTATGTTTGCGGGGTCTTGCATAAAGTCTATTTCAGTTTTGACTATGTGATTATTCTTTATGCTCTAAACCTCTGTTTGATTCTATTCGATATCTATCTGGTGAATCATTACCGAAAAAATTCTTAGAAAAAGAAAAAGCCCTGAATTGTAAAAATTCAGGGCTTTTTAAATGGTCGGTGTGGCAGGATTCGAACCTGCGACCCTCTCGTCCCAAACGAGATGCGCTAGCCAGACTGCGCTACACACCGATTTTTTTGCTCTTACCCATATTGGGTGAGAGCTTTGAATTTAAGGGAAAAGTTCGGCTTTGCAACCTGTTTTTTTGAGGAAAAATGAAAAAGTTTTGAGGGTGATTTTCTACATAGTTAATTTGCAAAGTTTTAGGTGAAAATGACCTTAAATGATTTTTACACTAATTTGCCATTTTTGCTTCAAATTGACAGATTTTCTAAGTGTTGAGACGAAAAGAATATAATTTGTTATCCATTTTGATATTACTTGTTTGTCAATGAGAAATGAAGGCTGTAGCTTGAAGAAGGTAATAAAGTTTGTGCCATGAATTTAAATGAGGTTTATTATGAAATTAGCTCCTTCCATGCTAATGCTTATTGTTTCTGCCGACTCGGGGAGAATCAAGAAAATAAGCGATGTAATGTCATCTGAAGGTTATCAGGTGTATTTCAAAACGGACTTTGAATCAGCTCTCACTTTTGTCAGCTGTCAATCTGTAGACATTGTGGTTGTGGATTCTGAGCTTGAATCGGCTGAAGAGTTCTGTACTAAACTTAAAGAAATTAACAGCAGACTTCCGACTATCAACTTTTCAACAGAAACTCACCCTGCATCTTCTCTGGAGCATCTGCATGGTTTGACTGACGATTTCTTTTTCTTTGACTACCTTGAAGACGAACTTCCTAAAAAAGCCAAACTTTACATCAAACGTTTTCACCGTTCAGAGCGCTTCTACCAGTTGGCAATTATGGATTTTCTAACCGGTAGTTATACGTATCGGTATATGTATAAGTTGATTGATGATGAACTCGGACGCAGTAAACGATACGGCCGACGGTTTAGTTTTATTGCCATAGACTTGGATAATTTTGACGGTTTGATTAAGAAGTACGGACGAATTGTTAGTGATGAGTTTCTTCGCCAGGTTTCAAAGCTTATGATTGGAAGCTTACGTGAAATTGACTCTGTGGCGCGATTGAATGATCATCAGTTTGGACTCCTTTTACCTGAAACTCCAACTCGAGGCGCGGAAATTGTTCTTTCACGTTTGAGAAAACTGCTTTCGGATGGTGTGACCGTCAAGAAGACAGAGGTTTATGCAACCTTTTCAGCTATTTTGATTCATTCTGACATGGCCGATTTTGTTGATGCTAGTCACCTTTTCTCTAAAATGGAAGAGTTGATGGAAAGGGTCGCCGAAAACGGTGGAGATAGTTATATCGTTTACGACCCCTCTGAAAACGCTTAAATTGATAGTTTGATATAAAAAAGCCCGGTTTGCAAAAGCCGGGCTT
>DDLT01000211.1 GCA_002340265.1 Lentisphaeria bacterium UBA2565 | reverse complement strand
GACGAGCCACTTCTGTTGCTTCGTATTCAATGTTATCGGTTGCCAATTCCATAGCCAATCCCATTGCCGCAATTCCTGCAAGGTTGACAGTTCCAGCTCTTAAACCGCTCATCTGTTCTCCACCATGCAGAAGCGGTGGCAGTTTAACGCCTTCAGCAATGTAAAGTCCACCGACACCTTTCGGCCCGTGAAATTTATGCGCGCTGAACGTCAGAAAATCAACTGGCACATTCTGAACATCCACTTTCACTTTACCAATTGCCTGAACTGCGTCTGTGTGACAAAGCACGCCTTTCGCACGACACACTTCAGCAATCTCTTTAATCTCATTGATCAAGCCAGTCTCGTTGTTCGCCCACATAATCGACACAAGTGCCGTTTTGTCCGTAATCGCGTCTTCCACCTGCTTTGCGGTAATGATTCCGTGACGGTTCGGCGCAAGATAAGTGACTTCAGCTCCAAGAGATTCTACAAACTCGCAAGTTTCTCCTACTGCCGGATGCTCAATTTGTGACGTAATAATGTGATTCTTTTCACCGTTACGAATTTCGCTAAAATACACACCCTGAATTACCGTATTGTTTCCTTCTGTTGCACAGGAGTTGATTACTACATCAGACTCGTCCGGTGCATTAATGCCCGCGTAAAGGCGGTCAATTGAAGTCAAAAAAGCGGGATGAACCTCTGTTCCGAAAGTGTGGAGCGAATTAGGATTTCCGTACATTTGACAATGAAACGGATCCATGATTTCTTTCACTTTTGGGTCGACAATTGTTGTCGCATTATTATCTAGATAAACTCTATTCATATTTTTACTCATATTTTATTTAAAACAATCCGCTATCTTCGCGGTTAAAATCAAAAGTCGGTTAAGATAAACGCATTAAGAATTTTCGCAATTTGATAAAAGCAATAGTTTACATAAAAGATAAACATTCTAAAACATTTAGGCAAAGCAAACATTTAAACATTACAAAAACATTGCCTAAACCTGGCTAACTTGTTAATAACGAATTAATTGTTAGATTAAGGATTCGGGTAAAAAAAGGGACTGAAGTATGAAACGAAAATATTTATTTTTCATTATAATAATTTTAGCGATTGTCGGTTTGCATCTAAGCGACAAAATCGCCAACAAACGCGATATATCTAAAGACACTGAAAATGAGCTCAAAGCAGCAAAAAAACAGAGCACAAATCAGTCGTTTTCAATAGCTAAAAAAGAAGAGCACAATGTCCTGCTTACAGCTTTGCCATCCACAGTATCCCCGTCGAATAAAACCGAACCCAGAAAAACAGTTCACCAATTTTCACTGTATAAAAGCGATCGTCTTTCGTCGATTTTAAGTTTTCAGACTCCTGAATTTAAGGTAGAAGAACGTGAGATAAATGGCAAAAAATACTCGATCATCAGTTCAGAAGGTAAAAGTCGCCCTCTCAACAATAAAGGCTTGCCGTCTCTTCCAGTATTTAAACAAGAGTTGTTAATACCAGTTGGCTCTACTCCTAAGCTTGTCATGAACGAGAATAAATTCCGTGAAATTAAAATGGAAAACCCGCCAATACCGGGAGTCGGGCCAATTTTCCGAAAACAGAAAATTCCTGAACCAACAGAAGGGTCTTTCTATAGTTCTGCCGAAATCTACCCAAAATCTGAAGTTCGAATCAGCCGCAACTTCACATTCCGCGGTTTAGACGCCGTCACTGTATTTGTATCTCCATTTCGTTATGATAACGCAAACAAAGTTCTTCGCGTTTATGACGACATCAACTTCACCGTCGAAACTCCGGGAAGCGAAGAGATTCTTCTCTCAAAACCACTCAAAACCAGAGACTTTATTCGTTCAGCAGAGGAAACTTTCATCAACTACGAAGAAGCCGGTGATGAATATATACAAACCTCAAGCCGAAGCCTTCCAACGCCGGAAAAAGGGAAAATCCTCATCGTTACACCGGAAAAGTTCCTTTCGGTCATAGGAGAATTCGTTCAATGGAAAAAACAAATAGGCTTCACTGTCGAAACCCATATTTACAGAAATGAAGGAATTGATTCACTCAAAAACACCATTACAAATAAGATCAGTAACGGGACATCTCATGTAATTATAATGGGTGACCGAGAAGAGATTCCATCACGAACTTTTGCTTACGGCTACAACGAAGATAATGATACCAATTACTGGGTAAATGACTCAAACTACGATGCAATGCCAACTCCATCCTCTGAGAATGCACGTTACCTGATTTATACGGATCTATTTTATGCAGGAATAGAGCTTCACACGAATCCTTATTTAAGCGATTATACTCTAGACTGCCTCATATCACGTATCCCTACATCTAGTGCAGAAACACTCAATTCTCAACTTAACAAAATGGTTCTATACGAACAAGGAGAAATGTTTGATAATGAAGTTGGTAATTGGCAAAATACTGTTTTGTTGACCGCATCTGAAGAAGGAGGAGAAGATTCATACAGAAAGCGTAAGGACTACCAACACCTTAATGCTCAGCAGTCTAGCCTCAACGGAACGATCTTCACCAACTGTAGAAAGGTATACGAAAACAATAAAACAAGCCTACAGTATGAAAACGCGATTTTATCAAGTTTAAATTCGGGCTCTTCGCTAGTTTATTATCTAGGTCATGGGGGGCCAGATGGTTGGTTCAGCAATAAATACTACACTCCAGATATTCATGATGGCTACACCTTCAAAACTGCAGATTTAACACATTTGACTTCTGGCTTACCATCCCTGTCGATCCAACCGGTTTGCCAAACGGGGTGCTTTTATAATAACTGCTTTGCTGAAAATCAGTTGCAAAACGATGCATTTATCGGATTGCTTGCATCAACAAGTGACACATTCTGGAATCCCCCAATGGTACAAATTGAAGAATTTACGACAAACCTCGCTGATGATGAATATGAAACAACGGGGGGGCTGATCTTTGATAGTATTCAGCAGGCTACTTTCTGGGCTAATTCAAATTCACGTCTGATTGTTCGAGATTCTACCATAGCTCAACTTCACTACCTTGGAGACTGCTCAATGGGTTTTAGGACAAAAACTCCACAAACCCTTGAAATAGTAGCGCCTGATTCAATTACTTTTGGAGAAAAATTAAGCGCAACTGTAAAAGTAAATGGCTCAGTCGCCAAAGGCGTAGCGGTAACGTTAATTGATGAAGATAGCGACCTGCACAAAGTCACAGATAATAATGGAGTTGTAGAGTTTGGAACACTTCAGAATGTGAAAGAGTACAAACTTATGAGCTGGGAAAGGAACAGTCTTGTTACTGAAACCACAGTAACAACTATTGATTCCATTGACATTCGTTCGCAACAATATGAAAAAAATAGTACCCTTCTGAACCTTGAGGCTGTTATTGATGGTTCTCATTTTCAAACAAGCAATGCGCTTTTTTACATAGTAAATGGCAAACTAAAAGCTGCAGAAGACATTTCGGCTGGATATACAGAAACTATAAAAGTCAATTACATGAGCCCTAATGGCAATTCACTTTTTTATACGATTAACCTTACTGATAACAACTCATTTAAATATTCTATCACCCTCAAACCCAAATGGAACCTTATCGGAAGCCCTGTTAACACATCAGAAAGCCTTAAAACTATTTTAAGAGAAAAAAACACCAATAGTCCCATCTCATATTCCGTTCCATTCTCTTGGAGCTCTAATTCAAATCAATATGAACTAATAGATTCAAACAACCCTTTACAAGAACAAAAAGGTTTATGGCTATACAGTAGTGAAGAGTCTGCCGTTAACAGCATTGAATTCACAGGTCAGCAAGGTAGTGGCATCATGACTGAACTAAATTCTGGTTGGAATTTGTATTCGCCTGTCATTGAGCATACAGCTCCACAGGGCGCACACTCTGTCTGGGAATGGAATCCCGATACACAGCAGTACCAAGAGCTATCTAGTGAAAAGTTAATTCCAACCATAGGTTATTGGGTTTTTATAAATGATTGAAGTAAAAAACACAAAACTTACTACTCATTAATAATATAATTAGATTATTTTTAAGCATTGAAAAAGGGAATGCAAGGCAATAACTTGTGCGTGCCAAATATTTTATTGGGGCTTGGCAACTATTTGAAAAAAAATATTGGGGAAAATTATATATGTTTAGGAGACTTATTATGAGGGACAAAATCGGGAGTTTTTTAGTACTCTGCTTGCTACTATTAGCAAATTTATCATTCACACAATCCATACTACCGGGAGATGCTTTTGGTGGTAATGAACTTTACGAGGGATACTCCGGGGTCGCTCTAGGCCAACCAACACCAACTGAACATCCAAAGGATGTAAAACCTCTTACATTCGGCAAAGAGTATAGAATTCTCACTATTGTTATTACCGAGCTAGGACAAGCGCCACTCGTAACATCCCAGCAAGTTAACACCTTATTAAATGCTGAGCGCAAACCTGGAGAGACGGCACTGCAATTTAAGAACCGAATGCCATTTGGTGCATGGACGTCACTTCGTCAATACTTCCTAGACCAGTCTAATGGCAAATTCAGTGTTTCATCAACTGTGATTGATTACGAGCCGTCAACAGCAAGCTTGAGCTTAAGTTACTATGACGATGATAATCAAAGGGTTGAAGCATTTCACTCTGCTACGGCAGACTTTGGAAGTTTAAGAAACAGCTTTGAAGGTGTCAACTTTATCCATGCAACGCATGGATATATTGGTAACTTCACCTATATCGATCTTGAGACAGGTGAAGAAGTAGCTTTTCTGGGTCGTCCACATACTGAAGCCTACGGGGCTGGAGCTGACGAATGGGATCAAGCGGACTATAACAACGATGGAAATATCACATACACTTACGACCTGCCAGTCCAAATACACAGAGCAAGTGAATCAGGACTTATACTCCGTGACATCTGTGTCGCAACAGCCTATTCAATCTGTAAACTTCCACCTCTTTACGGTTCTCCCAAATTCTCTCTTCTGGGTGGAGCCGGAAAAGGTAATACATCAAAGATTTATGTGGAAGAAACAAATATGGCCGGTTTCTGTCTAATGGGCGGACTGGTCCCAAGTGTAGCAGCAAATGTAAGACATGAAGGGCATCCACCGTCGATTAATACATACTATAAAATTAAATTGGGTTGGGTTGATGCAATTATGCTCGATCAGCAAAGTAAACAGCGCACGGGGACACAACATGAAGGAAGGGTAGCGTTTGTATATAAGCCTGACACATCGGGTAGTAGGTACAAAAATACCGATGAGTATTTCATCATGGAAACTCGCCAAAATCGAAACTACGAAACGGGAACTGTAGTGGAAGATGGTGATGAGTTAATCACACGTGGTATTTTCCCTGGAGATAAAGAAGGAGACTCAAAAGATAGCATAAATCCAGCCGAAGGCTTGATTGTCTACCACGTAGATGAAGAGAACTATCAACCTGGTTCTCCTCCTGATGACCTTTTTCACATTGGTGTAGTAGATGCGGCTTGGGGACCTAGATCAAGCACAAGCTTATCGTACCCTCGAGCTGCTCCAGCGCGTGCTCCTTGGCGATTTGAGAAAGATGCGGGATTCAGAAGAGAAGAGTTGATTTTGGAAGATGTCGGTCTTGCTATAACAGGAATCTCAAGCAGAAATGAAGTAACCAACCTGCCTATTTACAATCGTGACCGTGAAAATGGTGGTGGCTGTTATGACGAGGATGGATACATTAACCCTCCAGGTGGTTGCGATGAAGATGGAGACTTTGTGTCATTAAGAGATGCATTTGATGATTACTACTCTGACTTTAACTCACGGGAATGGGATGAGTTCATTGATTTAAGCATAGAGGATCCAAGTTTGCACTACTTTTACTATGCGCTCATTAGATCTCGAGCAGAAGATAATAATAAACCAATCACACAGTTTGGACAATATACTAAGCGTGGTGAATACTCTCCATCTGGAGAATACATTTTTGCAGAATTGGAAAAGCAACAGAACCCAGGACGTTACTTTGATGAAGACGGTCATACCGATGAAGCTATTATGCTTGCTCCAGACGGTAATGGCTATATCAATGAAAGCGGATACTATACACCAGGTGGGGGGTACGAACCGATTCAGTATAATGAGTATCAGTATGATGAAGAAGGTAACTTAATCCGCAAAGACCCGGACAAAGACTCAAGTCCGCCTCTCACGAACAACTATTATGTGCTCATTCCAAAAGCAGGCGGCAAGGGGCGTAATATTTATGAGTCCAATAGTAATAAACTTAACAAAACTATAAAAGATTTAGGAGGATTCTACAACTTCGGCTTAGGTTATAAGGATTTAATTCACCAGTTTACAAACCCTGCTCTTGAATTCTGGGATTGGCAGTTTAAAGATAAAGGAAGCAGTAGTTTCACCTGGATCGACTCAGGGTCCCCAGGTAATTCACACGTGAGCCCTGTTGCAAGAAATGAAATGACTCCTGTATTTTCCAACATTTCTCCTGTTGATGAAACTATGACAACAGAGGTCTGCAACTATGAATACTACTTCTTTCCATCTCCTGATCACAATATGCATGAGGTTAATGGTTTTCTTAAGAAAAAGTTCCAAAATGAGCTGGGTGTAGCACTGAAACCGGATGTAATCTCACCAACTGACTCCAGATATGAAGGTTATAAGAATGGCTTATATGATAGCTATACAGTTGATATGGTAATCAACTATCTTGATGAGCCTACCAATATGAAAGTCGGTATTTGGAACAGAGGTGGTCAGAAACTTCCTTATGAAATTGATATGTCGCATACAGACTACACAACACTAGTCAATACAACTGACGGACTCGTTACTGCCGGCATTATGACTGATCGATCAGAGACACTTGAATTTGCGTTCAATTTTGAGCAAGTTTCAAAACAAAAAGCCGGGGAAGAGTTTCCTTGGAGAATAAAGTTCCCGTTCTGTAAAATTTATTGGAATAAAGAAGGGGGGCGTTCTGATGGACGTAAAGGATCGGCTGATCTGTTTATAAACCTTATTATTAAAAGTCCTCCTCGCATCATTGCCGCGGCAGATGTTGATTTTAACGAATTTGTTCTAAAACCTGAGATGGATACCAGTAATGTGCCCGGTATTGAGGGCACAATGCAAGTCTCAGCTCCGCAATATGCTCAAAAGACCTATGAAGACATGTGGCTATTTAATGTTGGTGGCAGTACGCTTCGCTATAAGCTACTAGGTAACAGAAAATGGTTTTCTGATACCCCTAAAACAGATCTGGATGAATCGCTGGAACAGTGGCTTGGTGGATACGGCTTTACTAACTACAGGGTTAGACTTTCCGTGAAAGACCTAATTGAAGCTGGAGCAAGGGAACGTGTACTTAATGGTGAAATCCGTGTTTACAGTGATAATCTTGATGTGGTCGGTTCTGCCCCACTTCCAGACCCGGAGACTGGGAAAACACCTAGTGGGCCTTATGGTCAAAAGATAAATGTAAGAGCATCTATAACCAGAGAACTACCACCGGTAACGGAACTTCGTATTGTTAATGATAAAATTATAGATGATATCTACGATAATAATAATAACTGGTTGAACTACTACATTAGCGACGAAGATATAGCAGAAGCATTTGCCAAAGGTTCCGAGAATATTGAAGTTGGCTCTCCAATCGCATATCCAGTATTCAAAAAACTTCCTGATATCACTCACTATCTGCTGTACGTGAGTACCGAAAGAAGACAAAATGGCCCTAAGCCAGAGGATCTTTATGATATAATACACAAAGATGATTATAGCCTTACAGAGTACATCTACCTTCCAGAATCTGACCAAACATATTATGTTTGGGTCAAGACTGTAGGTATAAATGACGAAAGTGTAGCATTATCTATACGTTCTCAAGTTTCAACAAGTGTTGAAAGACTGAACTGGCTTAAGAGTGTTAGAGGTAGTAAGCGCAACTACTATGGAAGTGACAATGACTTCTTTGGGAACGATCTCGGCTTCTCTTACACCAGTCTTTACAGCTTTTATTATAGAAACACATACAGTGACTGGCTCTATACAAATTATGGTAGTTATCCGCTTCATCAAGTTATGGCATCAGAGGCAGGTGAGCTTGCTCAAACTTTAAACCTTGAAGAGAGTTCGTCTCCTAATTATAACAACATAGACAGGTATTACACAATACTTAAAGAACTGATGAAAATAAATGATGATTTTCAAACTAGTGGACCTTTCGACCTACTCGATATTTACGAAACAGGAACACCATATACTGATGATGACGAAATATTCTTTAGCCAGGCATATACCAATAAGAACCAAGACTTACCTGATTATCTAAACGTGACTGGTGATGAGTATGTAGAAGCAGAAAGAAAACTTAGAGAACTTTTCCCAATCTATGCTGGATATGCCTCCGCAATGGGTAATGATAACTTATCTTCTGCTGATATTATTGATGCTGTTAAGATGTACGATGGGGCTGTGGACGGTATTATTAACGGTCATGTAAGAGAAGAGTACCAGGAGTGGAACTTACTGCTTGGAACAAACTTAAGTTCAAATCAAGAACTACAGCTTAAGTCTGCCAATGCAGAAATTGAAACTGTAGATCTAGAAATGTTAATTGACAACCCGAACTTCACGGATGATGGGAACTATGGAATTCTAAATATATATCAACGCTATGCGGACGATGTATCCCCAATTAGAAACAATTTTGACAGCATTAGAGATGATTGGAACATATACAACAGCGAGGCTATCACTGTGTGGAGAAATAGTGACAGTGTCTTTATCAGCGATGATTACTCTAACCGCTGTTCAATTACTAGAACAGAAATAGGACCACCGTTATCAGTCTCTGCCTCTGATGACATTACATCATACGTTCAGGTTAAATGGAATTTCACAATGCCTGGAAACTATTATGATGCCGAGAACTTTGAAGTTTGGCGCAGTCCTACACGTAACTCTGGAGAAGCTGTCCGAATTGACGATGATAACATCGAAGTTCTTGACAGGATTACAGGCTTCACCACGAATATAAGCAGTAGCTACTTCTCAGACTATGACCCGGAAAACTTACGTGTTGTTACTTTTGGCCTAAAAGATTACAATGTGAAGCCTTATCCAAAAAAGTATTTTTACTTCGTTGTCACTGTAGATAAAAATGGAGACAGAAGTGAACCTAGTTCCTCAGTAAGTGGTGGTTTGGCTAGGTTTATTGATGAACTTTTCCCTATTGTTGATGATGGCGGCGATGACGATGGCGACTTTTTTGACTCTTCAAGAGGAAATGTAGAGGTGACACGCCGTTCTTCAGATTCAGATGACATGGCTGTTCGCCTGTCAAAAGCATCTAGCAAAACACGTTCATCTCGCTCAACGACACACGATACTTCACGTTACGATGCGTCAATAACTAAATATGTTGATCTTTCTGGAATTGATAAAGGTGAAGTCATATTGAGCTTCGACTACAAATTTGGAGCTGCAGCAGAAAAAGGTTATGTAACGGCTATAGCAAATGGAAAAGAACTGTTCGTTGCATTTGCAAACCGTGTTGGAGATGGCTGGCATGAAACTGGCTACATTGACTTATCATCTTTCGCAGGGCAGATGGTTAAGCTTGAAATCGGACTTGTTTGTGATTCATTAAATCCTTCGCAAAGTCTATGGCTTGACAACCTGTACATTGCGGGTAAACGATTCTCACCATGTTGGGAGCTGTTCAGTTCACCTGTTACTGACTCGCTTTCTGACGTCCTTAATATCGACTACAATTCAGGAACATCAGTCTACAGCTGGAACAACGACAGCAGTGAGTACGACAAAAAATCTGCTAGAGGGCTCAATGTAATGGCTGGTAAAGGGTACTGGATTTATGTAAGTGAGCCAATGAAAAACGGCGATGTAAATACATCATCAAGCATGAATTCAACTATTGCATCTCCATTAGCTAATGTAGAACTCGGATGGAATCTCAGTGGACCGGTAAATGATCTTTACCTGAAAGACCGTCGTGATATTGATAAGCCGAGTTCCAAAATGAACTATCTGAACGATTACCCTAATTTGTGCACACTAGAAAACTACACAAATGCAGATGGGGAAAGTTTTACCAGGTACGAACTTAAGGCACAAATCTGGGCGTGGGACTCTAACACAGGTAAATACCGTCAGGTTAAAGATAAACTTGAGGCAGGTAATGCTTACTGGATCTTCAACTACTAGTTCGGATCAACTAATGATTATTTCAAAGGCTGACTCTCACGAGTCAGCCTTTTTTACTTTAGCTTTCCAAATGACTTATAGTAAATAGATTGAAAGAACCGACAATCCAATTACGTTAGCCCACTTTAAACAAAAATAGCAATTTTAAATTATATAAAAATCAGGCGTCACATGTCAACAGATATAACAACTTTCGCATCTTTCGGACTACATCGCGACATTCAGTCGGTATTAGACCAGAAACGTTACCATAAACCGACTCAAGTGCAGACTCAAGCAATCCCGCTTTTGATGGATGGCAGAGATGTCATCGGCTGTGCTCAGACCGGAACAGGTAAAACCGCAGCATTCGCACTTCCTGTTTTAAATGAGATGGCAGAGTTTATGCCGACTCCAGTACCGCACAAGCCACGTGTACTTGTACTGGTTCCAACCCGTGAGTTGGCGCAACAGGTCGGCGACAGTTTCCGTACTTACGGAAGAAAACTAAATGTTAAAGTGGCAATGACTTTTGGTGGAGTAAAACATTCACGACAAGTTCAAATGCTGAAAAGTGGCACGCATGTTCTTGTGTCTACTCCAGGGCGCTTCCTTGACCTTCACGAACAGGGTGCCGTAAAGCTTGATCTGGTAAAATATTTCGTGCTTGATGAAGCCGATAGAATGCTGGACATGGGTTTCATGCCGGACATCGAAAAGGTACTGACGGAATTGCCTCCGCAACGTCAAACCGCCCTATTCTCTGCGACAATGCCGCCACAGATTGCTTTTCTGGCAAAAGAAATAATGCGCAATCCTGCCGAAGTAAAAGTCTCTGACGGTTCACTAATTGCCAAAAACATCGATCAACGCGTCATGTTTTTAGAAAATGCGAAAAAACCGGATCTCCTTATCGACCTTTTAAAAGGCAACAACATGAAAAAGACCATCATCTTCGGTCGAACAAAACTTGCAGTCGACCGTGTGGCAGGTCAGTTGAAAGATGCGGGCATAAAAGTCGGAGTGATTCATGGCGACAAACGTCAGCACGAACGCCAGAAAATCGTCCAACAGTTTGAAGCCGGCGAAGTTGATATTCTATTCGCGACAGATGTCGCATCGCGTGGTCTTGATATTGACGGAATCAGTCATGTAATTAACTACAACATTCCGGAAGATCCTGAAGATTATATTCACCGCGTTGGACGTACTGCTCGCGCCGGTAAAAAAGGTATCGCAATCTCCTTCTGCGGACGTTCTGAACGTAAACTATTTTCAAACATTGAAAGATACATTTCACTACGTATCTCTGTTGTCAGAAGCCACCGTCACCACTCACCTGAAGTAGAAAAACTGAACCTTAAAGGTACACCAAAAGGAAAGAATCAACGTTCTGCAAGTGGAACGAAGCACCGCAAAACTCATAAAGACCGCAGAAGTGCTGGAGCAAAACTGAAAGGATTGCCGGAGAAAAACAAATCTAACAGCAAGAAGAAAGGTGATGAGAAAGTTTCACTTGCACAAGCTAAGCGAAATCGTAAAAAAGCGAAAGAAGCCTCTAAAAAAGAACAGGCAAGATTAAATCGAATCAAGAAATACTACAAGCAATAGTTTCCATAAAAAAAGCGGCTTTCGAAAGCCGCTTTTTTGTGTCAATAAATAATGAGTTCTTAGTCGAATGCCGATTTCGGAAAGTCCCAGAAAATCTTCTTCAATCCATAGAATGGCAGGCCGAGAATCATCGAACCGCCTTTGCCGAACATCAACGTCGTGCTTGTTACCGTATTTTCGTAATCGTTAAACGGCAACAGCGGTATGCCCACAACTGCACCAACGACAACCCCCGGCACCACACCGATTGCTGAACCTAAATAACCGGGAGCTTCCACAAATCCGCCTTGGTTTCTGTAAAGATAAAACTGATAGTCAGACTGAACAGGTTCATCTTCCTTCCATGTCGCCGCATGCTGATGCGTTTCAGAACCTTTGGAGACTCCACAATTTTTACACTCTTTAGCATCATCGGCAATAAGCGACAGCGTAGTCGCAAATGCAAGCATTGAGAAAAATTTAATACATTTCATCGTTTCACCTCACTAGAAACCAAAGCGGCGCTTTTTAGACGTACGACGAATCTTCTGTTCGTCAGCCCATTCTAAAATACCGGTTTCAAGGTCTTTAAGGTTCAAAGTCACTTTATAGAAATAATCTCTTTGATCGTCACTTCGTGTCTGCAGCTCTGTTACGGTTCCGTAAAGTAGGTAATCCGAACCAATCTGCTTACCAAAGCTCTTTGCAGTACTCGGATCGACAAGACCGCTATCAAGCTGAGTTTTGATCTCTTTAATTGCCGCATCATCACTTGTGCGGTCAATAAAACGAAACTTACCGGAACGAATCAGCTGAGTGCGGATACTGTCCGTAATATTTGTCGTGTCAAGGTGCTGACTTGTCTTATTTGCCAACTTACTTACAAGAAGAACTGGACGCTTACCTTTAGTGATTTCAACTGTTGCAGGAGAAGTCAACAACGACTGGACCATAGTTTCAACGGTAGTCTGCAGGTCGTTTGCATTAAAATCTGTTGTGATAGTATTCACCGTTCCTGCATCCACGTCCTCAATTATTGGACCTCTACATCCCGCAAACAGAACAGCTGCTCCTGCAATTACTAAACTTTTCTTTAAAACTTTTTTCATGTTATCAATCTCCTGTTATTCTCGTTCTCTAATTACAACTTTAAACTCTTTTGCGTAGACATTCGGTGCGACACCCACGATATCCTTTGTCTCTTTTCCGTAAATATCAAAAGACTTCCATGGCTCACCGTCACGCTCAATAATCATTCCATTTTCATCATACCAGCTGAATTTATACTGAAGTTTCATACTGTCAGAATTGTCGGAAAAAAGTGTCACATTAGCTTTCAAAACACCTCCAACCATAACCTGTTTCAAACTGGCGATTTCCAAATACGGTTTCAACCACGGGTTATTGACACGAAGCTGCTCAGCATACTCTGATTTACGCCCCTCGACACCTGCAGTCGATGAGCAGGCGGAAAATGCTGCAACCATTCCGCAAAGGCAACTAATTTTTATAAATCTATTCATTTTCACATCCTCATTTAGTAAGTTATGATATCGGCTCTAAGCTTTTCTCCGACATCTATTACTTTTATAATTACTACTTCTCCTTCCCTTGGAAGAGTTAAACTTAATTGCTTACTTCCCCTTTTCAAAACCAATTTCTCAGTTTCTCTATCAATATTTCCTCTAAAAAGCAACGCTGTCGACGGAAGTGTATACCAAGCACGTAAATCGGCATTTTCAGAGAAAATATTCCAAATTGTTGAAATCAACGGTCCCCATTCACTATTTTGATCTAATTGATTCTGTAGAGCTGCCTTTCCAATTACACGCGCCACATTTCGCACCGCCATAATAATGGCTTCGTCCTTCAAAGATTTTATCGCCAAACCATTTAAATTCGCCAACGCTTCGGTATAACCTAGAACTTCATCATTTTTGCCGAAAACCTCAAAGTTTGTTGCGAGTTCTCCGCCACTTGAATAAAGCGGAAAAGCAATCTTCAGAATTCCTTTCGAAGTAGGAACCGGGATTGCAATTTCTTTCTTTTGGACAATAAAGCCCTGTTCCACAAGAATTATCACATCACGACCAGTCTTGTCAGAACCATTTTTTGTTAAACGCTCAACATCCTTCTTAATAAAACTGTTGCTCGGCACAACCTCCAGTGCCTTTTTGTAATCAATCAGTGCATTATCATAATCTTTATCCATCTCCTCGACAATCGCCGACAAATAAAACGTATACGGATTCTGAAACTGACTCTTCACACCCTCCGCTAACTTTTCCATCTCTTTATAACGATTCTTGACAGCTTCTGTAGCGCTCTCGTTCGGGTCTTCTTCCTCTTGACTCTCAACTTCTGATTCTTCCACTTCGTCTTCATAACGTCTCAACTCCATTTGTTGTGCCATTACTGCCCGGCGGATTTCAACAGCCGCCCCTTCCAAATCTCCGTCAAATAGGTAATTCATCGCCTGGTGGTGATAAACCATCACCTTTTCATAGCCACGAACTCGATAATCAATTGTATTGTCATTCACCAAAATAGCAGTCGCCTGCTCCCCGATTTTTTTTGATGTGACGTCAGCCTCCATTTCTCGATATTCAAAGCGTTCAATCGCTTCTTCAAAATTTTTCTTGCTCAACTTACGGTTTCCGGCCAACTGCGCCGCTCTTCCGGACTCAATCAACCCGAGACTTCGATCTTCATCTGACTTTCTTTTTTCAAACCACTCAGATGCAGATTCAAAGTTACCGTCATCCATCTTATTCAATCCGGGCCTAACCTCTTTTGAATATGATGAAAATGCGGCGCAACCCGTTACAAAAAATGCAGAAAAGGCAACCAGAACAATTCCGGTCACCTTCCGTAAAAACTTATTTACCATCTTCTTCCGTTAAACGTGCATAGCACCCTTTTGCCGCACCAAGATTATTACCCTGAATAATCGCGTGGCACTGTTTAAAGTCAACACTTACCAATTTTGCTTTCGCAACAGGTAATTCATTTAGAAAAATCTCTCCAGTGTCATCATCCGTCACTTTGGTCACAGCTACAATTTCGACAAAGTCACCTTTCTTAAAACCGACATTTGAACCGCGGTTAATCAAAATTCGACCCGTATTTACAGCCAGCACCTTTGCCGGGCTTGCAGTCTGGAAAAATTCAGCAGCTAACTTTTCAGCCAACTCCTTCGCCACAGTCAAAAGAATCATCTCAGAATCTTTATCTTCTGAAGAACGAATCAATCCGCCCGCTTCTGAAACAGTTACCATCTGCGGAGAGATAAAATGCTTTGTTTCTCCAGTAACCACATCGACAATTCGCAAAGAAGCCGTCACAGTCAACTTACGATTTAGCTGCTGCTGACCAATCTTCTGATAATTTCTCAGCTCTTCATGAAAGTTAAAACTCTCAATTTCCGTGAACACAGCCAAATCCGCACCTTTGAATCGCATCACACGATTTGTAGAATCATCCGAAACCGCTTCCGCCAACTCATTTTCCGTCGTCAGCTCTTTCAGATTTTTACGTTCCACAAGCGTGAAAATATTTGCCCGGGCAATCTTATTGCGAACATTTCGCTCCAACAGATCTTTTGTCCGCTTCAGTTTCATCGCTTTAGTTTTGCCAACCGCATCTTCCAGACTTTCAGCAACTTTCACCGTACTGATATAAACCGTCTGTTTTTTAGAAGCCGCATTCAAATTTAAACCAAGTAAAACACCTGTAACCAGCAAACTCGTTTTTTTAAACATATTAACCTCCCCTTATTTTGTCACATTTATGATTTGGTTAACCGCATCTTTGTCGTCATCGTCATCTCTATCATCACCGATGTTCAACTCGTTAATCTCGCCTTCGATAGACACTTTACTTTTCTCAAGGAAGCTCTTCTTACCCTCTGCCTCAAGCACTTTGCTTTCCGCCTCAGCTTTTGACTGCTCTTTTGCAATCTCAATCTTAGCTTCCGCCGACTGACGATCCAAATCAATCTGCTGATCTTCACGCTTCAATGCCAGCTTAAGATTCTCTACGCTCTTATACTTCGCCAAACCTTCCTGCGTCATCTCCAAAGTCACATCAATTGTACCACCTTCCGACACAAAAACAGTCCCTTCAAAAGTCTTAAACCATTCGCGTTCAACAGAAAGTTTATGAATGCCCTTAGCCGCCTGGAGCGAGCCATTTGACTGTGGAGCAACCAAACCGTCAATCTTGACCGTAACTCCCGGTACATTTGTATTTACCTTAAAAGTTGCAAGGTCAGACTCAAGTTTCACGCCAAGACTGTCATTCCACTTAGTTTCCACAATCTTTGCCACACTTTCCGCCAATTGATTAAATAGTGAGTACAGACGATTACTTGTCTGCATTTCCAAAGTCTTAGAAACCGCAATTCTGTCAGTTGCCGCCACAACTCCGCCGTAAAGCGACGCGCCGTCAGCCGACTTACTCACACTCACACTACTTGATAGTTTAAAAAGAGAGATAGAACCAGAAAGGTCGTGTTGATCACTTTTACTGATAGTTTTAACAGTTTCAGATAAATCACTTAGAGCCACTTTTATAATAAGAGGAGCCTGAACCTGGCGAGCTTTTGCAAGAACACTTGCATCATTTGCCACAACTTTCACTTCTGAGTTCGCAATCGCATCGTCCCAATCCACCACACTCACAAGCTTCGCTGAAAGTTTCCCTTCACACAAACTCTTAAACTCTTTCACCTTCTCCGCTTTAATTTTCGGAGAATTGCTGGAGACCACTAAAAGCGCCTTTTTCTCAGCCGCAAACGCACTCATTGCCGTCATTAAAAATAGAGGAATAAACTTCGTCAACTTTTTCATATAAAACTCCCATTTTGGTAAAGGTTTCTCTTAACTATCAACGTTTTACTAAACTTTCGAGACTTTATAAAGTAACGCAACTTCCTTTTTTTACACCCCGATTAACAAAAGTTCTGAAATCGTGTACTTTACAAACAATTAAATGGACTCTCCACATGAATTCAAAAACCCGTTAATACGTTCAGCATCACGTTCTCTGACTTTATAACGGCGCACCTTCATTGTCGCAGTCAGAGTCCCATCTTCCACATTAAAATCTGGTAAACAAATTGCCGACTTCGGACGCTGATAAACCGCAAGATGTGCACAATGAATTTGTAACTCCTTCTTCAAAATAAGATGCAGTTCCTCTTCCGTATGCGCCTCCCGTTTCTCTTCCGGCACATTCACGCAGGCATACACATTCTTCATCCCCTCACCGATCACCATAACCTCAGAGATATATTCCGAATTTTTCAACGCATCTTCCACATGTTCCGGATGCAACTTCTCGCCACCGAAAAGCACAATCATATTTCCTTTTCGACCTGAAATAAAAAGATACCCCTCATCATCCACATAAGCCACATCTCCAGTATGTAGCCAACCATCATCAAGCGTCTTCGCACTTTCATCCGCATGACGCCAATACCCCTTCATCACACAGTCGCCCTTCACCAGCAGCTCACCTTCCACCGCTTTGGAACGCGTGCCGTCATCAGACAGAAAAGTGTAATCTCCGCCAAACTCTTCATCAAGCCAGTCAAAAATCTTTCCCGAGCTGCCGAATTTGTAACTTTCCCTGCAGTTTGCACTAATAATTGGCGAAGACTCTGTTAAGCCGTATCCCTGAAACACCGGAATTCCGAATGCTTTGAAAAAATGTTGATACTCAATATCAAGCGGTGCGCCTCCCCCGACAAAAAAGCGAAGACGACTTCCAAAACGTTCTCGTACCTTTTTGAAAAATAGCCGATCCGCTCCCTTATGAAACAGCTTGCGAAACAATCCACCACTGCCGTCCTTGCTGTGACAGCCATGAACTTTACTCGCATTCTTCAGCGCCTTCTGAAACAACCCCTGAACTGTCGGAGACTGTTTCTTCAGCTCCTTCAAAATTCCCGAACGCATCGTTTCAAATACACGCGGAACACCCAAAATTACCGTCGGATTATAAATTGTCATGCTCTTCAGAAAATCACGACGATCATTGGCAAAGCCGACACTGAAGCCGGCAATCATCGGCATAATCACTTCAACCGTCAACGCAAAACTATGCCAATACGGCAGAATAGAAAAACAGAGATCTTCCCCGTCCAAACCGATCCCATTAACCGCGCTCTCCGCATTAACCGACAAATTCCGATGTGACAACATCACGCCTTTCGGCATTCCTGTAGAACCGCTTGTATAAATCAACGCCGCCACATCATCCACACTGCACGCTTTAAGTTCAGGGACAGAAAATGTCTCAGTCAAACCTTCCAAGTACGCCATCACATCATAAAAACTAAAAGCAGTTCGCTTTCCGAACGCTTTTTCGTACTTCTCCACAAACTTATCCTGAGCGACAATCAGTTTCGGGTCACAATCACCAATCACAAAACTCATTTCATCATGTCCCAGAACCTCGCAAACCGGCACCGCAATTGCGCCCAGCATCCAAGTCGCGTACATCAAACGCGTCTGCACCGAACTCTTCTCCGACACAATCGCCACGCGATCCCCTTCTTTTACACCGTGCTTATGAAGAAACGCACTCCAATTGCAAACCGAATCATAAAACGCCTTAAACGTTTCATTCTCTACACAGCCCTGCGCCTTATATTTCAGAAACACACGATCCGCAAACGTCTCAGAACCTTTCTCCAAAAGCTCTCGTAAAATCAATCCTCTAGCCATATCAAAAATCCATTTCCCATTTCTACTCTCAAAAAATTATTAATCACAAAGCTAACACGACTTTCCCCCATATCAACTTAAACGCCCATAATAGTTATTAAGACAAAAGTCCGCGTAGCGTGACGAAATTTCTGTAGCCTCGGGTGGAGAAAACTTGTTTTCGTAACCCGTGGATTAAGATGCGGAAAAAATTGAGTGCCCGCAGGCGGCTTGTCCGCCCCGCGAATGCGGGGGTACGACATTAAAACCCCATAAACGAAAAAAGGCTCCTTCACAAAAGTGAAGGAACCTTCTCAAAAACTGAAACAGTTGCTGATTACTTAGCTAGTGCTGCTTTTGCAAGCTCAACTAGTTTTGTAAATGCAACAGTGTCGTTTACAGCCAGATCAGCTAGAACCTTACGGTTAATTTCGATCTGAGACTTTTTCAGTCCGTTGATGAATTTGCTGTAAGTCAAACCCTGCTGGCGAACAGCAGCGTTGATACGAACAGTCCAAAGACGACGGTACTGACGTTTTTTCTGTTTACGACCAACATAAGCGAAAGCTTTTGCTTTTTTAAGTGCATCATAAGCATTACGAAGAAGTTTACGGCGTCCGTAGAAACCTCGAACCTGCTTTAGAACGCGTTTTCTGCGTTTGCGTGAAGCTACAGCGTTAGTTACTCTCATTTCTCATATCTCCTTTATTTCAGACCGTACGGACAACTTCTAACAATACGCTTGATATCTGCTGAGCTTGTAACAGCTGAGCGACCAAGACGGTTCTTTCTCTTACGAGTTTTCTTTGTAAGAATGTGGCGTTTACCAGCACGGTTGCGGACATACTTTCCAGTACCTGTACGCTTAAAACGCTTCGCAGCGCTTTTTCTAGTTTTTAACTTAGGCATCGTTTTCTCCTATCATTTGTTTTTTATGTTATTCTTCTTGTCCTGCAACACCAGGCAGATGCCAGCCCGGGACAAAGACGCTGAAGAAACAAAAATCTTATTTTACAGTAAATCGATTACTTCTTTTTAGACAAAGCGCCGACAACCATGTTAATGCTACGGTTCACGAACTTAGGCTGATTCTCAAGAGTACCGTGTTCCTTGGTGTCCTCAGCCACCTGACGCATTACGTCCATCGCTTTATCTTTAAAGCCCATTTCACGTCCACGTAGAAATAGTGAAAACTTCACTTTATGGCCTTTTTCTAGAAACTGAATAGCACGTTTGATTTTGTAATCATAGTCGTGTTTATCAACGTTAACGTGGAATTTAATTTCTTTCACTTTCTGTGCATGCTGCTTTTTCTTCGCTTCACGCTGAGCTTTCTTTGCCTCGTACTGTCTTTTCTTAAAATCCATAAGACGACATACTGGCGGGTTACCTTTTTCGGCAACCAGTACAAGATCAAGACCAGCCTCTTCAGCTTTATCCAATGCAGTTTCGATTGTAACGATTCCCAGCTGTTCGTTGTCGAAGTTTACTAGACGAACCTCTACTCCTGGGCGGAAATTATCCGTTGGTTTAATTACGCGAGAAATGGTTAAATCTCCTCTCTTAGCTTAGTATTTTCAGTCAGCGAGAAGATTAAAAACAGCAATTACAAATACAATAATTCTTCCGCGCAACATACACATTTTTTAGTTTTGGGACAAAAAACTAAAGCATTTTTTTCAAAAAACGACCTCTTTTTACAAAAAAAACTCGTTTTTATGCCAAAACCCTTTCATTAATCCCGAAAAAGTCACAAACAACAGGAAATCAATACACGACAACAACTTACACGAACCATAATTCTCCCCTTTACATTTACCAAATCAAGACTATTTTGACCCGTATACTTTTGGCGGGTAAAAACTGAGTAACCCTAAGCATATTCTCTTCAATAGGGAGCACAAGAATGCAAAGAAAACTACCACGTGTGGTATTAAATAAAAAGGATATTACTATGAACACAATTAAATATTTCACCTCACTTCTTCTACTCTCGTTAACCATCAATCTTTCTGCTGGCGACATCGAAATCAGTCCATTCCTTGGCTACACAGCCGGCGGTAGCTTCGAAAATGCCGACAACGGCAATGAACTCGACATCATGGACAATGACAGCTTCGGACTCATCCTCGGCATGCGCGATCCCTACAGAGAAGAAGCAATGCTCGAACTCTTCTTTATGCGAAAAGAAACCTCACTTGACGGCGACGGACAGATTTTCAACGGAGAAAATAACATCTCACTCGATATCAACTACCTCCACCTCGGCGGAACTTACACCTACAGTGAACCTGATGCTCGAGTCCGTCCATTTGTCTCCGGCGGCTTAGGTGTAACCTACATGGATGCGGAAAGTGCCGACTCAGAAGTACGTCCATCCTTCAGCCTCGGCCTTGGAATGCGTGTCCCGATAACAGACCACCTCACCTTCCGTCTTGAAGGCCGCGGTTTCGGCACATTCTTCGACAGCGAATCCACCGTATTCTGCGTCGACAATCAATGCCTTATCAACGTGAAAAGCGACATGTTCTGGCAATTCACCGCCTTCGCTGCCCTCACCTTCACATTTTAAGATATAGCGAAACAGAGCCGAGAATAAAACACTTTAAACTCCCGCTCATAATTCATGCTTGAAACATATTCAAAATAAAACAGCTATTTCCTGCGGGAAATCTTGCCTATCTTTACTCACCTAATTATGGTAGAGACCTTTTGTAAACTGAACTGAAAAATCACTAACTTTCTTTTTTTTAATGTCTGCTATCAAATTCACATGTCCGCAATGCGAAAAAACCATTCACGCCGACACCGATCAGGCCGGTCAGGAATCCAACTGCCCAAGCTGTGATTGTCCCGTCGTCGTGCCTTATGCAGACATCAAAGCAGGCACCGTCATCGGCGGATTCAAAATCAAGAAAAAGATCGGTTCAGGTGGAATGGGAGAAGTGTGGCTTGCCGAACAGCTTTCCATGGATCGCTTCGTCGCCCTCAAAATCCTCTCCCCTTCTCTGGTAAACGACCCGGAATTTGTCGACAGCTTCATGCACGAAATCAAAATCGCCGCAAAACTGTCACATCCCAACATCATTACCGCCCACGATGCAGGTGAAGAAAACGGACTTTACTATCTAGCCAGCACCTTCGTCAATGGTCAGGAACTTCAGGACATTCTCAAGAACTCCACCCGACTGCCGGAAATCAAAGCGCTACAGGTAGCGCGTGCCATTGCCCGTGCACTTCAGTACGCCTGGGACAAATACCGCATCATTCACCGCGATGTAAAACCCGGCAACATCATGATCGACCGCGACGAAAACATCAAACTTATGGATATGGGAATCTCCAAAAGCATCTTCGAACACGAAGCGCTTACCCGCGGAACCGCCGCAGGCACGCCGAACTACATGAGTCCGGAACAGGCACGCGACCTCAGCGGCATGGACTTCCGTAGCGACATCTACTCACTCGGCGTCACCCTTTTCCGCTGTCTGACCGGAAGAATGCCGTTTCTGGGAAAAAGTTCCGAGGAAATTGTCAAAAAGCACATCCTTGAGCCGGCCCCACCTGCCAAGCTTTTCAACAAAGCAATTTCAGATCAGACCAACAAACTGATTGCCAAAATGATGGAGAAAGACCGCTTCAAGCGTCACAAATCATGGCAGGACGTCATCAACGACATCGATAAAATTCTTTATGCAAACAGCAAAAGCACGCCGAATGTTCAGAAACCGTCGAACAAAGGCAACAAACTTATCATTACCCTTGTCTCGATTCTTGTCGTCCTCAGTATTCTCCTTTTTGCCATCAACAGAAAAAACGGCAATGGTCAGACAGAACAGCCGGCGGAAGAGATTGCCTTCGAAAATAAAACAAAACCTGTGGCAAAACCGCATAAAGGCGGTAGAAAGCCGAAGCAGACCAAACCTGCCAAACCGACGCAGACCGAAGAAACTATTGTCGAAGAGGTTCTGGAAGAAGACCGTCTGATCGCAAAAATCGAAAAACAGCTTAAAGAACTTAAAAGTCAGCGTCAGTTCAACCGCATCAACAATGAGATTGTCACCATTGAACAGATCGAAATGACCAAAGAAACCAACAAGCAGAAACTGACACTGATAAAGATCAAAGTCGAAGGCTGGCATAAAAAAGCGCTGAACAGAACCTTCAACGATCTGAAAAAGCGTGCCGAGAAACTGAGTGCAAACCAGAACTACTCCGAAGCCGCCATCCTCATGAAGCAGTACAGCGGCGACTGGGCCGAAGAAACACGCACCGAACGTCTGCAATTTGCAACAAAATACGACGAACTTCAACGCGCCTTTGACAAACAGAGCGCCATCGAAAAGAAATTTGCCACTCACGCCATGGCCGTAAACCTTGCGGAACACATCACCAAAGGCAACTTTACAGAAGCGGAAAAACTATCAAAGCAGATGATGGAAGAAGAAAGCTACTTCGCATTCGACCTGAAAGAGATCAATACCATCTGCGGACAACTTAAAAACATCAAAAAAGCATTCACCGACTTCCTGACTCAGAAAATCGGCGACCGCGTTATCATCGAGCTAACCGACGGAACACGTCAGAGAATGACCATCGAAAGCGTCGGCGAAAGCTCATTTTCCGGAACCAAAACCATCGGACAGTCCAGCCTGACCGCAAAAGTGTTCATCTCCCAGATTTCACTAGCTCAGCGCCTCAAAATGCTGCCCGACTTCTCTCTGGAAGCCAAAGCACTTTATCAGGCACGTGAAGAGATTGCCGCCGGAAACATCGGCAAAGCCCGCACCACTTTAGGACAAATCGGCACCTTCTCCACCTTTGTCACCAACCACATCAGCGCCCGTTCATCGCTGACAAAAATCGTTGATTCAGTACTCAAAAAGAGCGAAACATCCGAGAAAACCACGAGTCGCCTCGCCAGACTGCAACTGGAAAGCGAACCGGCCGTCAACCTCTTTATCCAGCTTCTTGAGTTCAAAGAACAGTATCCCGACTATCAGCGCAACAGCCTCTACCGCGCCCTTTTCACCTGCGCCGAAAACAACTTCCCGCTAGAACTCTTCTTCAGCGGCAATGTCACCGAATTCAGCCTGCAGGATCTTTCAATCGCCATGGATTACGACTTTTCTGACCCCGATCAAGAATACGACTTCGAAGTTTACCAACCCGTTTCAATGGGACAAAAAATCGAAATCAAAGACAACAGCCTCACCATCGGTTGTCGCCGTCACGGCAGTCTTATTCTAAAACCCTACTTTACCGAAATGGAAATCGACTTCCAGGGCATGTTCCGTCTACGTGACTTCAACCACATCATCGCCTCGAAAGAGAAAAACATCGCCTACATCGGACACGGATTCGGCAAACTCAACACCCAAGGCAAAGACGGCATCATCCGCAACTGGAAGCTAAAAGATCAAGAAGAGATCAAACTTCCAACCCCATACCTAAGCCCGAGCATCAACAACATCGGACACCTCAGCTGGGATGGAGAAATCGTCAACTTCTCAATCAACGGTCAGGAATGGCCGAAACAGATCTTCATGGTCGACGAATCCCGCTTCGCCATCGCCGCCTTCGGAACCACAAACTCCTACACCCAAATCTCTGTAAAAGGTAAAATTGCCAGCAGCTGGCTCATCAAGCGCATCTCCGAAATCTTTTACGATGAGTAAGGCAAGATAAACCGTAGGGGCTCCCCTTGTGGGTGCCCAAAATAGAGCGAGGAGTTAGAAGTAATAAAGCCACTATCCCCTATCTTCTCACCCCTAACTAAAATAATGCGAGATAAACCGTAGGGGCTCCCCTTGTGGGTGACCAAAGTAGAACGAGGAGATAGAAGTAAGAAGCGAGGGGGCATAGAACTCTGTTGCCCTCTGTGAAACACACAGTGTACTCTGCGGTAATAAACGACTTTATGCCGAAGGCATTAATTCCAGAATAGCCCGGCATGAAATGCTGGGTAATGGTAATTGTAGTCGTTAATTCTGTAAGAATAATTCAATTTGTTGAGGCACGCCTTCAGCGTGCAACGATATATCGCAACCACACCTAGGATTTTATCCTAGGCTATGCTGAGACTATGCCTTTGGCATATTGAAACATAAGAAAAAACCTTAAGTAAATAGCAATGAGAAAAGCGAAGCTTTTGGAATCCCCGTGTCCCCGTGGTTCAAAAACTCTGCGGTCTCAGCGCCTCTGCGCGAGCAACATAACCATTAACTAACGGAGCTACGTACGCAAAACGCATCACGTACCACGTAGAACGAAATTAAAATGTCCAAAAAACTTCAGAAAGAATTCGACGCCTTCGCTGCAGTCTACGACGAAATCACCGTCAATGAATTGCAATACGACGCCCACGAACGCATTCCCCAGGAAATGCTCCAAGTCTACAAACCCGAAACCGCCACCGTTCTGGACTTAGGCTGCGGAACCGGTTTAAGCGCCGCCGCATTCTTCGATAAAAACTATCAGGTTCACGGAGTCGACATCTCACCCGAAATGTTGAAACAGGCAAAGAAGTATCCATTCACCTCGCTCAAGTGCGCCGATTTGGAAAGCAATAAATGGGATTACAAAGAAAAGTTCGACTTCATCAGCTGCGTCGGCGTCATGGAATTCATCAAGAAACCCGAAGCCTTTCTAAAGAGATGTAAAGAAAACCTCAAAGAAAACGGTATTCTAGGCATCACCTTCCCTCTAAACACCTACTCCGAAGCCGAAGTCCCCGTCTTCTCCTACGACCCGGATCAAGCCATGAAACTGCTTCAATCCGCCGGACTCACCCCAAAGCAGATGATTCTCTTCACCGGCTACTTCATGCCCGAAGAAGACATCAACTACCTAGGAATAATTGCTACGTAGGATTTAGGGGCTAGGATGTAGGGTATAGGTCATTAGGATGTAGGGGCTAGGATATAGGGATTAGGCAACAAGTAGTGCGTGTCAGTCCCTGACCGCCACATTCACATAGAACGAATAAAACCACAGAAAAAGTAATTGCGCATCACTCAACACGCAGTACGCATCACCCCAAAGATAACTGTTTACTGCTGACTGCTAACTGCTTCTAACCCTGTCCGCCACATTCACATAGAAAGAATAAAACCACGGAAAAAGTATTTGCGCATCACTCAACACGCAGTACGCATCAC
>DDLT01000032.1 GCA_002340265.1 Lentisphaeria bacterium UBA2565 | reverse complement strand
GTTGCCACTAACAGTGTTTTCAGGGAACCTTGTGGCGAGAAGTAATTTTCATCAGAAATTTGCCCAATCCATTTGTCGGGAAGGTTTTTTTGTTATGAAAAAGTGTCGCGCAAATGTCCTGAGCATTTTGCAGATCAACAAAAGCGTCTCGTCAATTGTCCTGAGCGTTTTGCAACTTAACAAAAGTCTCCCGTCAATTGTCCTGAGCATTTTGCAATTTAACAAAAGTCTCTCGCCAATTGTCCTGAGCGTTTTGCAACTTGACAAAAGTCTACCGCCAATTGTCGGCAGTAATAATGATTTTTAACTATTAATTGATTCATTAGATATATGAAGGCGTTAGAGGTGAATTGTATTTATCTAATCCTCTCGACGTTCTGCTAAATATAATCCTCTTTCTTTTAGTCTTTCAATAATGCCCCAAATTGTAGGTTTGCAGTTAGAAAGCGCGAGTCTCCTTCCCGGTGATTTGTGATTAAAATTGCTCCACACCGTTTTTACTCTATCAACTTTTGGTATTTTTAACCTATTGAGCGCTTTGAGATATTTTTCTGGCTCATTAGCGTAAATATAAAATACTTTGTAACTAGATACGTAGACTTCATCATAACCAGAGTGTGAACCAAAGCCAAAGTTAACAAGTCCATCTTGTGAGAACTGATGTTCATACTGATTTATAATCTTTTCCGCATCTTTCCATTTCATTCCATCAAGGTAATATACGTCTTTGTGAAAAGGGTCGTGATCGCTTTTTCTAAGTGTTTTTTCGATATCTTGATGAGTTCCAACCTCAATTAGTAGAAAGCCTAGCTCCTTTACATTTTGGGCAAGTTGTTTAAATATGGGTATAATGTTTTGGGCAGATATATTAATAGTAATTGTTGAATATCCTTTTGGACTTTTTTCAATAGAATATGATTCAAAGATGCCGGATAGGTTGTCAACTTTAATACCTTCAACAATTTTGAATATTTTGTCGGAATTTCGAGTCATTTCTCTAACCTCTGAATTCTTATTTGAGTCCTTACATCCAAATATTAAACTTAGCAAAATCATTGAACATAATACTTTCATTGTTTTATTCCTGAGTAATTAATTGTCATTTTGCTCTTCTGGAGACTCTTTTCCTGAAGAGGTTGCAACGTGTGCGATATAGGTGACGATTCCGACTAAAGCAAGAATTGCAATAAACTCGTTTATGTTTGGGTTTGCTTCTTCGGAAAAAATTTCTGCTCTGAAATAGTAAATCGTTACAGTTAGAATTGTCGATGTCAGTAGAACGGAAAGATAAATTAACCAGTTTTTTATTGATCTTAGGAGAGATTTGATTTCATTGTCTGACATTAATTGACCCTGTGTTATTAAATTATTCATTAAAAGCTGGCACGCAAAGAGTAATGCGTTTATCTACAGATTGTTTGATAATTTGAAAGTAGTGGAGTTTCTGCTTTATACAACTCAAAGGTCTCAGGTTTGTGCTTTAGCTTTGGTAGATGAATGTTGTAGAAGGGGGAAGGGAATTATCAAAGGGCGGCAGCTACACGATTTTGGAAATAGCGATAATCCCGTAGGGGTGCCCCTCGTGGGTACCCAGTTCGACGTATTAAGGGCAGCCACAAGGGCGGCCCCTACATATTTGGGGAATTTAATCGTGACCTGTTTTACCATTGCTCTACAGATAAGCAAGTGAAGAGAGACTTCGACTGTTAAACAATTTTTCTAGAATTGCTCAGCTATCGTTCAACTATTGTTACTTTTGGGCGGAGGCGGTGAAGACTGGAACCGGTGTGTTTAAATCTGGGTTTACATTCCAGTTGAAGTTCTTTAGTCCGGATTTTGTCAGCCACTCGTTTAGTTGTTCCTGCTCGAATCCGAGCCAGAATGATCCGAACTGTTTGCGTGCTTCTTCATCTTCGTGTTTTAGACGATCAATGATAACGAGGCGTCCGTTCGGTTTTAGAAAGCGGGCGACTGAGTTGATGGATGTTGCAGGACTCGGCAATTGATGAATTACAAAGTGCATGATGATTCCGTCGCATGGCGGCAGGTAGAATGATGATTTTTCCAAGTCGGCATGAATAAATTTCACGTTGGTGATATTCAGCTGTTTGCAGCGTTCGCGAGCGAAGTCCAGCATATCTTTTGAATAGTCGATGGCGTAGACTGTGTCGGCAAACTGTGAAAGCACGGGAAGAAGTCGACCTGTTCCTGTTCCGAAATCGGCGATGGTTAGTCCGCGCGGTGCAAGATTTGCCAGAGCGGGCAGGGCGGTTAATGGATTGTAGAGTTCCTGAACCTTTTCGTCCCAGCCGGCGGCGGCAGGGGTGATTCGACGTTTACGAAGACAGTTTTCTAGCTGTTCTAAATCCGGATGGTCAGCACCACCAATCTGTGCAAGAAGGTCGGAAAAATGCGCCAGTTTTTCGTCGAATTCATTAAGACAGTAAAAGACGCGTGAACCATTACGGCGGTCTTTTACCAGCGAGGCTTTGCGAAGCACGGATAGGTGACGCGAAACTTTTGGCTGTGGTAGGTCGAGAATTTCACAAAGTTCCTGAACATTCAGTTCTTCATGATAAAGCAGGCGCAAAAGACGAAGGCGTGTTTCATCGGCCAGAGCTTTGAGTATTTCACATTGTCGTTCGTCTGCTAGGATCATGGTTATTGCTCTATTGCGTTATTTCTTTGATGCTTTAATTGTAAGCTACCCTTTCAGGGCGCTGTAATTTTGCTGACATTCGTTACCCTTGGCGTTGCCTAGGGCTAAAATAATTTGTCCTTTCAGGACGTTTGCCGAGCAGGAGCTCGG
>DDLT01000022.1 GCA_002340265.1 Lentisphaeria bacterium UBA2565 | reverse complement strand
TTGAGCTTTGAATTTTGAAGTCTGCATGTTATTGAAAGGCGCCGTAACCGGTAGACTTTCTACAGTAGCTTTCCTCTTTTACGAGTAAGCAGTAATTCCATTCGTACGATTATAACGAAGGCTAAGTTATTTCTGATTCGTAACAAAAATCGGAACTCTTCCTCTTTTCTTCATTTATTTCAAAGCAAACTTTCCTTCATTCACCATTTAGCACTGCAAAAACGCTCCAAAATAGCAATCCCTTTGCAACTGCTCTAAATTTCTAATTAAGAAGTACCCAGCCCCTTTAATGCGCCGTAGTAACCGCTGGCCTAAAAAACAGCATCGCAGGCTTATTTCGTCTCGCACCCAGCCCCTTGTAATGGAACCAGATTGGGCTAATTGAGGACGCTGTGCACGCAAACACGATATGGTGTAGTTATTACCGTAGACATTGTTTACTTGTTTTTAAATCCCGTCTTTTAAATCCAGCAGACATGGATAAAATGTTATGGCTCCAGTAAAACCGCCCAACTCAATTTTCTTTCAAGATCTGATAAACATAAAATGGTTAATTTAGATACCTAAAGTCTTGTCGTTCAAAAATTTATATTTTTCGCTCAATAATGAATGTATTAGCGAAACTGGAAGCTCGCTTACATTAGAGCGTCTTACAAATTTTAGCTCTCTGTGATCCAAGGTAGCCATAACTGATTCTTTCATTTTGGCTGACTGTTTTCTGAAAATATCTTTTTTCACACTGCTTGTAATCAGATTCTTTTTATAAGATACGCTGGTTACATATAACAGATAAAACTGACTAAGCCGAATTAAGTTAAATTTAATCCTCTTTCAAGAGTAAATTGGTCGTCGAACTTAAAACCGGTAATTCAATCTCCCGACTTAAGTATATTGAGTATATTGCGAAATATTATTACTATTTCTAACGAAAACAACGAGCGTAGTCGATGCAGCATCGTCTACTACTTAAGTAAAGTTTATGGGTCTTTTCTTTTCAAATGAAGATCCCAAAAATTATTTCCTCATTTGTGCTAAAAGCCCTTATACCTCTTAATCTGACAAACGGAAAACGTCTTCTTTGTTGATCAAATAAATTAGCTTGACTTATAGTAAACACTGAATTATACAACACATTTTCGCTCACGAGATCTGTACGATCGTGTCGATGTTATGCAGATTTCGTGTCTGCTACGATTTGACGCGGGGCGATGCTTAATGTAAACTGCAGTGAGCTTCAATAAGCGATAAACTAAAATCACAAGGTGAGAGGTTTTAACTGAACAGATCGAAAAGGAAAACATTTATTCGCATTTTTCTTGCGTTCTCCGGAAGGGAATCGGCGGTAATTGTGTTTTCGACATAAACAACGTTTCAAAATTGTTAGCTACTATCACTTTAAGACATCGACCATTCTTCGTATAAAGATTAAGATGTGTTTCTGATACCCGAAATGAAGGTAAGCAGTTTCTATAAAGGACAGAATTTAACAAGCATAAAATATATGTTTAAAGGTATTCAAAGACGACTTCAATTAAGGTTAGATGACGAACTAGAAGCCAATAATCGAACATTTTCAGTGTTTGATCGAGCTTTTTTTGGATAAGCTTAGATAATCTGGCCTGGATGTTTAAACCTCTTATCAAGGACAGAGCGTGCTGGAAACTTGCTTTTAATATACGTCGGATCGATTCAAAATATTCACACACTTGAGTAAAGTAAAGCCGCCAGATGGCGATTTTGGTCACCTTCAGGAAGTGGTTGCAGTGTAAGCGGGATGAATAGCTAAATAAACATGACTGAAGCAGTCACTCTTAATTCAACTAACAGTTGCTGTCTCGAGCTCAAGCGTTTGAGTAACAGAAGCTGACGAAGGGGTTATCCCTGTAAGGTCTGACTGTCTTTGCCAGCAATATTTAATTAACCACTGTGGCATATTTCTCATCTTTTTCTATCACTGTCTCTGTGTGCTGCGCAGCAAACATCTATTATGGAAAGAAGTCATCTCTTATAGTCAAACACTTCGAGAGATGAAGACACTAAAACGGCTTGCGTTGGCGGGCTAGCAAGAGATTCGCTTTACGTACGGGGTGGACGAATGGTTCGTGTTTAAACTGAACTGCGCTGAAATATCAAAATACAACCGTGATAGCTAAACCACACAGTAATCATGACAAGTGCTGGGTCTTTCACAGACTGATAAGCAAATTAAATTAAGAATTATAAGACTCACTCTCCCAAGCTAAGTCACACATTCGTATATTGAACGAGTTGTTAGCTCTTCGACGGAACGTGGTAAAATAAATGATTGATTGATTGATTGACTGACTGACTGACTGACTGACTGATTGATTGATTGATTGATTGAAGCTACGGGAGAGAGATAACAGGGCAGCTTGAGTAAAACAAGAGACAATGAAGTTATAAACCGGCCTTTGTATTATGAATACATAGGACAGCAACAAGAGTGTCCACTTCCATTAGTCCGGCCACACCAATGCGTCAACTTTTGAAAAAGCGCATGGTTTTTATGTTTCGCTCACGGTCCACACTAGCCAATCGAAACCCCATCATCGAAAACGTTGTCCAGAGTAGAGACACTGGAAAACGGAGCCCTATCCGTATTATTGCAGACAACGAAAACAGAGACTCCCGAAAACGTAGACACAACAAGCGCACGCGCAAATGATGGTTCGGCAGAAAAACACTTCTGATGTGATCACCGTTTGACCAAAATTTGCATCGCTTATAATCGAGTTCTGCACGAAAATATCTTTCAATGATACCCATCCCAGATCAGAGTGATTGGGTCAATTAAACTTGAAATATGCACGAAGATGCTTACGAATTTGAGAGAAAAACTCGGAGGAAAATTTCCCTCAACTACTTGGCTACTCCGTGATGAGAATTTCCCGTCCCGATCAGTGATCCGTTCACGGGAATTCCTGAACTGGAGGAATGCCCAGTAGAAGGTCAACCGCTGCAGCAAAAAGATAAGAAAAGGAGAAAAAGGAAAGATACAAAAAAAGAACGCGATGCTAGAGGAATGAAAGACATGCCGTCATGTTGTAAATGCCTTTTTGAGTAGATTGGAGCTAATTTAGCTAATATCCGGCCATGCTGAAAATGTCCAAAAAATGCGTTTTTGCCAAAGAGCTCCGGGTAATCAATGCCATCTCCCATTTTCATTTCTCGTGAAAGACGACCTGAGTTTACATTGAACTAACCGGACTAAGTGAGAAGTTTGAGCTCAGTTCTACTCAAGTTTCGATGAGAGTTTCTGCTTATATTTTCTGTTCTCCACTTTTGACGTCGACAAATTTCATACTCCACAGAAAATTAGTGACTGAAGAACATTTTTGTACCAGGGAAATTAAAACTTAATGTTAATCGCCTTCGAATGAACAACCTGATTTGAAATTGAAAGTTAATCAAGTTTGTAATTTCTCTTGCCAAGGAAAGACTTTTTTCATTTTTTCAATGGAAAATTACAATTAATACTAGAGCCAGCAAAATTGACACTAAACCTGGGTTAGATTACGTGTGTTTTGAGCGTGCTAGACGCTTGTATCAGTTACAAAAGTGTTCGGCGGCGGATGATTCAAACTAAGCTTAGGGCAGCGTATGCGACTGTCGCGTATACTAAGTTTAAACCAATGACTACGTTCTCTGAGGCAGCTTCCAAACTACATCGGAGAAATTAATTTTAAAATGCAGCTTCATTTCTACGGCTTGGCCTACCGTCCACACTAATTCGTCTCGAAAACAGGCTTTTCAAAAACGCTCTTCAAACCGGAGAAATATAAAAACGCCGGGTTTTCGTTTT
>DDLT01000136.1 GCA_002340265.1 Lentisphaeria bacterium UBA2565 | reverse complement strand
CTTCTCCGTAGCTCATGGCTACTTTACCTGATAACATTGTACCTACCGATCGGTCGGTATTCTGAATCTCCTGTGTGATCCAAACTCTATCTCTCTTTTTAATGGATGCATTAGCCAGAGAGATGAGTTCTTTATCTAAAATGTTGTTAATTTTATGTTTTTGCGACACTATATTTTTCAAAGGGTATTTTAGAGCCTCCTCCGGCATATATAGTACACCTGAAAGGTCAACCTTTGAATCCGATTCAGAGTTTAGTTCAAGAAGGTTAGCTTTACCAACAATATCGTCGAACTTGGTGAATCCTAGTTCTGCAAGATATTCGCGAACCTCTTCGGCTATAAATCTGAAGTAGTTTTCGATATATTCGTGTCGTCCAATAAATTTTTTACGCAGTTCTTCGTTTTGAGTAGCTACACCCATAGGACATGTGTTTGTGTGGCATTTACGCATCATCACACAACCAAGCACAATAAGTATAGAGGTTGCAAAACCAAACTCTTCGGCTCCCAGTAGACCAGCTTTAATGACATCAAGTCCTGTTCTGAGCTGTCCGTCAGCCTGAAGTTTAATTCTTCCACGTAGATTATTCATAACCAGTGTCTGCTGTGTTTCAGCAAGTCCAAGCTCCATAGGAAGTCCTGCATGTTTAACAGAACTGATCGGACTGGCACCAGTACCACCTTCGCAACCACTTATTAGGATAAGGTCGGCATGTGCTTTTGCTACTCCTGCGGCAATAGTACCTACACCATTTTCAGATACAAGCTTTACACTAATAGTAGCTTTAGGATTAATACACTTCAGATCGAAAATCAACTGTGCCAAATCCTCAATAGAGTAGATGTCATGGTGAGGAGGAGGCGAGATTAGAGTCACACCAGGTGTGGAGTTACGAACGCGTGCAATCAAAGCATTTACTTTGTGACCAGGAAGCTGTCCACCTTCACCTGGTTTTGCCCCTTGAGCTACTTTGATCTGAATCTCTTTGGCATTTGCCAGATATTCGATAGTTACACCAAAACGACCACTTGCGACCTGCTTGATTGCAGAACATTTGCTGTCGCCATTTGGCATTGGCTGGTAGCGAACGTTATCTTCTCCACCTTCACCACTATTACTCATACCGTGAATTCGATTCATCGCGATGGCAATAGTTTCGTGAGCTTCAGGAGAAATTGAACCTAGTGACATCGCACCAGTTACAAATCGCTTCATGATTTCGTCAGCGGACTCAACTTCTTCTAGAGGAATCGCTGTCGTTTCTTTGAATTTGAACAAACCACGAAGTGTACAGAAACCGGCTGCCTGAGCATTGATTTCGTCAGCGTAGGCACGGTAAAGCGTTTTGTCATTAGTTTTGATCGCTTCCTGCATATTGGTAATTGCTGCAGGAGACCAAAGGTGCTTTTCTCCGTTAACGCGGTAGCTGTATTGACCACCAGTTTCAAGCAATTTTGCGTTAAGCTGGTTTGGAGCAAACGCCTTGTCATAACGCGCTTTGCTCTCTTTAGCAATCTCTTCAATTCCGATACCTTCAATACGTGAAGGCGTTCCGAACATATACTCATTAACAAATTCGCTGTTAAGACCGATTGCTTCAAAAATCTGTGCACCGCGGTAACTACGAAGTGTAGAAATTCCCATCTTCGACATAATCTTTTTCAGGCCTTTGTCGATAGATTTGATGTAGTTTTTGATTAGATCGTATAGGTCAAGCTCGTTATCAAGTTTGCCATCCTGTGACATGTGAATAATCGTTTCGATTGCCAAGTATGGATTCACGGCAGTTGCTCCGTAACCAAGAAGAAGTGCATAGTGCATCACTTCGCGTGCTTCTCCGGTTTCAACAATCAAACCAATCTCAGTACGGATACCTTCGCGAATCAGATAGTGGTGAACAGCAGCTGTTGCCAGAAGTGATGGAATTGGAGCGTGTCCTTCAGGAAGTTCTTTATCTGAAAGAATGATTACCGATTTGCCACTTTCAACCGTCGCCTTTGCCTGCGCACGTAGCGACTGAAGAGCTTCTTCCAACGCCTCTTTTCCACCATCAGCCTGATAGCTCATAGTCAGCGTTTCAGTTTGGAACGCATCGTGCTTCGATTCACGGAAACGATAGATGTCGTGGTTTGATAGAATTGGAGTTTTAAGTTTCAACAGCTTCGCATTTTCAGGTGTTTCGTTAAGAATGTTTCGTTTATTACCCACGAAAACAGTCAAACTTGTCACAAGTTCCTCACGAATTGGGTCAATCGGCGGATTGGTAACCTGTGCGAAAAGCTGTTTGAAGTAAGCAAATAGAAGCTGCGGTTTGTCAGAAAGAACTGCCAAAGCGGCATCGTTACCCATAGAACCGATTGGTTCAGCACCTGTGTCAGCCATCGGTTTAATGATAATCTCAAGCTCTTCACGAGTGTAACCGTAAAGTTTCTGAAGTTTTAGCACATCTTCAGACGGCATGTGGTGTTCTGCATCTTTCAGAATTCCACCCTGAATATCAATGTGATTCTCTTCAACCCAGCGGCTGTATGGTTTCTGACGTGCTATACGAGTTTTGATTTCGCGGTCAAAATAAACTTTTCCACGAGTCATATCAATGTAAAGCATTTCACCTGGACTCAAACGTCCTTTCTTTTCTACATTATCCCAAGGAATGTCGATTGTCCCTGCTTCAGAAGCCAGAAGAAGCATGCCGTCTTTAGTAATAGTATAGCGGGCAGGGCGAAGTCCGTTACGGTCAAGTGTAGCACCAACTGACGAGCCATCGGTAAATGCCAGCGCAGCTGGTCCATCCCAAGGTTCCATCATACCAGCGTGGTACTCATAAAAACCTTGCATGTCGTCATTAAGATTGTACTTATGTCCCCACGCCTGAGGCACAAGCATCATCATTGTGTGAGGCAGGCTACGTCCAGTAAGAGTAAAGAACTCTACCGCGTTATCCAGACATGCCGAGTCACTTCCATGCTCTTGAACAATTGGATGAAGTTTTTTGATGTCGTCACCGAAAAGTTTTGACTCAAATGACATTTCGCGAGCACGCATCTGATTCACATTTCCGCGAAGTGTATTAATCTCACCATTGTGCGCAATGTATCGGAATGGGTGGGCCAACGGCCAACTTGGGAACGTGTTAGTACTGTAACGCTGGTGAACAACTGCAACGGCAGAAGTGAAGTCTTCAGCACTTAGGTCTTGGAAGTATTCCATAACCTGTGGTGCCATCAACATTCCTTTATAGATGATTGTTTTGCAGGAGAATGAACAGATGTAGAACTTATCGCCCATGTCTGGGAACTCAGCAGCGATCGCATTTTCTGCGCTACGTCTTACGACATAAAGTTGACGCTCTAGTTCATCGCTACTTAAACCTTCGGGCTTTCCAACAAATATTTGGCGGACATCCGGCTGAGTTGCTTGTGCCATTTTACCAAGTGTAGAGTCATCTGTTGGAACTGTACGCCAACCAAGAACTGAAAGCCCTTTTTCTACTAGTGACTTTTCGATTGCTGAAACACACGCTTTGCGTAAGTTCTCTTCCATTGGAAGAAAAACCATACCGACACCGTATTCACCATCTTCAGGAAGCGATACGTTCTCTTCTGTCATTACGCGTTTGAAAAATTGATCAGGAATTTGCAGTAGAAGACCTGCACCATCTCCGGTCCCCGGGTCGCCACCAACTGCGCCGCGATGTTCAATTCGTTCAAGAACCTGAACTGCATCAAGAACTATCTTATGAGATTTCTCTCCATTGATATTAGCTACAATACCCACACCACAAGCATCATGCTCGTTTGCAGAATCGTAAAGTCCTTGGTTCTCCGGGAAAAAATGTTTTTTATACTTCTCCATAAAGCCACACCGTTACTATTAATAATATTTACTATTTTCTTAATTCTTTATAAATCTCTGTTCGTAAAAGACAAAGCGCTTTAACTCATTGGTTCAAAAGAAAAAATGCGCTTTGAGGTCAAGTTTACGAAAATTTGTAAAATGCCAAAGAAAATAGACACAATTATCGATAATTCAATGCAATTGCTATAAACAAAAAAGTCGTTAGTGTTAAAAAAAATGAAAAACACTAACGACTGAAAAAACTTTTTTTGGTAGGGGGTGTGACAAAATTTTTATTTGTTATGCTCACCACTTCTTAAAAAAGCGTCAATGAATTGGTCTAGATCTCCATCAAGCACATTGCTTGTATTGGATGTCTCTACGCTTGTGCGCAAATCTTTGACCATTTGATAGGGGTGTAGAACATAGGATCGGATCTGACTTCCCCAACCATTATCTACCTTTGGACCACCGTCAAGTTCCGCTGCACGCTTACGTTCTGCATCTTCATAAAGTTTAGATTTCAGCAGTTTCATCGCAGTCGCTTTATTTTTGTGCTGGGATCTTTGAGCCTGACTGGCTACAAAAATTCCGGTTGGAATATGAGTTATTCGCACCGCACTATCGGTGGTATTCACGTGCTGACCTCCAGCTCCGCTTGCTCGGAATGTATCAACTCGAAGATCGGACGGGTCAAGGTCGATATCAATATCGTCATCAAGTTCTGGTGTGATTTCAATAGAAGCAAACGAAGTGTGACGACGGCTGTTACTGTCGAAAGGTGAGATACGAACCAGACGGTGAACTCCACTTTCAGATTTTAGATAACCAGCGGCATATTCGCCTCTAATAACTAGAGTAGCGCTTTTAAGCCCTGCCTCATCGCCATCTTGGTAATCGACAAGTTCAACAGAAAAGTTGTGGCGTTCAGCCCAGCGTGTATACATACGATAAAGCATACCGGCCCAATCACAGGATTCCGTTCCACCAGCTCCCGCATGAACTGTCAGAATTGCATCGTTTTTATCGTTTTTGCCAGAAAGGAAGCTGAACAGTTCCATTTTATCAAGTTCTACTTGAAGCTCGGCCCAGTTTTCATCGGCCTCAGTCAGCAGTTCCTCGTCCTCTTCCATTTCGACAAGTTCTACCATCACGGCAAAGTCTTCTACTTTTCCGTTAATCTTTTTGAAAGGATCAAGGATATTTTTTACAGCTTTAACTTTTGCAACAGTTTTTTGAGCCTCTTCCTGATTGTTCCAGAAATCGCCAGCAGTCATAGCTTCTTCAAGGTTCTTAAGTTCTTTCAGACGACTGTCAACGTCAAAGATACCCCCTGAGTTGATTTAGACGCTCGTTAGCCTCTTCAACTCGCTTGTTCAGTTCTTCTATAGTCATAATAAGTTGGTTGGTTAGATAGTTAGTTGTTTCCTCCTACGCTTCGCTACGGCGGACACGTAGGTTTTGGGTTCCTAAAGTGAACATTTTTCACTATTCACTTTTCGTTATTCACTCAGTTGTTAGCCGATGATTACTTCGTAGCCCAGCGGCAGTAGAAGTTTCGGAAGACGTTCCAGATGATTTCCCTGAAGTTCCAATTGATCATCATTCAGAATTCCGCCCACACCAAGCTGTTTTTTAATTGTACCGATAAGTTCCATCATGTATTCCGCATTGTTGGAATCGAAACCGCGAATAACTGTCGATGGGTGACCCGCACGTTTTTTCTTTTCAACTCGTGCATACACTTTTTTGCGGCAGATGACTTCTGAATCCACTTCGGCTACTTCGATCCCTTTTTCACCGAATGCTTTCAGAAGTTCCTGGTCAGCCGGCGAAAGTACCGATTCTTTCTCTTTCTTTTCTTCTTTTACCGGTTCAGGTTTCGGTTCTTCTTTTACCACATTAGAGAAGTCCAAGCCAGAGAATGGATTATTTTTTATATCAGTAGCAGAGTTAAGCTCTACCCTATCTTTTTTCTTTCTGTTCTTTTTACCCATTGAAGACTCCTACTTTGTTCATTTTATCAACCACGGGGACACGGGGATTTTGAAAATGCTACGCATTTGTCAAAAAGGTTATTTTATATAACTGAAATTGACACTTTGATACTTTTATATTCAGTGTTAAAAGTTCGATGTTCGACGTTTGCATCCTATGCCTTGAGCCAGATGCCAAATGCCTAAAAAAATAAAACCCTCTAGTACAGGACTAGAGGGTTTTAAAATAGGTACAATAAACCCGCGAAAGCGCCTGTATTAATTACAGGTAAAGCTTAATTATGCAGATTTGATTGATTTCACTACAACGCGTGTTAGTGACTGACGGTGACCGACAGTTCTTGAGTACTGTTTACGACGTTTGTATTTGAAAGCCACAACTTTCTTACCGCGGAACTGATCTTGAACTTCAAGTTCTACAGCTGCACCTTCAACGTATGGAGTACCGAAAGATACTTCTTCACCAGCACCAACCATTAGTACTTTGTCGATAGATACAGTTTCACCAGCTTCTACAGCTAGTTTTTCAATTTCAAGAACATCGCCTTCTTTAACGCGATACTGTTTTCCGCCAGTTTCGATTACTGCGTACATGTTAATTCTCCTAAAGAATCACCTGATTTTCTCAGGTATTAATAATGTCTCAAGGCACTCTTAAAAAAGAGATTTTCGATCACTCGCCCTTCGATAGCTGGTGTAAAATAGTCAGAAAGTGTTTAGATACAATGAGAAAAAACGTTATTTGTCGCTTTTTTCCTGCTCATCTAACGGAAAGTGTTTTGATATGATTTCGATAGCCGCTTTCGCATCTTTTTTCAGCCCCAGCTTTACAATGCTGTTAAGGGCTTTTTGGCGCATAATCTCATCCTGCGATTTACGAAGTTCCGTATCCATAGAGATCAAAGTGTTGACAATGGAGTCGTTTTGGTCGAGAACTTTCTGGAACGCATCATTTTTGATTTTAGTTCGTAACTGCTTGTATCGTGTTGTGATGACATTTAGCTCCGCACGAAGTTCACGATTTACTTTTATTAAATTGTCGATTGACTTTTCATCATTTTTCTTGGGTATTCTGCGCTCTTTAAGTGCATTTTTAATCAATTCGTTCAGTTCGGTATCACGAGAACGTAGTTCCTGATTGCTAACTTGAAGCACATCAAGCATTTTGTTTAACCGGTCAATCTCCGCAAGGTAAATCTGAACACGCATTTTAGTGGCAGTATCAGTCGGTTTATTCAGTTTTTTAGATTTTTTTAGTTCCTCAACAGCATCTTCAGCTTTCAAGTACTTTTCAGTTAACGATCTGTTTTCAATAATCAACTTCTTGTTTTGCAGAACAAGTTTTTCGAACTCTTCTTCAATCTTACGAACCAGTTTGGCATTAGTGCTTTCTGCAATTTTTGCTTCAAGACTTTTGTTTTTAAGCTTTAGTGCTTTTATCGATGTTTGCAGATTTCGGGTGTTTTCACTGTAAGTTTCCAGTTTATCAACTGTACGATTTGCCACAAGCATACAGGCGTTGGTTTCTGCCTGAAGGATCTGTTTTAGTTGACGCAGGTGTTGTTTATCCGGTCTAACCACAATCTCTTTAAGCGTAAATTGTAGGTCGGCAACTTGGTCCTGCAGCGCTTTCACTTTAAGTATCAGGTTTTCTTTCGGCGGCTGTATCTCACCGAGCTTCTGCTTTGAAAGAATCGACGCCATCTGACGTCTCTGTAGCTTCACCAGTTCCTGAAGCTGCTGATTTGAAAGTGTTTCAATCGGCTGGTTAAATTGACTGCAAAGCGTCAACCGCTCTTTAAGAAATACAGTTTTGGCTTTGACTACTTCCGGGTAATATTTCTCATCGTATTTTTTGATCCGTTCAAGTGAGGCGAGGGCGGTTTGATAGTTTGCTTCTGCCGATTTAAAATCCTGCTTTTCCCAGAATGTATCGGCAGAACGACTCTCCATATCACATTTCAGCCAAAGAATCGGCAGTTCGATATTCTCCGAAAAGATAAAACTGCCGGCAGTGAGTAGAATGGTAAGAAGAGCTGTTTTCATAGTTTAGTTTGCGAAACTTTCGATTAACTGATCTTGTTGTATCG
>DDLT01000334.1 GCA_002340265.1 Lentisphaeria bacterium UBA2565 | reverse complement strand
AGCTTACCGTACAAACAACTTCCAACAGGCAATCATGTACTATCAGCTAATTATTGAAGAGTACAACGACTCTTCCTACACGGAACACGCCTACTTTTATCAGGGATTAGCCTACGAAAAAGAGGGAAAACTAAACGAGGCTGCAATTGCCTTTCAAACCTTTCTAAAGAACTTCCCGTCAAGTAGTCTACTCCCGGCCGTACTTTTCCAGTACGCTGCAGTACTGAAGCAGCAAACTAAAAATGAAGAAGCCGCGACCTACTTTGAAAAGCTCGTAAAACTATATCCAAACTCGCGAAATACACTGAACGCCACTCTTTTGCAGTCTGACTGTTTAACCGCATCTGGGAAAACCAACGATGCGTTGAAACTTTTGCAGGAAGCGTTAAAAAAATATGAAAAAGCGGAACTTCATCCTTATGTCTATTCACGTTTGGTAAATCTCCTGCTTCTCACCGGTAAAAATGAAGAAGCAATCAAAATTGCAAAAGAGTTCTTCGCGAAATATGACAAAACAGAATTGGCACCCGAGTTGATTTGCCGCCTAGGAGATTTCTACAAAAACTCTAAAGACTACATCAATGCCTCAAAATATTACGACAAATTAGCAAAAGAGTTCCCGGAAGACAAAAGAGCCGAACAGGCAGCTTTAGACTCGGCAATTGTCTCCAAATTTTTCGATATTCCAAAGTCACTCGAAAAACTTATCGCAATCACCAAAAACGAAAAAATTTCAAACGTGATAAAAGCAGAAGCCTTCTTTGAAATCGGGACAATTTTCTCAAACCGTGCAGACTACGAAAAAGCAGCGAAAGAGTTTGCAAAAGTCGCAACTCTTAAAGAAATTCCCGTTAAACTATCACAGAAAGCAGAAGGCCGACGCGGTGATTCCCTCTTTTTAGCCAATATGACAACTGAAGCCGCCGAAGTTTACACAGCCCTTTTACAAGCGGAAAATCTAAGCTCCTATCTAAAAGATCAAGTTCGATTCAAACTTGCGCAATCACTAATTCTACAGAAAAAGACCGATGAAGCCATTACCATTCTTCACGACATCATTTACCAGCATAACAGCGAGCAGTCAAAAGGTTCTGTCCGCGACTGGCGGTACTTCACCCGTGCCGCATTTGAGCTTTCTGATCTGTACGTCAGCCAGGGAAAAACTGAAGAAGCAGTAAAAGTTCTGCAACGTATAGAAAACAAGTCACTTCCTGTAGCAGCAGAAGCCAGAACACGCATCACAAACCTAAAAGAAAAACAGTCTCAAGAGTAAACATGGAAATCATTATCGCAATAATCGCGCTGGCAATCGCTGTAGTCAGCACAATCGCCTATATAAAACTCAAAAGTTCAACGTCTCAAATCGAGTCCGAAAGTAGCTTCCTAAATGAAAAAGTAACAACTTTAGAGAAAGAGAATGCGGAACTGAAAGTCGCTAAAGAGCAGTTAATTTCTCAAAATGGTGTACTCAAGAACTTCGAACAGCAGGCTCAGGAACTTTCCAAAAAATCAGAGTCGCTAAACACACAAAACTTGAAACTGACCAGTGAGCTGAGCAGTGCCAAGACTGCACTTCAAAAAGAGAAAGAGGCGACAATTGAAAAGTTAAAGCAGCTTGAAGCATCAAAAGAGAAAATGACCGAATCGTTCAAAGTGCTTGCCCATGAAATTCTCTCAAAACAGTCGCAGGAATTCACCAAAAGTTCCGAAGAAAAGCTTAAAAACGTCCTTAATCCGCTTTCAACAAAGATTAAAGAGTTTGAAGAAAAAGTAAAAGCTAATCATGAAAACGGCATCAAACAGCATGAAAGTCTGAAAGGCGAAATTAAACGCCTACAGGAGATGAATCAGAAGATTTCAGAAGATGCAGTTAATCTGACAAATGCGTTAAAAGGTGAAAGCAAAACTCAGGGTTGTTGGGGTGAAATGATCCTTGAACGAATCCTCGAAACAGCCGGACTTCAAAAAGGAATCAACTACAAACTTGAAGAAAATATCAACACTGAAGAAGGTAAACGCTTCCGCCCCGATGCAATCATCGAGCTTCCTGAAAAGAAGCAAATCGTCATCGACTCAAAAGTATCAATTACAGCCTACGAACGTTTTTACAATTCAGATGAACAAGCGGTAAAAGAGATTGCACTGAAAGAGCATGTCAACTCAATCAAAACTCATATTAAAACACTTTCAGATAAAAACTATCATCAACTTCCTGGAATCACATCCGTCGACATGGTTCTGATGTTTATACCGATCGAGCCGGCACTCGGACTCGCACTTCAGGCAGCGCCGGATCTGTTCGAAGATGCAATGAATCGCAACATCGTTTTGGTCACCCCTTCAACACTTTTGGCAACAATGCGAACCGTCGCCTTTATTCTTCGTCAGGAAAAATTGGCAAAAAACTCACAGAAAATTGCAGACGACGCCGGAAAACTTTACGACAAACTGGTAGCATTTGCCACAGATTTGGAAAAAGTCGGCAAACAGCTGAAAACCGTCAACAAAAGTTATGACGACGCGATGAACAAATTTAGTCACGGACGTGGAAATGTTCTAAAACGTGCAGAAGATATGAAAAAGCTCGGAATCAAAACATCTAAAAATTTCTCGGATAAACTGTTAGATGCCGTCGAAGATTCACAACCTCTTTTACTTGAAGAGGAAAACTAGATGAACTTTTTAGAAGCAACCGAATACCTTAATAGCCGTGTCATGTTCGGCATAAAGCTCGGACTTGATAACATCAGTGAAATTTTAAAACTGCTGGGCAATCCGCACGAAGAGCTGAATTTCATTCATCTTGCGGGGACAAATGGCAAAGGTTCAACAGCAAGTTTGCTGAATGCAGGTTTGATTGCCGCCGACGCTGAAGTCGGACTTTTCACCTCCCCTCACCTAATTTCTGTTCGAGAACGAATTCGTATCAACGGATTAGCCGTTTCAGAAACAATTTTTGCAGAAGAGATGACCCGACTTTCCAAAAGCGTTCAAGACTACCCCGAACTACAACCAACCTACTTCGAAACCACAGCCATTCTGGCGATTTTAGTTTTTAAAAGACTAAACTGTGATTTTGTAGTTTGGGAAACTGGAATGGGGGGACGACTTGATGCTACAAACGTAGTAACGCCTGTGGTTTCCGCGATCACCAACTGTGCACTGGACCACTGCGCATATTTAGGTGAAACAATCGAAGAGATCGCAGCTGAAAAGGGCGGAATTATCAAACCAGCAACTCCAGTCTTTTACGGAGGAAACAACGACATTGTCCGTCGCGTAATTCTCGATATTGCAGCAAAAAAAGCTGCGCCTTTTCATTTTCGTGGCAACGATTTTTATATCCATAACTATCACTTCACAGAAAATGGAATGATGACAGATATCGGTTTTCAAACCGGCGATAATATTCAAGTGAACACCAGACTTTGGGGACGACATCAAGCCGACAATGTCTCGTTGGCAGTGACAATCCTTCGTCACCTCTCGTTCACGACCAATTACGATTTTAACAAAATGCTTTCAGGCCTGAACAACGCCCAGTGGCCGGGACGATTGCAGCAACTCCAAGTTTGTGACAACACACTGACTTTTGTTGATGGAGCTCACAATGCACACGCAGCGGAAGGTCTAATAAACTCCTTAAACAGCCGTTTTGACTTTAAAAAATGGCACCTGATTATAGGAATTTTAGAAGACAAAGATTGTGAAGAGTTTTTACGCACAGTTGATCAAATCGCCGATTCGTACACAATTCTGCCCGTAAACAATCCACGTTCTGCTAAACCGGAACAGCTACAGGAAATGATTAATTCCATTTCACCGGAGAAAACGGTAAATATAGGTTCCATTGATCACATTAAGAGTTACCTTAAAACAGATACAATAATCACCGGTTCTCTATACTTAATCGGCGATATTCTTAGAGAGTTAACAACCGAAGAAATTCTATCAGTTTTAGTATAAGGAGCAAATATGTCAATATCATTGATCATCGGACTATGTGTCAGCGGAATCATACTTATCGCTTGCGAAACCATCATCCCCGGCGGCGTTGTCGGCACAATCGGTGGCATTCTTGCTTTAATCGGTGTAATCGGTTCATTTTCATACGGAGTAACAACCGGGCTGATGGTTCTAGTTTCGGTTCTATTAGTCTCAATTATTGCAATTATGGTTCTTTTACGAAGCCTTCCGAATACAGCTCATGGCAAACATCTCTGTCTCGGAGAAAATCAAAAAGATTACAAAGCATCTGGCGAAGAGCAATTTGCTGTAATCGGACAAATTGGAACATCAGTCACAATGCTTCGTCCGGCTGGAGTTGCAGAAATCAATGATTTACGAATTGATGTCGTCACGCAAGGTGATTTTATTGAAGCTGGCAAAGAGATCAAAGTTATCGATGTCAAAGGATCCCGCGTAGTGGTTGAGGAATCCGCTTAATGCCAAACAGCTCAAGCGTCTCAAAACGAAAAAATTCCACTATTGCAAAGCAGGAAGACGCCGGTAAACGAATCGACGGCTGGCTAAGTCAAAAGTACAAATACCATTCTCGCGCATCCTGGCAGGAGGAAATCTGCAAAGGACTTCTCACAATTAATGGTCAGAAGGTAAAAATCACTAGAGAGTTAAACGAAGGCGATGTCATCACCTACTGCCCTCCCCCAAGACCCGAACCACCTGTTGATCTATCGTATGAGATAATCTTTCAAGACGAAGATCTTTTAGTCATTAACAAATCAGGAAATCTGCCTTGCCATCCGTCCGGATGTTTTTACCAAAACACCCTATGGTTCGAATTGAAGAAAAAGTATGACAGCTTGCACTTTATCAATCGACTTGACCGTGAAACCAGCGGACTAGTGATGATTGCGCTTAACAAGAAAACTGCAAAACATCTAGCCAAACAACTTCAAGACCATCGAATAATCAAAGAGTATCAGTTAGTAGTTCATGGACATGTTGAAAATGACATTGCTGCAATAGGCTGGATTGGTCCTGATGAAGAGAGTCCGGTTCGCAAAAAACGTGCGTTCTTTCTAGAAAACGTCATCGACAACCCCGGAGAAAACTGGGAGAAGTCCAGTACCTGGTTTTATCCGCAGAGAACTAATGACAACTTCACACTTTTAAGAGTAAGACTCGGAACCGGCAGAACGCATCAGATAAGAGCAACCGCTGAATCTCTAGGCTTCCCTGTAGTTGGAGACAAAATCTACGGCACAGACGACAGCATCTATCTAAGGTTTATCGACAAGACGCTGACCATACAAGATAACCGTTCGTTGATTCTGAATAGGCAAGCTCTTCACGCCTCCGCCCTAACCTTTGAACATCCGACAACTAAAGAGACAATTCACCTCACCGCCCCAATAGATCAAACTCTGCTCAGAAAACTAAATCTGTAACAACACCAGAATTGACAGATTCCGTTATACAAAAAAACTCCTTCGGAAGAGAAAGCCCGAAGGAGTCAAACAACAGACAGGAAACTTTCCTGTCCAGAGAGAGAGCATTAATTCGTTAAAGGTTTAAAAGTTGAAGGTTACAGGTTCTTAACTTGCAACCTTACAACTTGTGACCTTAAACCTTATAGAGAGAAGATCCAGTAACCTTTTCCGCCGATAAGAACTTTTTCTTCGCCGGCGATCACATCGTATACTTCGCTCCAACTGTATACTGTATCAGCACCTTCTGGGATGAAGTCATTTTCAACCGGACCAACCATGTTCCAACCAAGGTTCAACTTGATCTTCGCATCAGATTTAGTACCTGACACATAAACCTGTTTGGCGATTGGCGCGTAAACCCATACGGCGTCTGTAGCGCTTGCAGTTTCGACTACTTCGTAACCAGAACCGTTCCAGCCCCAAAGTACGCCGACCGTTTCACCTTTAAGCGTTTCAAGGTCAGCATCGTCAGATGTGATAGCGATCAAGTTCCAACCCTCTTCAAGGTCATACACTTCGATCTTCACATTACCATCTTCTGGAAGGTACGTTTTAGAGAATCCAGACTCATCTACAACTACAAGCTTCGTAAGCGTCAACTTAGGTCGGTTGTTTGTGAATCTTTTTTGAAAAAAAGTTGAATTAGCGTGTTTTTTGCCAGTTATGAGGCAGAAGATTGGGTAGTTCAGATTTTTC
>DDLT01000272.1 GCA_002340265.1 Lentisphaeria bacterium UBA2565 | reverse complement strand
ATTTTCTGCAAGCTTCACTTTGGCTAAGTTTGTTCAAAAAAGAGTTCTTATCTATACGAAGTTGGTCAAGTTTGTGTCTGCAAGAAAGCTTATCTGCATTTTTGTAAATCAAAATCAGCAAATCACCTCCCCTTCTGCATAAAATGGGATCGAAATCGTAGAACTATAATCAAACATTTCATTGAGCGCCATAGGTGCGACATCTTTTGAACAACAGTGCCGCACCTACGGCGCTGAGCTGTGGATAAACCTCATGTTTTTGCAAAAAGGCATCAGTAGAGCCACTTCTCCGAAGTGGCATTAACCTCAAACAGCATCATCCATTTCGGAGAAATGGAGTTACTTTCAGCTTTGTCAACAAACTACGCTCCTACAGAGATGTACATCGTGTACTAAGCTTCTTTGCGAACAAACGACAAGTTCACCATAAGCTGAAAAACTCTGTGGACACCTGCGGTAGAAGAATCTGTCATCCTCTGTTGCCCTCTACGACAGCTCGGTAAAACTCTGCGGTAGAAACTAAATAGCTCACGCCGAGGCACTGAGTACGCAGAGGGATTTTTAGTCTCGTAGAGACGGCATCTTTGTAGAACTATGAATCAATCATTTCATTGAGCGCCATAGGTGCGACATCTTTTGAATCCCAGTGCCGCACCTACGGAGCTGAGGCGGTTCTAATCTATTTCAGTCTACAGAGATATCGCTCCTACGGAGCTACAGGCCGTGCTGTAGCCTTCTTTGTGTACATCACTTTTTTTATTGGAAGAATTGCAAATAAGGGAAAACGCTATATCATCACTTAGCAAAACGACTTTTGTCACTGAAAGTTCAAAGGCTGGTATGAAATGCAAGAGTCGTAAACCGTAAAATAACCGGACACAAACTCCCAGACAAAAGTGTCCACGAATAAGTTATGATATAAACAAAAAAGGAATACATAATGTTGAAGAGTAAAATCGGCCTTTTAACACTACTAATTGCGCTTTGTGGTTGTAAAACAGCTAAAACTGCAGAAGAAAAACTTCCTACTTTTAGTACACAAGAGGAACTAATTACTGAAATTTTCTTTGCACAGGCTGATCAGGATTTGAGGCGTTATCTAAATACAATGCATCCTGCTTGTAAAAAATACTTTACAAAAGAACGAATAGAAATTTTTAAGAGTTCACTAAAACTAGATAAACTTGTTAAGGATGAATTCAAGATTAGGAAAATTGTACCTTCTAAATTGGCGACTCATAGCCACTTGTTCTATGCGACACAACCGACAGAGAGTATTAATGTCATTGGTGATTTCTCAAAAGAGTCGAGTTTTTCACTTATTTATGACTTGGCCAAGTATAATGATAGTTGGTATTATGTCCCATCTTTGACTAAAGATAAATTTTTAGAGGAAACCTTAAAAAAAGCACGAGTTACAAAAGAAGATAACCTAATAGATGCAACAAAGATTGCTGCTTACACTTGTGAATTTCAGGTTGTAGACTCAGAGACTGGCGTTGGGCTTGATGCAAAAATAGTTCCAGGTGAAATAAAATTTAGGAAATACCTGAAAATTAAAAGTGGTAGTAAAGCTACTCCATTTATGGTTTATAAAAGCAAAAATGGTTATTATAAAGTTATCTGGGTTAATTTGAAAAATGAGAACACTCCTCTAACAATCGAAAAAAATGGCTATAAACCACACCTAGTCGAAGAGAACTTTATCAGATCTATTGCTGTTGAAGGCTTTGAAAGAATAAATGGAACTGAAAGTAAAGTAATAAAATTACAGAAAATAAAATAATATCTAATACAATAAGATTTCATTCGAGGTCGAGTAGCGACATCTAAATGTGACGAAGTCATCCTCGATAGAACAGACAATTTCTTCTCCCTGATAGCCGGCGTGTATCAAGTTCGATATGCTTCGGCTATTTTATTCTGAACAAGCGCAACTTGTGGAAATATGGCTAGCCTCGGGTGGAGAAAACTTGTTTTCGGAACCCGTGGATTATGAATACGATCTGTTTTGGAATGCCCGCAGGGTATGGCACTAATGTCATACCCTGCGGGCATTCGTCTTCTATATAAATCGAAATTCCACGGGTTGCATTCGCTTCGCTCATTTCACCCGAGGCTACCAATATTTCTCCACGCTGCGCAGGCTTTTTCTCCCTAAAACAACCTTAAGCTGAGACATCGCCAAACAATTTGTCCTTTTAGGACGTTTTGCCGAACTTCTCATATTTATGTCACTTCGTGATCTCGGTGTTTCTTATCCGTAACAATCATAAAACTGTTGACTGATTTTTCTTTTAATGCCCGTTTAGGGCAAGCTAATGATAGCCACGTCCTTTAGGGCGTGGAATCTTGTAACATGATTTAAATGCATGCCGGAGGTATGCGCCAAATTTTGATTGCATAATTCGTCCGTACCTGCGGCACGGTTAATTTTTACATTGAACGACCACGCCCTAAAGGACGTGGCTATGATTGGTTAATGCCGATGGCATTATTTCAAAGCGGCTTTCTCGCCATCCTGCGGAAGAGGAATAACAAAGTACACTCTAAAAGATCGGCTACGCCGCTCAACACATCAGTTCCATTCTATTATAATTCGTTTCATTCGTATAATTCGTGGTTTGAAAGCGGTGATGCTCACCGCATTCCAAAATTCGCTGTAGTGCGTGTCAGTCTCTGACCGCATATAAACTGGCAAAGCCAGTTTTAAGTCGTCGAGGGACTATCCGACCTACTTTGCGAGTAGCCACAAGGGCGGCCACTACTGATAAATGGCATCCCTTCTGTATAAAATGGGATCGAAATTGTAGTAATTGGCGATCATCTCCCTATATTTACAGCCCGACAAACTTAATGCTGTTCTGAAAACATTTTATTTTCAGAATGTTGAAATAAAGGAGATTACGATGACTGATTCTTTGATGCTGAAAACGCTTAACGGTGAAAAAACCGACCGTCCACCAATCTGGTTTATGCGACAGGCTGGGCGTGTGCTTCCTTCCTACATGGCGATGCGCGATAAATATTCATTCAAAACTATGATGGATACGCCGGAATTGGCGGCTGAGGTGACACTTCTTCCTTATCACGATCTTGGCATCGACGCGCTAATTCTTTTCTCTGATATTCTGGTGATTCCTGAAGCGCTTGGCATGGAGCTGAATTTTACCGATAAAGGACCACGTTTTCCTAAACCAATCAGCGAAAATCCGGCGTTTGAACTGGTTGAACGTGAAGAGAAGCTTCAGCATATCTATCAGGCAATCGACCTGATTATGGAACAGAAACCTGCCGACGTGCCTCTTTTCGGTTTCTGCGGTGCGCCATTTACCGTCTTCTGTTATATGGTTCAGGGCATCAGCACGCGTCACACCTTCCCGGATGCAGTCAAAATGCTGTATCAAGATCCGACGTTCAGTCATGCAATTCTTGAAAAGATCACTCAACTTTCCATCAAATACGCTGTCGAACAGGTGAAGCACGGCATTTCGGCATTTCAGCTTTTTGAAAGTCATGCAAATTTGATTCCGGGCGAACTTTATCAGGCGACAATCATGCCTTATGTGAAGCGTATTCTGGCGGCGGTTCGTGCCGCGGGTTGCAAAACCATCTACTTCCCGAAAGGTTTCAGTCTGGAACTGGCGACTGTGACGCCGGAAATGACCGACTTTGTGAGCATCGACTGGCAGATTACAATGGATCAAGCGCGTAAACTTGTACCTCAAGGTGTCGGACTTCAGGGAAATATCGACCCTCGCCTGCTTTTGGCAGATCAGTCAACAATTCGAAAAGAGCTGGAGAAGCTGATTCCATTCGGCGCAAAAAATCAGGACTGGATTTTCAATCTCGGGCACGGTTTGATTCCTCAAATTCATGTGGATAACGTCAAGTTTGCCATCGACTGGGTAAAAGAAGCCAACTGGCAACGATAAGAAATTTAACCACGGGGAGCACGGGGACTCGAATTGCTTCGCACTTCTCGTTGTTAAGTTTACGGCTCCGCCGATTTAGTCCTAGATTTGTAAGAATTAGTTTTTACAACGTAGTTCTATCTTAATTATTAAGTGTAAAACGAAATTACTTATACTACGAAAAACGCACAGCGTTTTGAGCCCCGTGCTCCCCGTGGTTATTATAGGAGTTGTGCTATGGAACTTTTTGAAAAATATAATCGACCGGGACCTCGCTATACGAGTTATCCGCCTGCGACTGAATTTCATTCGGAATTCGGAATTTCAAACTACATCGAAGCGATTCAAGCATCAAATTCAGACGATCCTCAAAACATCGCGCTTTATGTGCACATTCCGTTTTGTACACAGCAATGTCATTATTGCGGTTGCAACACATTCATCGGCGGAAGTCTGGATCAGATCAAACGCTATCTTGGTTATTTGAAGCAGGAAATTGAAAATGTGTCGCAGTATATCGATAAAAATCGTCAAGTGACACAGATTCACTGGGGCGGCGGCACGCCAAACAGTATCGCAATGAAAGAGATTGCGAGTGTGATGGATCTGTTCCGTTCAAAGTTCACGTTGGCAGAAAACTGTGAAGTGGCGATTGAATGTTCTCCGGCGTATCTGAAGCGCCCGCAAGTCGAAGCGTTGGCTGAGATGGGTTTTAACCGTATCAGTTTGGGAATTCAGGATTTCCATGAAAAGGTGTTGAATGCCGTAAACCGCAAACCTTCACTTCTGCCGATTGAAGAGCTTCTTGAGATTATTCGTGAAAATGGATTTGGAAGCGTCAACTTTGACCTTATTTACGGTTTGCCGCTTCAGAACATTGACTCTTTCGGAGAAAATCTTGATCGTATTTTAGAATTAAAACCTGACCGTGTCGCCACTTTTTCTTATGCACATGTGCCGTGGGCAATGCCGAATCAGAAGGCGTTGGATATATACAGATTTCCGAGTCCGGATGAGAAGATGGCGATGCTGAAGTTGGCATTGAAACGTCTGACTGAGGGTGGTTATGTCTCAATTGGTATGGATCATTACGCGTTGCCGACTGATTCGTTGGCAATTGCGCTGAAAGACCACAAGCTTCACCGTAACTTCCAGGGTTACTGTACTGCGGAAACAACCGGACAGGTTTATGCGTTCGGCGCCTCGGCTATTTCACAAATGCGTGGGGCTTACGCTCAGAACGTGCGTGGAATGGAAGATTATTGTCAGGCAATTGAAAAAGACGGATACGCTGTATTCCGTGGTTTTAAATTGACGGAAAATCAGATTATCTGCCGCAATGTCATCAACGAAATCATGTGTAATGGACGTGTCGACTTTGACGAATTGGGTAAAAATTACGGCAAATCCGGTAGCGAAATTTTGCAGGTCTGCCAATTCTCGGAAGAGAAAGTCGCAGAGTTTATCGAAGACGATTTGATGACATTTGACGGAAACCTCCTGAAGGTGACTCCAACCGGAATGCTTGTCGTACGAGTGATTGCAATGGCATTCGACCCAGAATTAAAAGTCGCCGAGAACCGATTCTCAAAAACCGTGTAATGGTTTATAAACAATGGGTTCAGGTTGATTCTTGCACCTGCGCTGTAAGTTAACCACGAATCGTTCGAATGAATCGAATAAAAACATTCGTCCCATTTGTACAATTCGTGGTTTATATGATTTAAGGAAATAACATGAAAAAAGCGATTTTGATTGTAAATATGGGGGCTCCGGAAAGTGAAACGGAGATGCGTCAGTTTCTGTTTAATATGTTTGCGGACAAATTTATCCTGCCTTTGCCTTGGATTTTGCGAAGGTTTCTTGCAAAGAGAATCAGCTCGAAGCGCTACAAGTCGTCTTGGGAAAAGTATGAGTTGATTGGTGGATCGCCACTTAAACAGTTTTCTCGAGATTGCTGCACAGAAGTTACAAAAGCATTTGCTGATTATGAAGTTGTTGAAGCCTACTCTTATTCAAAACCGTCAATCAGAAGGCGCATCAAAGAGCTTGGCAAAAAAAGTGTCACCGATTTGGTGGTTTTTCCCCTTTATCCTAACTACAGTTCAGCGACCACAGAAAGCATAAGGTTTGACTGTGATAAGGCGCTGAAGCGTTTTCCTAAGATGAAGATGTTTTTCATTGAGGAGTTCGGTGCTGAAATTGAATTCATTAGCTTCTGGAAAGAGTTGATTGAAAAGCAGGTTGATTTTGAACTTGATGACAATGCAGTTCTTGTAGGTTCATTTCATTCTCTACCGGATAAAATTGCAGAAAAATGCGGTTATTCCGAATCTTGTAACCTTATTGTAGAAAGTGTGGCAAAAGCGCTGGGTATTGACTGTAGAATCGCGTTCCAATCACAAATTAGAGATCACGGTTGGCTGGGACCGAAAGTAAAAGATGTGATGGATTCAGTGGCTGATAAAAACGTGGTGCTTTGTTCGATGAGTTTTGTCTGTGAAAATCTTGAAACAATGTATGATTTTGACTATGAACTGATACCGGAGCTGAACCACCAAAAGTCTATTTCACGCATAAAACTGCCAAATGCCAGTGAAGGCTTCGCAAATGTAATTACCAGAATTTTGAAAAGGGAGATCAAATAGCATGGATAAAAAAGTCGATATAGTGATTGTCGGAGCCGGATTGACTGGTCTGACAACGGGTTACTATTTGAATAAAGCCGGGAAACAGGTTTTGATTGTCGATAAACTCGACCGCTGGGGCGGCGTGATTCAAACTCACAAGGAGAACGGTTTTCTCTATGAAAACGGCCCGAACACCGGGGTGCTTTCAGATGTGATTATGGAAGACCTTTTTGAAGAGATTCAGGATGAAGAGTGTCAGATTGAGTTGGCGGATACTAAAAAAGCAAACAAACGCTATGTTGTTAAAAACGGTAAATTTGTGGCTTTGCCAACTGGCCCATTTGGCGGTCTGATTACGCCTCTTTTTTCATGGCGTGATAAGTTTTTGGGGATTCCGCTGGAGCCATTTCGTCCGCGTGGAAAGAATCCAGAAGAGACGTTAGCGGAGCTGGTAAAACGTCGCATGGGAAAAAGCATGCTAGATTATGCAATTGATCCGTTCATTCTAGGAGTTTATGCTGGAGATCCAAATCAATTAATTCCTAAGTATGCGTTACCGAAGCTTTATAACTTGGAACAGGAATATGGTAGCTTCATTGGTGGTGCGGTAAAGAAAATGATTGCGACAAAACGTAAAGGCGAACGTTCACCAAGTCGTAAGATTTTTTCATTCAAAGGCGGACTTCAGAAAATGACTGATGGTATTGCCAAGAAGATTGGCGATGAAAACTTTCTGTTGGGGTTAGAAAATATTACAGTTAATAAAGCTGATTGTGGTTACAGCCTTACCGGTGTTAAAGCTGGTGAAAAGGTGACAGTTGAAGCGAATAAAGTAATCACTGCGTGCGGAGGCTATGCACTGAAGTCACTGCTTCCATTTGTTAATGAGACTGATATGACAAACCTTTCAAATGCACACTATACGAAAGTGATTGAAGTACAACTTGGTTTCAATAAATGGAATGGACGTGAGCTTGACGGTTTCGGCGGACTTTGCCCATTTGTTGAAAATCGTGACATTCTGGGAATTCTTTTCATGTCGGCAACTCAAACCGAACGTGCACCTGAGGGTGGTGCTTTGTTGACTGTTTTCATGGGTGGAATGCGCCGTCAAGATTTGATGGAAAAGTCGGATAAAGAAGTTAAAGAAATTGTGGCACGTGAAGTATCGGAATTAATGGAGATGCCAGATTTTAAACCGGATATGATTAAAATCCATCGTTACGAACATGCAATTCCACAGTACGGACTAGAAAGCAAGATTCGCTTTGAAACGATTGAAAAGTTGGAACAAGAGTACGAAGGGTTAATTCTCGGCGGAAATTTCTGCGGCGGAATTGGTATGAGTAAGCGTGTCGTCCAAGGTTACGAAATCGCCGAAAAAATCATCTATTCATAAATAAACAGCCCGGACTTAAACCGGGCTTACTAAATCTTATTAATTAAATTTAAAAACCCAGTAACCCTTACCAAGTTTAAGGACTCTATTTCCTAGTTTATGATAACCTTCTATAAAGGTATCCCAAATAAACACATCGAAGTCGTCTGTTACGGTTTCATCATTCTTACTTCCTCCAATAAAGTTCCAGCCTACTGAGAGCTCGAGATTATGATCAAGCTGCAAATTCCCAGACATGTAATACTCCAAATGCTCTTCTTCTGGTATTTCTGTGTCGGAAAAGTAGATCCAGTAAGCTTTGCATAGTTCGAGCTTGAATGAACTAAACAGATCTTGGTAAGAACTTTTTTCCCTGTCAAAAGTGTAAATATTACGACTTTGGAAATCGGGATTTATTAAATCCGGATACCAGTCTTCAAATGGAGAACTAATCATATTCCAGCCACTTGAAACATGGTTTATAACAATATTTCTACCGACATTTGCTTCGTTTATAATTGTCTGATACCAGTCGGCTTTATCTTCTACATAGTCTAAGTTACGTTCAAATTCTGTCTGATACTCAGTCAGTAAGGCTATATCAAAATTTTCGACTTTAGGTGACACAAATTCATAGAACTCTTCTTGGATTAATGGTGCAGAATCAAGCATCTGACTGATGGAGGTTAAACCTAGATTGATGTCATTTATTATGATTTTCTTTTGAGATGTATAATTTAGTGTTGCAAAAAGGTTAAAACTGGAAATGTCGTAAACTTGCTGAGTTGTGACTACTCCAGAAGACGTTACGCTGGCCTCATTAGAGTCTGTAGTCCATGTCAGTTTTAATGAAATATCTTTTTGTGATTCATCACTATAGCTGGCAATTCCTTTGTAGGTTTCAGTAGATAACTCATCAACTGTATCGGCGCCCTGTATTGAAAAACCACTGAATAGTACTGTAGTGAATGTCATCTCCTCCTGAGATTCAGGTATGTCATTAATTGTTATGTTTGATCTTGATATGTTTGGCTACTTGGTGTGGAGTGTAGACCAAAAGATGTGAGTGTGTCGTCTCGAAAATAGTCATCATTACTACCTCTAGACAAGTTCAGTTGGAGATCTTGTTTTTCACTGGCCTCTTCTAAATCAACGAGCAGATGATTTTCATCTGTATTGTCAGGACGTGATTCATCAATATGCCAGATTAAGATACCTTGTTTTGTTCCTGGCAGTGACTCATCAAAGCCTTCGGGCTGGCGATTTTCAATAAGAAAGTACTCTGAACTATTGCCTGGAACCTCTAATTTGTAAACAACTTCATTAGTTTCTATCTGAGGCAGGGGATAAGATTTGTTTTCTGTTATCACTTGGGGAGTAAGCCATCCAAGCTTAATCTTGCACCAGGCGCTCGGGTGGGCAGGTTGTGTAGCAAAATATCCTTCTGCACCATTCCATAGCCCAGTACCCATTAAACAGAAATTTCCAACGCCTGCACTGGAGTAGTCTTCATCATAGAGATCCGGTAATCCAAGTAGGTGTGCTGCATCGTGGCATATTACACCTATACGGGTTATCGAATGTGTGGATGGATCGGAAGTCATCCCCATACATTCGGGGACAGTGTGGTACTCCTGAATGGCAACTCCGTCATAAATAACAGGTGATGAAAGTTGCCACTTATGAGACCAGATGAAGTTTGGATCATTCCCTGGATATTCTTCACCTCCTCCAGAATGTAATACCGTTAAACCATCGATATAGCCATCTCTATTGTAGTCTGCAATTGTAAAGTCAAAACCACGATTGTTCAGAATTTGAAGAGCTTCTGCTACCATTTCTCGGGGCTTACTATCAAAGCCAGTATTAGGATCATTCTTTCCATAGTATTCAAAATTCTGGCTTACTGTAACCCATTCAGCCACGTATGATACAAAATCTAACTGACCATAAGACACTTCTTTAAAATAGTCTCTGACAGAACCTCGTGCATTGTGATCTGAGTAGCCTATTTGATTAAAGATTTTACTAGTTTCATCAGTAGTAGTTTCAGGTTGATGAGCGAGGTTTGGGAAGTCAACTAAAATTACCAAATTACGTTTTGTCCCAACAACTGGCGAAGAAAGAGCATTTGAGGAGAAAGTATGCCTTGCCTCTAAGGTTTGTTCCTCTCTCTTTGGCATACTTTTGACTGTTGAAGTTGGTGGAGGGGCTCCAACTTGTACATCTGTAATGGTTTCTCCACTTTCAGACTCTACAATGTAAACCCAAAAACCATCTTTGTTTTTCCATATTTTGTTTCCTTTAGAGTCTTCATGCCATGATTTACGTTCATTGTTTTAGGTGAATTTTAATCTTTTTGCCATCTGGTTGAGAGGCTTCGGCGGGACCGGGGTAGGCCGGAACTGATTTTGCACTCTGACTCAAAAAAAACAGAGCAGTTGGTATGTATATAAGTTTCTTTTTAGAAATCATTGGTGACCTCAAAAAATTTACTAGTTAAAAGTTGAAAGAGCCAGAGGTACTGATATAACCATTTAACAGTTTAGTAAATGGTTACTATGAATATTTTAAACAGTTTCTGTTAATTTGAGGAAGAGATTAATGAAAAGTAGTCAATTGTCAATAATCTTTAAATTGGATAGAATCGACAAAGTACAAGAAAATTAAATGTATAACTTCTGCCATAGAATAAATTCTCCCAAGGAATGCATGCGCTTTGTGTATAGGAATGAAAAACTATTTGTTTTAATTATTAACGATTTTGTACCTTGTAAAGCTAAAAAGTATAAATAAAAAAGGCTGCAATCAAATGATTGCAGCCCAGTGGAAGATTAAATATTATTTATCACAAAGAAACAACAACAAAACTTTAATGATAATCCTTTTTTATATACTCAGCAGTTTAAAATCATTATGCTTGTGTATATGCGGGTTTTCTTCCACGTCCTCCCTAGTTACTTTATGAAGCCTGAAACGGTAAAAACAAGCTTCACAATTGTTAACTCTTACTCATTATACAACCGAGACGTTCTACGGTTAACACTAAAATTAATTAACAATGCAGTCTACTAAAATATTATCAGCCTCATTTTCTTTCACTGTTAACTGTCCGCTTTCTTGAACAACTTCAGCATTATCAATACTTATTTTCTGACCGGTGATATTATCAAAAAGACAGTTTTTCATTTTAAAGTTATTACTTTGTTCAACAATTAGACCGTCAGACTGATTATTTTTAAAACTTATATTTTCTATTCTGAAATACGATGTATCGCTAACTTTCACCAAAGGGGAAATGTTTAAAGGTACGTGGATCTTTGTAAATGGATGGATTTTCGCATCGGTTGAAAAGAATATTTTGTTGGTAGATTTATCGAAAACATACTGATTGTAATCGGTAAATAACTTCGCAAAGTCAATTACTTTTGTTGCTGAATCAGGAGCAATTACGCGTTCCAAGCGTGTCCCGTCGATAATAAGGTCACTAATTTTTCGACTGTTATCTTTAAAAACGGCTAACTCTTCTTCACTGCAATCGGTTAAGACCAAGTTATAAATATTATTTCTATACGCTTTTCTTTTTGTTCCTGACTTCCATTTTACGCGTCTCAAGTCAGACGGTTTAAAGATTTTTTCTCCTGAAATAGTAACTTTACTTTTACCCACTCCAAGGATACACAGTGAGTTTAATAAATCTGGAGAATCTTCATTTTCAACGTTAATTGTTTCGCGGATACGGTGGTTTCCCTCTTTGAGAATAATTGTTTTAAACCCTTTTTTTCCTTTTAAAGCTTCTCTGGCTTTGTTTACGGTCGCAAAAGGTCGGTCAAAAGTACCAGTGTAGGTATCTTTTCCATTGGCAGAAACATAGACTTTGTTTTTGTTTACTCTTTTCTCTGCGGCAGCAATCATCACTGCGGATCCGAACAGTATTAATCCGGACATGAGTAGTTGTTTGCTGGTCTTCATCATTGTCACCCCTATATTTATTGTTATTATATCATGCGTGGTTTAATTTTGTTACAGAACACATTAAGTAACTAAAATCACCACTCATGAAACCTAAATGAAAACAACGGCTTCTCTCATAATCCATAATTCCGGACTCTGGAATGACCAACCACAGTACAAATTCCCTACAAATTCGCAACGCTGTAGTCACTCACGAAAAACCAACTGTTCTCCGTAAGTATACACTCTAATTAGGATGAGGTTAACAGAATCATAACAAAAAATATATAAAATCAAGAATATTAGCCTGTTACAGCACTTTGTAAAATCAGTGCCAAAGCCACTTGAAAGAATTTAAGCACAAGTTTTATTACAAATGTATTTAGGCGAAGAGTAGAAAAATATATGCGGAGCATAAGTTTTGAGCAATAGTAGATGGAAAACGCGAGTCACACTGTTGGGGAAATTAACCCTTCAGCATGATGAAACTGCATGGAAAGATTTTGTCAGCTATTATGGATCTTATATCAAGATGGTTCTGATTCGGACAGGAATTCCTGAAAAAGATGTAGAAGGTGTTTCGCAAGAGGTAATTCTTAAAGTTTGGAAGTCACTGCCTAAGTATGAAAAACGTTCTGATGTAAAGTTTCGCGGCTGGCTTGTTAAAGTGATTAAAAGTTGTGCGTACAGATGGCATCAAAAGAAAATAAAACAGCCCGTTAATATTAATCCGGACTCAGAGATTAAACAGGTTTGCGAAAGCGAAATAAAGGCTATAATTGAGGAAGAGTGGAAACTACATGTGGCCGAACTGGCATTGAAAAATGTGAAACAGAATTTCCCCAAAATTAACATCGATGTATTTGAAATGGCGATGGGGGGCTCATCAAACCAGCAGATCGCCACGAAGCTTGAACTGAAAGAAAATACGGTCGCAGTTTATAAAAAAAGAGTGAAAGTTGCACTTTACCGCGAAATTGTCCGCCTAGACTTTGAACTGAATAACTAAAAACAGTTGAATGATTGAAGAACAGTTGTTGAACGATTGTTCTAACACCTCCATAACTTACCCCTAGCCTCTAGCTCCTATTCCCTAGTGCGTTACTCGAAAATAAGTTTCACTCCATTCTTCTTTAAAGCTTTTACTACTTTATCTTGTTTTGCAAAGCTTTTTGGTGCTCTTACCACTTTTAGGGTTTTGAAGTTGGGCAACTCTTTAAAGCCGTTTTTAAAAAATTCTCCGACGTGTACTTCCTCAAGAGGAGAAGCTGTTATAAATTTAAAACTGGCAACTCTGGAGTTTTTTGTTTTTAACACTTTAAGCTTTGGGAAAGGCCTCCTCGGAGAGAAACCAAATAACGTATTACTGACATTTAGCTCTACCACAGGTTGCTTGTAAAGGTCTCCTCCCCAGTGAAGATTTTCTTTATTATTACTTAAATCAACTTTCAATTCTCCAGTGATATTAGTAACCGCTACTTTAAGGTTTTCACTGCGATTCTGAAGCAGAAGTTGTGTCTTGATGTATGACTCTTTTTCTTTTACGGTCATTTTTGCCGAGTTTATAACTGTTGTAATAAACCGAGTGTATGAAATCAAGTTTTCTTTTGCAACCATATAGTAAAACTCTAACACCTTACTTATCGAATAATTTTCGTTTGCGAATGCTTTGTTAAACTTTTTTAAAATAAGAACAGCTTCTAATCTTACCTCATTGTTTGACTCAAGAGAGCTGATTGCTTCTCTGAGAGATTTCCTGCATTCTGTAAACTTCTGCTTTGAGAAAAAAAGTCCGGAAATTAGATAGTGCAATTCAGCGGTGTCGTGCCCTAGTGCTTTTGATTTTTGCAGTAGCTTCATTGCTTCGTTAAATTTACCTCTAAACAACTTCTCTTTTCCACGGTTAAACAGTTCTTCCCCAGCGATTTGGCCCAACTCTCGGCTTGCAACTTTTTCTTTTTCGAGCTCTTCCACTTTTAGCTTTACTAGCTCCTGTTGCTCTCTAGCCAACTCTGTTCTACGATCAATGATTTTTATCGACACAGAACTGATTAATGAGATTAGAAAGGTGGTGATTAAAATGACATTTGCAATCTTTTTATTACGGAGGTAAACCAATTTGATTCGTTTAATAAAGCCGGCCTTTTCGGCTGAAGTGACGAAACCATCAAGATAAAATTGCACATCTTTTGCGAGTTCTTCAACAGTTTTGTATCTATCATCAGGATTTGTCGAAAGTGCTTTTGTTATAATTGCATCAAGACTTTCAGGGACATGAAGTGCACTACTTAGCTGTGAAGGGCGTCTAAAATCTCCTTTCTTAGTACACTTAATAACTTCTTCAACAGAAGAACCGGTGAAAGGAGCCTTTCCTGTCACTATTTTATACAGAATCGCGCCGAGAGAAAAAATATCCGATTTAAAGTTAATTGCACTTTTTTTGTTTGCCTGCTCTGGGGACATATATCCGGGAGTTCCGCGAACTGCTCCATAAACTGTTGCTCCGGTTGTTCTAATAACTTCAGAATCAAGTAATCGTTCATCACATTTTGATTCAAAAAGTTTTGCTAACCCCCAGTCCATGACAAGTGTTTCTCCAAAGTTCCCAATCCATATATTGTCAGGTTTCAAGTCAAGGTGCATAATGCCAAGAGAATGTGCGTAGGCAACCCCTTCACAGATATCGATAAACTTTGCTAGGAGAGAATTTCGTGCCTTCACCGGGTTAATGGTTCGCAGATACTTATTGAGCGTCTTGCCTTTCAGTAACTTCATTATGAAATATGGGTGATTGGCCTGAGTAAAGCCGAAGTCATAAATCGGGAGGATATTTGGATGTTGAAGAATTGCATTGATATGAGCTTCACGGATAAATAGTTCACGTGCTACCTCATCGAAAGGGTCACGAAGCTCGGCCATCACACTTACTCGCCCGACAAGTTCGTCATAAACTTTAGAAACGGTCTTCATGCCTCCGCGGGCAATGAACTGTTTTTCAGTATAGCGGGAAAAGTTATCGAGAGAAGCCATTTTGTTTTCAGTTTCTACAGGATCGTAGTCCTCAAAAAAATCGACTGCTGCATCAAACAAATTGGTCATCTGTGTTTTTCTAGAATCCGCCATTACCTCTCCGTGCTCTTCTCTTTAGTTAATGGTTTTAAAAGAGCGAGTTAAAACTTTTTTTCAATTTTTTTTATTTTTTTTGTCATATTCTTAAAATTACGGGATTTAACAATATACAGAGTGATTAATTTTCTATTAATTTGTTTAAATGAAACATATAGGAGAAAGAAGAATGAAACTGAAGACAATTAAAGCAGTTGTTGCAGTGCTTACAATTGCTTGCACTGCGGCAGTGGCTGATGTAACAGAAAACTTTGACGGTGTTAGCGCACAGCTAATCGATCCAGCTGGAACCGTCATCAATGGCGTCACTTATAAGGGAAGTATCGCAAATGTTCCAGCCAGTGACCCTGCTGGAGAAAACACCTATCAAACTCAAGTTATAAACCCAGGTAGTGCGGGTTACATTGGGATGCGCTGTGAACAAACAACTCAGGGTGCACTCGCTTTGAATGCAAATGGTAATCCAACCAAAGCCACTTCTAACGTAATCATGGAGTTCCCGTCCGCGATTGATGTGACTAACATTAAGGTTACACTAGGTACGGCTGAAGCATACTGGAGATATGCAGTGCAATACACCACTGATAACACAAAATGGACTAATATCGTTTTTACTACTGCCGCCTACCAAAGTAGAACTGTTACAATTGATGAGGCAGTAAACCAAGCCGACGTCAGTGCAATACGCTTTTTGGTGTGGAGAAATGGTGGAAGTGATACAAAAGAAGTAACAATTGATGATATTGTGATTACTGAAGGAAACATTCCTACTCCAGTTACCGGCGACCCAAATGACATTGCCACTCTTGAATTAGACCAAACTTCTAACGCTAGCTATCTAGACACCACTGTTTCCGGTGTACAGGGATCGACAGACAGAACTGTGTCTGCATGGATCAAAACCACTGAGGCAAATGGAACGATCATAAGCTGGGGTAAAGGTTCTGCTGGTAATCAAATGATATTGGTGTTGGAAGACGGACTAATTCGTCTAGAGGCTGCCAGTGGATATAGAAAACTTACCACTCCAACTCTCAATGACGGTAACTGGCATCATGTAGCCTTCACATTTACAGGTATAACCTTGGATGATGCAAAGTTCTATGTTGATGGTGCAGAAAATACCACAGCAAATAGTAATAACAGAGGACTAAACACCTTAGATCTTAACAAAATTAGACTTGGTGCAGATGTAAACACAAATCGTAGATTCACAGGATCAATGGATGAAGCAGCTGTATTCTCCCGTGCTTTATCTGCATTTGAAATTGCCAGTATCAACAACTTTGGTAATGGACGTGGTTATTTCCACCAGATTAAAAACGACGCTGGTGACACAAACCTTGTGAACGATTCAAACCTTATTTTCTACTATGATGCAGCCCAGAAAGATGGCAGTGCTAACCCACTTATTGTGACTGATGGAACAGGTTCAACAGTTGCGGCTACATTTGTAGGCGATGCTTATGCAAGCGGTATCCTTACTCCAGTAACAGGCGAGCCAAATGACACGGCAACTCTTGACCTTACTGGTGGACATTTAGACTCTATTAATACGACGCTAAATCCAAACGGAGTTTCAGGTGTGCAGGGAGCTGGAGCACGTACTGTTTCAGCCTGGGTTAAAACTTCTGCTGATGGTGGAATTGTTTCATGGGGAGAAAGTGCCAACGGAAAGAAAATGGACTTTGCAATTAGCGGAGGTCAATTAGAAGTTTCTGCAACTGGAGGGATTCGTAAAGAAGGTTCTAATTTGACTGATGGGGCATGGCATCATGTCGCCTTTACATTTGAAGGTACAACGTTGAATGACGTCATCCTTTACATAGATGGTGTAGCGTTAGCTAAAACCACAAGTAGTACACGTGCCATTGCGACCACCGATGACAAGAAAATCAGATTGGGTGTAGATGTTGGTAGTATAAGACCTCTTACGGGATCTATGGATGAGGTCGCCGTTTTCTCTCGTGCTTTGACTGCTGGAGAAATTCTTAATATATGCAACGAAGGCAACGGACGCGGTTATTTCCAACAGATTATGAATGACAACGCTTCAACAAACCTTGTGAACGACGCAAACCTGATCTTCTACTACGATGCGTCTCAGGAAGACGGTAATGACAATCCTCTTATCGTAACCGACGGTATTGGTACAACTGTTGCCGGTACATTTGTTGGTGACATTGTGACACCTGCACTTGGTGTTGAGGTTGAACAGACTGGAACAGAAGTGACATGGTCAATTGATCAGGAACTTGACGTCCTTGAATACCAACTTGTGGATGTCGCAACCGGTGATGTGGTAGCGACTGTAGTGGCAGACGGAAGCGGTCAATATGCTGAAATTATCGAAGAAGGCGTAATTGTAGAGCTAATTGTAATCGACAAAGATGGTTCTGAACAGACATTCATTCCAACTGACGGAAATGTAGTGACTGTAGAATACAACCTGACTGAAGGCTGGAACCTGATTGCTACAACTGGTAACTATGCTGACCTAAGTGAAGTTGAAGCGGCAACTGTTGGTACAATGTGGGCATGGGATGGTTCAAAATATGTAGCAACTGATGCTCAGGATGCATACCAAGGTATCTGGGTTCACGCAACAGAAACAAAAACTGTAAAAGCAACAGCTCTGAAAGCTGACTCTACATTTACATTGAACGCTGGTTGGACACTTGCCGGACCTGCAAACAATGTAGATGCTCCGGAAGAGGCAACAGTATTCTCATGGACAACTAAGTACAACGAAATCATTGACAAGTACAATGCGTTGATTATGGGACAAGGTTACTGGTTCTTCGTAACAGAAGAAACAGAGGTAATCGTTGACAGTCAGTAGTTAACAGTAATCAGTTATCAGTAGTTAAGTATTGCTTACTACTAACTGTTAACTGATTACTGAAAAAGCTTTTCTCCCATGGGGTTTCTCTTTTCTTCCTTTTTAGAGAACCCCATTTTTTTTGGAGAGAAGAAGTAGTGAGAGAAGAAATTTGGGGGAGAAATTATGTTAAAACAGTTAATGCTGATTTTGTTATCAGTAAGTCTTTATGCTGAGGTAAAGAATGGTATTCTTGATCTGAGTAAAGACAAAAACTTTATAGTGGTTAAAAAATATAAAGGTGTCGTTGGAACACATGCACGCACAATCTGTGCAAGAATAAAATATCAGGGTGATTCAGATCCCCATTTTTTTTCGTATGGCGGTGGAGGCGAAAAAGGGGAAATCATTGATCTAGGTCTCAATAAAGACTCTAAGGAAAAAGTTTTAAGGGCGGAATTCGGAAGGGTATTTCTTTTGGGACAACAAAATTTACTGCCTAACAAATGGTATTTTATTTCTCTTGTTATCGATAATACAGGGAATGTCAAACTGTTCATTGATGGAAAACTGGACTCAACAGGTACCTTTCCAATTAGAACAGGAAGTCGGCATGATGTCAGGGTTGGTTGTGACAGAGAAGTTAGACGTTTTTGGAATGGGCAGCTGGATGATATATCTATATGGAAACGCGCTTTTGATGAAAGGCAGATTCTAAAACTGATGAATACAAAGGTCATTCGTAAAGGTAAAAATAGTCTTGTTGATGGCTTTTCATCAGTAAACTATTCTGATTTACAACTCTATTTCAATTTTTCTGAGAATGGAGAAGTATTAGACAAAAGTAATTTCAAACGACACGGTTCATTTGTTGATAAAAAAACGGGGCAGAATAAAACGGCTATAACGAAAAAAGCGGCAGTTAACTGCAAGGCAACAGTTAGTTTTTCAGATGGAGAACTGGAATGGATTATGCAGAATGAACTTGGTATTAAAGAGTTTCGAATACTTAACAGTAAAACAGGTTTGGCATTTCAGATTGTTGAAGCGGTGGGGGCAGACCTCTATTCTTTAGAAGTTCCTTCCGGTGTTGTTCCAAAAGTAGTGGCTGTTGATGCAAAGGGTAAAATTTATAAATTAATAAATAGTAACAATAAGTAGGGTAATCAAAAATGAATATTAGTAAAACTGTTAAGGCATTTAGTCTGGTAGCGGCAGTAAGCAGCTTCTCGTCTTATGCCGAAAAACCCAATGTGATTATTGTCCTTATGGATGATATGGCTTATGGCGAGGCAAATTGCTTTCGTCCGGCTGACGAGCAAAATACAGGTTTCGGATTAGTGAAAAAGTCAGATGGAACCACACCGATTTCTAAAACAGATAGTCGAATTTTGACACCGAATCTGGATAAAATGGCGGCAGAGGGAATTCGTTATACCAGTTTTTATTCCGGTGGACCGATTTGCGGCCCGGCCCGTGCCTCACTTTTACAGGGCATGCACACCGGAAACCAAGATTGTAGTACCAGAAACAATAACTCAGGGTTTAAAATGAGAGCAGGTGACTTTACAATTGGCTCTATGTTGCAGAATCATGGTTATGTCACCGGAGTTGTGGGTAAATACGGCCAATGTGGTGGTGGAATAGGGTCAATTGTAAGCAATAGTACGATTATTGATTCGGCAAAAACTATTCTGCCCCATAAACTGGGCTTTGACTATGTGTACGGTGCTCTTGATCACGTTTCCGGGCATACACAGTTTCCAGGCATTGATTGGCCGGCGAATAACCCAGAACAGAAGACTTATAAAGGGTCTACAAGTAAAGCTAACGGTGCAAGAATCTGGGAAGCTTACGCAGGTAGTACTGCTCCGACTAAAACTGCAAACCATGAATTAGTTGAGATTGTTGACACTCACGTCTACGAATGTTTTCAATCTGGCATCGGTTATGCTCAGGATAACTACCGTGAGAAAGCAGAGCAGTTTATCACCGACAGTGTCTCCGACAATAAACCTTTTTTCCTTTATCTGAACCCGACAAATCCGCATGCTGGATGGTTTCTTCCAGAAGCGGGGTCAACTGATGATAATGTTGACTTTTCCAAAGGTTTGACTACAGACCAGTCCACAGCTAGCGGAGCTGGTGTAGGAAGTTTTAAATGGTACAAAGCTCAGCATGCCGCACGTCAGGCTTCTGAAAGTGGTTGGGAAAAGTCTGCAAGTACCGGTTATGGTTCTCAACAATATGCTTTTTCGGCGTATGCGGCGGTAATTTCGCGTGTGGATCGTGACCTTGGTCGTATCCGTAACCATTTGGAAGCTCAAGGTGTGGCTGACAACACAATCATTATCTTCACCAGTGACAACGGCCCAAGTGACGAGGGTGGAGCATCTGTAAATGCTGCATTTAGTACCCTGCTTCGTGGAGGCAAACGTTCTATGTACGAAGGTGGTCTTAGAATGCCGACTGTTGTTTATGCGCCTCCAGGAATTATCGACAATGCAAAAATTGGAACAGCTGTTGATCAGCCAGGTGCATTTTGTGACCTTCTGCCGACTGTGGCTGATTTGACAGGCTACGATAAATCATCAATTACCACCAGCATTGACGGTAAATCATTCGCCGGAACAATTGACAGTGATCTTCCAAATGAAACTGCACAATTCCATTACTGGGAAGACAACAGTAACGGTTCCAAACAGACTGTGCGTTGGGGTAAATGGAAGGCGATAAGAAATTCTGCTGGTAGTGCAACTGGAAATGTAGAGCTTTATGACCTTGAAAGCGATGTGTCAGAAACTGCAAATGTTGCTTCGGCTAACTCGGCTATTGTCGATCAGATGAAACGCTTTATGAATGAGTCACACGTGGAAGGTGATGGCACCAACGGAATTGTACCGGCATTTATCGAAAGTGATGCAAATAGACTTGTTTATGAACAACCTGCAGCCTATATGGAAGACTTTGACTCCATTGCGGAAAATGTGACTTTGATTGCTACTGATGGTTCTACAACTATTAACTCGGTAAAATACACAGGAAGCATTGCCAGCACCCCTTCGGGAAGTTATCAGACTCAAATCAAGGAAGTTGATAGTGATGGTTATATTTCAATCTGGTGTGAGAAAGACACTAAAGGTGATATTACATGGAACGCAGATGGTTCACCGGCAAAAACTGTAAGCATGGTAGAAATCGACATTCCTGACAACACTCAACTTACTAATGTATCTCTGGATATTTCACGCCTTGCTACCTCAAACTGGTGGTGGTATCGTGTGCAGTATAAAGATTCTGCAGATGGACTTTGGAAGTCGGTAAAACAGGTAAGTAACTACCAGTCTGCTGCCTCCATTTCTGTAAACGAAAATCTATCAGTCACGGCTGATGCGTTGCGTGTGGCAGTTTGGCGCCACGGCAATAATGATCCAGCAGAGTTTGCAATTGATAACATCAGCTACAGCTCTCCACAAGTTAAAGATACCGTGACATTGGAGCTGAATGGTAACTATGTGGATACCAGTTTCAGTGGTGTTCTTGGTTCAACATCCCGTGCTGTGAGTGCCTGGATAAAAACCAGTATAACCAATGCCACTATTGTTTCATGGGGTAAAGGAGCCGCCGGAGAACAGATGATTCTAATTGTAGAAAACTCTACAGGTAAATTACGCCTAGAGGCTGCAAGTGGTGCCAGAGTAGTAAACACACCTGCACTGAATGACGGCAATTGGCATCACGTCGCTTTTTCCTTTGATAACACCATTGGGACTAATCTTAACGCCGTGAAGTTTTATATTGACGGCATCGAAGCAACGGATACAACAGCCAATACTCGTGGCATCAACACATCAGATTTAAATAAAATCCGAATTGGAACAGATGTTAATAAAGGAAGGAAATTTACAGGTTCAATCGACGAATTGGCTATTTTCGACCGCGCATTGACAGGGACAGAAATTAGTAATATCCATTCACTTGGACGCGGTAAGTTCCATGCGGCTGGCAATGATGCAGGTAGTTCCACACTTATTTCCGATGATAATCTACATTTTTATTATGATGCATCCACTCGTAAATCCGGTAAGCCGGTTGTAATAACTGACGGTGATGGTTTAGCCGTAGAAGCGAGCTTCATAGATGGCGCGACTACTTCAGCACCTGCCGAATTCACCGCTACGAACGATCAGTTCTCGACAGGTGAACAAAGTTTCACCACATCGGACATCACAGTTTTAGGTAATGATTCATCAATCCCTGCAAATTCGACCTTAAGCTGGGCTACATATACTGTCCCGAAGCTTGGAACCTTAAGCTCTACAGATAACTTAGGTAATTTCACCTACAGTTTTGTTGTAGCTCCGACAACAAATGGCGAATCAGATACATTCTCATACATGATTACTGATCCGGTGACTGGAGCCAATGAAATTGCCGAGGCAACTGTTACTTTCGATGATACTCTAACTCCGGCAATTGGTGTTGAGGTCACTCAGACTGACAATCTTCTTGAATGGACTGTTGAAGATGAGATCAATGTCAAAGAGTACCTTGTGATTGATGCTGACGGAAATGTTGTGGCGATAGTATCGGCTGACAACAGCGGTAAGTATTCAGTTGTACTGGATTCAGATGAACCTGTTTCACTTGTCGTTGTTGACAACTCAGGTCACAAGCAGACTTTCAGACCGGAAGATGGTAATGAACAGATTACAACTTACGACTTGAAAGAGGGCTGGAATCTGATTGCAATAACTTCTGAAGATGCCAACCTTGAAGAGCTCAAAAACGAAACTGTCGGTGTGGTTTGGGGTTGGGATGACTCCAGTTACAAAGTTGTAGAGTCTGCGGAACCAACCGATGCAATCTGGGTTTACTCCTCAATCGAAAAACAGGTTGATGTGAAAGGCCGTAAATCAGATAAAAAACTGTCGCTTAACATCGGATGGAATATGATTGGACCTGTTGAAAATAGTTACATTCCTGAAGGAGCGGATACTGTCTACACTTGGGAAGATGTGTATAACATCGTTGCCGGAGAAGACAAAGTGCTGATCGAAGGCGTCGGCTACTGGATATTCAGTTTATAGGTTCTAGGTTTAAAGGTTGCAGGTTAAAAACTTGCAACCTTTCACTTAAAAGCAAAAAGGTCCTCCCGAAATGGGTGGACCTTTTTCATAACTTCAGCGTACAGGTTAAAAGATTCGACAGTAAAAACTTTCTAACTTGCAACCTTCAAACTTGCAACCTGCAACTTTTTAACCTGTAACTTGCCAACTTGAAACCTGCAACTTTTTAACTTGCAACCTTAAGCTAGTTTCCGAACTGACCTTTCAGCTTTTCAACATCTTCATCGGAGATGCCTGCCTGCTTCATCGCATCCTGCATCGCTGCTGGATTCGACATCATCATCTGCATCATGCTCTGAATCATTTCAGGCGAAAGATACTTTTGAATTTTAGCCATCGCCGCCATCGGATCCTCTTTCGCAAGTGTCATAATCTCTGCCAGTTCTTCCTGAGGGATATTCATTCCCTGAAGTAAATCTGTTAACATAATATTTCCTCTTTATTTTGATTGTTTAACAACGTCTTTATAAGTCAAACCAGTACCACCGAAGATATCCAAAGCGCTTCCGACAGTGAAATCCAATTTCCCCTGTCCGGCTTTTTCAAGAATTTCGATATCTTTCAGCGAACTGATTCCGCCGGCATAAGTCATTGGAATCGGGCTCCACTTCGCCAGCTGTTCCACAAGTTCTACTTCGACGCCCTGCTGCATACCTTCCACATCCACCGCGTGAACAAGGAACTCACAACAGTAATCTGCAAGCTTTTCCAGCGTCTCAGCCGAAACTTCCAAACTCGTAAACGTCTGCCAACGATCGATTACAACCAGATATTTACCGTCGCGTTTACGACAGCTCAAATCCAGAACAAGGTTCTCTTTTCCGACAGTTTCAGTGATTCTCTCCAGCTTATCCCAGCTGATATCACCGTTTTCAAAAATGTAAGAGGTGACAATAACTTTATCCGCACCGTAATCCAGCCATTTTTGCGCATTATCCGGCGTAATACCACCGCCGATCTGCAAACCACCCGGATAAGCCTGCAACGCTTCCGCCGCTGCCTCATCATTGCCCGGGCCAAGCTTAATCACATGGCCACCCTTTAAACCGTCTTTCTGATACATTTCTGCATAGTGAGACGAAGGGAACTCCGCTTCAAAATTTGTCACCACACTTTCATCATTCGAATCCGAAAGTGAAGAACCAACAATCTGTTTTACCTTACCGTTATGTAAATCGATACATGGACGAAACTGCATAATAGTTCCTTAATTGTTTTCAAAATAGTCGTTCTGACGCGTCGCTCCAAGAACCGAGTGCCAAAGCGTGCCCTCAGTATCAATCTTACGACGTTTCATTGTTGCCAGGCTAATTGGCAGATGCGTGTACTGATTGTTCCAGTAACCGACAACCATATTCGTTTTTCCCGCCATTGCCGCGTGAACCGCGTATTCCGCAAGGGTGAAACAGAAAATCGCATCTGTTCCCTCAGCTGGAACCGAACGAATCATATAAGACGGATCGAAATATTTCACCGTCACTTCATCCTGAGGATTCCCAGTATTATTAAAATGCTCTTTAATCTTCTCTTTCAGGTAAATTCCGATATCGTGCTTCAGAATATTTCCAGACTTATCGCGTTTCTCTTCCTCGCCTTTGAACAGATTCTGTCCGGCACCTTCGGCAACCACAATTACCGCGTGATCTTTGCCAATCGCAAAACGATTCTCAAGCGCTTTCAACAAACCGTTTGGACCTTCAAATTCAAATTCCACTTCCGGAATCAGACAGTAGTTTACAATAGAGTTTGACAAACTTGCAGACGCCGCCACAAAACCGGAGTCACGCCCCATCAATTTCACAAGACCGATACCACGTTCCGCACCTTTCGCCTCGTTATGGGCACAAGTGATAATTGGAGAAGACGCATAAACCGCAGTTTCAAAACCAAATGTACGATCAATAAAACTCAAATCGTTATCAATCGTCTTCGGTACACCAATCACCGTAATCGGCTGCTTTCTATCAATAATCTCCTCAGCAATACGTTTCGCACCGCTCAGAGTACCGTCACCACCGACACAGAAAAGCATATTGATATTAAGACGCTGAAGTGTATCAACCATATCCGAAATATCCTGCTCGCCGCGGGAAGAACCAAGAATTGTTCCACCATCCGCGTGAATTGTATCAACCACATCCGGATCAAGCGCAATCGGAGAATAACCATATTCCGGAATCAATCCACGGTAACCATATTTAATACCGAAAATATTGCTCACGCCATAGTCAAAGTGAAGCACTTTCACCAAACCTTTAATCACGTCATTCAGACCTGGACAAAGACCTCCACAAGTCACAATTGCCGCACGCGTCCAACATGGATCGTGGAAAATCTTCTCACGTGGTCCGCCTTTCTCAAAAGACGGCAGCGACTTGCCTTCGGTCACAAGCTGCTGAATCTCTGACAAACTAGAATGAAAAAGCACGCGCTCCTCATCCTCAACAAATGTACGATCTTTTACCGGAGAAGGGATATTTCTCGGACCAAGACTATCAACCGTAAAGTCAAACACTTCCGGATTTTCCAATAGTTTCTTATTAATTTCTTTCATAAGTTCCTCTCTTCCTCATGCACGAATTGTGCATATAGTTTGAATTTTTTATCATCACTGATGATAAAGCTATTCTCCCTTCAATCTTATCAAAACAGAACCCACTGAACCATGTTCAGCAATCTGCCAATTATCAGCCAACTCGTTCAAAGGTTCCATCACAAAAAGACGTTCACACATTCTGGGATGTGGAACCGTCAACCTTTCCGAAACTAACTGTTTTTCTCCAAAAAGCAAAATATCTAAATCAATTACTCGAGCCTCATCACTGCGATGAACCGTCGGACGACCCAACTTAACCTCAATCGATTGCGTCAGATTCAACAACTCCTCCGCCGACCCCGTCCATTCACCCACAAACGCGCAGTTGGTGAAATCCGGCGTTCCCGGCACACAACCCACAGGTTTAGTAATAAACAACGACGAACGCTCAAGACTCATAAAACCGCCAACCTCCAGCAACTCAGCCGCCTTGTCGATATTTGCCTTCGCGTCTCCGATATTTGAACCGACGCCAAGCGCAACCTTCACAGTTTTTTTCGAATCACTCATTTAGTTAGTCTGCTTTTTAATTATAGTAACGCCATGAAAAAAATCACCGCAACAATTTTGCTTCAATTTTCCAAGCGGCTGTAAGATAAATAACTGCAATAGAAAAACAACTACCACACGTAGTAAAAAGAGGAATACTAACAGTGACCGAACCAAATAAACCTGTTAATCAGCTAAAAGTTTACTTCATGGGAACCGGCGACATTGCCATCTCCGTACTCGAAACCCTAAACAACGATTCACGCATCGACCTAGTCGGCGTATGTACCCAACCCGATCGCGTCAAAGGACGTAAGAAAATCGCCACCCCTTCGCCACTCGGCGCTGCTGCGGAGAAAATCTGTCCGGAACTCACCATCGATAAGCCTGCAACCGTTAATACTCCAGAATACCTCGAATACTTACAAGCTTTAGCACCGGATTTCCTAGTAGTCATCGCATTTGGCCAAATTCTACGTCAACCGCTTCTCGATCTACCCAAATACGAATGCATCAACATTCACGCCTCCATTCTTCCAAAATACCGTGGCGCCTCACCAATCAACGCCGCAATTCTCAATGGCGATGCCGAAACCGGCGTATCCATCATGAAAATGGAAGCAGGACTCGACTCCGGTCCAGTCAACGTCATTCACAAAGTCGCAATCGAAGCTGATGACACCTACGCCACACTTCAGGACAAACTTTCCGCATTGGGAGCCGATCGCATAGTCGACGCATTAGTCGACATCTCAAACGGCGGCACATTTACCCAACAGAATGAAGCCGAAGTCACCCATGTAGGCAAAATCTCCAAGAACGACGGATTAGCCGACTGGTCACTTCCAGCAGAACAGCTCGAACGCATCTCCCGCGCCTATAATCCGTGGCCGAACCTATTCTTTCGTCTAAAAGCCGGAAAACGCGAACGCAAAATCAGCGTCATCAAAGCCACCGTAGTAGAGAACCAAACCAGCAAAGC
>DDLT01000255.1 GCA_002340265.1 Lentisphaeria bacterium UBA2565 | reverse complement strand
AACTCTGTTGCCCTCTGTGAAAGCTTTGTGTTCTCTGCGGTAAAATATTGTCGCCTATTTATTTGCCTAATTAATAATAGGTAGAGCAACGGGAATTCTGAACTTTGCGGGAAGACCGCATTATATCTAATTTTTAAAGAAGAAAGTTTAGCTAGTCGTATTTCAACTGGAAGACAACTAAAACAGTTCCATGACTGCAGGAAGCAGCCATAGAACTAAAAAGAAAGGAATAAAATCAGAAAGGCGAAGCCTCAAGCAACTCTGTTGCTCGTGCCTAATTGATAGGAAAGGCAATCGATGTTATGTATATATTTTTATTAATTATACTTTCTTAGACGCCCAACTACCTATTGTAAAAATAGCAGCTGCATCTTCATTAATATTCCATATTGTACGCCCTAATCCCCAATAGAAAAAGTGGGTTTTATTACCAGATTTATTAACTTTCGTAGTGTCATTTCCCTTTTTTGTATAAATGACAACCAAATCTCCTTTCTCGACTTCTTGGTCAGGAATCCAGAAGGTATGACGTAATTTATTAGAAACTTCTTCTTCTGACAGGTAAGTCGTATCTGCTATCATATAATTTCCTACATTCACATTAGTAGCTGCTTTGAGTACGATTCGTTCCTGCTTGAGATCTCCGTGATCTTTCACATATTGAATTGATAGTTTCATTTTTTCGCCACCTTTGCAACTAAAGCACAAAAAATAAGTACCCCACCCATAATTCCGAAAGTATACGGTGGGAAATCGCTTTTATTTACTGATGGTATAAGGCCTATTAGTAAAGCTCCAAATGCAAGGCAAGTTGAATATAAGGTTTCTGCAAAGGTAAAAGTTTTTCCCTTTTCCTTTAGTATTGCACAATTTTTATCCGACTCATGGTATTTATCTTTATATTTTGATGCTGAGGTTTCAGAAGTCTCTAACCTTGGTATCTCAGCAAGAAGCATCTTTTGAACACCTGGAGAACTCAATTCATCATCTCTTAACTCTGTAGCTAGTTTTGAAAAAGCTCTGCGAGAGGATTTTATATTAGTGACATCTTCTGAACCCTTTGGTTCAATGTCTGACCCAACTTCGTTATCATCTAGATCCTCAATCATTTACATTCCAGCGTTTATATTTCATTTTTTTTACATAACGGTGCGCGTGAGCCTCCGTGCCCACGACTCGAACCAACTCAATCAGTGTTTTCACGGTAAGCTCCATGCGTTGGTTGGAAAAATTATTCTCCTGATATAGGGAGACTTGGTTCCTCAAGAATAATACATCCTTCTTCCGATTCTTCGGAAAATTCAATTTGTCCAGGAGGATACTCCATGTGTCGCTTGTGCACCGACATCTCTTCTCCGCAACTACATGTGTCCTGCGCAGACCCTATATGCTCCGTTTGAACCCCCATATCTCCTGAATCGAAAAATTCAGACTCATATTCAAAATCTAAAACGTGTTCCTTCTCACATTCTATACACGATACTTTAAGCATTAATTGTCTCCTTATTTTAATTTCCAACAACTTATTATCTCGAAGCCTTTCTTCGATTACCATCTGCAGTTTTGGTTAATTTTTGTTTTATCAGTCAAATTAGAGCAAACCTGTCTAGGGACTGATTAAGGTGGTTAAGTCAAATTTAGGTTAACGATTCGCTTTAGTTTTACAAGAGTTTTATAAACTTTATTAGAAAAATAAAGATAGCTTTCAAAACGGCTATTTTGCACTTTTTAGCGAAGACCAGAAGCTACACCAAGAGCGCCGAAGTTACAACATGGGCTAATCCAGATTCCAAGAGTAGATTTTGCATTGGCAATCGCCGCACGAGAAGTTTCAAAATTTTGGTCAAATTTACCATTAATTGGCCAAACTTTTTCAGACCAATCTGAACGTCTGTTAGAATCCTGCCAGCCGTCGTCAATTACATAAGCTGCCAGTGGCTTCACCCCACGTTTCACACAAAGCTCATCATTTACCTTGTTTACTGAGTTTACAAATTTCTGTTTATTCACCCCACCTGTGTAGTCAAACCACGAATTGTACTGCGCTTGCAGGCGAAGCGGGCGAATACGGATTCGAGCGATGTAATCATAAAACGCGTCTTTAATGAACTTTGGATTGTCAGCCACACCGACAACAGCTTTGTATGAAGTGAAGCTGTCTCCTGCTTTCAGATCCTGACCATGAAGATATCCGCAGCTTAACTGGCCCTCTTTCACTGTATTCTGAGCCGCCGGAAACTCAATGCCCCAAAATGTGCCGGTTTCAGTGGTAAAAAGTGGCTGACCGAGACCAGGTTTAAAATCCCCCGGCTTAGTTTGAGTCGTAATAGTTTTGTGAGTGTAAGGCTGATAAGCGTCTTTAAAACCCAGAGACTCTACATCAACGCGTTCAAGCGTAAAAAGTTTGCTTGTTTTGAAGGTCAGTTGTTTACGAAGATAGAAATCTTTTTCTGCCAATTCATAAGAAAGCTGAACCTGAAGTCCGTGTTTTTTGCTTTCCAGGTAAACCTTCAGGCCTTTCGCACCGTTTTCTGCGGAGTAGGGTTTTGCCTTGAGAAATTTCATATCGCTTGCAGTGACAAAGTAGTCCGTCCCAACCGTTCCCGCACCTTCAGAAAGACGAAGCTGAAATTCGTTATAGTTGGTAGGTATCAATTTTTTCCTGCCAATCTTGTTAACAATTTCAGCAGTTCTAAACTTACCTGCTTCTACCGAAAAACGACGCCTTAAAAAATCGTTTTCAATGGTTAGAGCTTTACTGTTTACTTTGATCTCTGCATTGACTGCCGCGATTAAGCTCAACATCGGAATTAGAATTTTTTTCATTATAAAAGTTCCTTTGCAATTAGTTCGTAAAAATAAAATATTGGATACCGCCAGCAGGAATGTTGATATTCAACTGCATCTTCTGGGAACGGTTTAGTTTATACACTTTCGACTTTCCGTTCATATCTGTAACCGTAGTCTCATCATAAAGTCCTGCATAGTAAAGTGGCACTGAAATGGTTTTCTTAACCGCACGCTTTAGAGGGTTAAAAACAGCAAGAAAAGCTTTTTCCTTCAGATTTGGGTTCACGTGAAGCATGTAGTCAATGTCTTTGCCGTCGGCACGACGAAGATGAAGCAGATCGCTTTCTAAAATTGCTCGATGCTTTTTATATAAATCAGTCCACTTTTTTACCGTACGTTTAGTATTCTCAGTATCATAGAGACGTGGACCACGACAAGAAAACTGCGTACCTAGAAGAAGGTTTGATGCCAACATTCCTTCATAGTGCATCAAATTTTCGTTCAACGGTTCAACAGTCGCCGCCTTTCCACCTCCATGATAAACAGTAAGAGGAATAAACATCCACCCCATTGACGGTGCTTTAATCCAAGTGCCATCGTAGATATTTTGGCGTGTATGCAAAAGTTGTTCGGCACGCGGCAAAGACCAGTTAACCTCGCGATAACCCATACCTGTTTTATTGGCACCATTCATAAAATACCAATCTGGCGCATTTAGAAAAACACCCAACTCACGGCATTTACGATAGTGTTTTTTAATCTCTTGAAACTGTGCCCAACGGGAACTATTCCAACCCTTCTGAGCTGTACCGGGACGATTCTTCGAACATTGAGCACCTGGATATGATCCATCATTTTCCAAAGCGCACAGCCCTGCAGTCTTCATAAAGTTCTGCAATTTTTTAAAATAGTTCTGAGCCCAAGGAGCTACCAAGTTCGGACAGTTCCCAAAAGGCGAAGCTCCCACCTTTCCATTCTCATAATGACAGTTATCTTCTGCCGGACTGATTCTGCGGCTGGCCAATAATGAATAGCCTCCGACTTCAACGCCCTTGCTTTTACCGTAATCCACCACCTCTTTCCATTTGGCAATGTAAGCTGGGTCGTCACTTTCGTAATTAAAGCCGGAACCAAAGCTCATAATAAGCAACTCGAAGCCTGTCGCTGCACATTCATCAATCTTCTCTTTGACAAATTTCGGGTTAGATGAGGTGCAGTGATACATAATTGGATTCTCTGTCACCCAAGGCGCCAAGGTGCGCATCATCTTTTTATAAGTTAAACCTTTACGTTCGCGGTCATAAGAGTCGTAAACAACTAGCCACGAGTTATAAGTCTCAAAAGTTGCATTGTTTTTAACAGTCTGATCAGGACCAAACTCTGGAGCCACTTCAAGCATGCAAAGTTCGCAACGCGGCCAGTGCACCTGTGTATTATAACGTGGATCATGTTTCCAGCGATAGGATTTTCGCATCGAGTTATTTGGACTGAAGCCACCCATTGAATAGTCGGTTTCTACAGCAACATTTGGAGTGTTAAAGACTCGATCCTTACGAGTTTCCACAGAACTTTCATACTCGACAAAAGCGAGTTGTTCGAGAATAAATCTATCGACATTGATATCTTTACCTGAACTGTTTTTCACCTCAACTCGTTTACCAATTACTGGAATTCCATCATAGATTTCATAGAAAATATCAACTGTCACACCCTTTGCATCTTTTCGCTTGTTTTTGAAGCTATTTAGAGCGCGGCGGTCCACATTTCCTTTACCAATGACTGAGATAAAACGACAGCGTCCGATTTCACCAACTTCACTACCATCTTCAAATTTGCCTTCAATCCCCATTTTCCCAATCTTAACTTGTTGAAATGAACGAGCACCAGCCAATTTCACCGAAAAGATCAAACTCTCATTCTGACCTTGAGCCGCATAAAAACTCACTGTTTCTTTATCAATCTTGGTAATAAACGTGAAATCCATTCCAGCTTTAACAAAACTGTTTTTCTTCTTCTGAACCTTACCGTCAAACTCCAAAGCAAAGTGATTGTTTGCAGTCTGCAGATTGAATTTCATAAACTTGTTTTTAACTTTCACTGCCACAGCCGGTGCATAAGTCGTGGATTTATCCGTACCCGTGTTGAGAGTCACGGCCAGATAATTACAGAACTTTTTGAACTGCTTTTCTGCTAAAACTGAACTGTTTGCTGGCGTATAGATTTCACCACTTTTACCTTCGTTGTTGAAATTTGCACGCGGATGTTTATCGGTTTTGGAAATTGTCCAAGCATCCACAAAACCGTTCTCGATATTGTTGCTGAACGTCACCTGACGGAAATCTGACTCCTTCAACTCCGTTTCTGCATCCAATTCATAGGTAAATTGAACTGCTGTACCCCGTGCCGGCCACGCAAGCGATTGATCATGATGGCGTGTACGATTCCACTCAAAACGCTTCTTTATGCCCGTTTTTTTATACGATTTTAACTGAAACGAAAGTGGATCACCACTCAGGTTATTAATCCAATCTTCGCGCAAAAAAGCATGATTCGACTGACCTTGCAATCCTCCAACTTCGTAACGCTGTCCATTGATCCATACCACAGCTTCCGGTTCAACCGCACGAAGTAACGATTCACCAGTCATCAAATTACGGAAATCGACAGTCGCCCCATTCGGCTCGATAGAAAACGTACGACTAACAAGACCATTGGTCAGAGTGAGGCGATTATTAACCTTATCCGTTGTAATTTTGGACTTAAAGCTCTTTGAGTTCAGCAACCAGTCCTGCGGAAGTTGGTAATTTTGCGGCAGGCTTACCCAGACCGTCAATGCTAGGCATTGAACCGTAAATAAAATCGTCACTTTCCTCATCATTAGCTTCTCCTTATTTTTGTAAAATTGAGTATGACCACTGTACCCAAAAGCCAGAATTCACAGTTTTCTTCAGGGGAATAGTGAATTTTGACTTATTTGAGGATTCAGAAATAATAATAAATATCACCATGCTAAGTGATTTTTATAGTCAGTCGATTAAATTAATGACCATAAGGAACTTATCAAATGCTGAAAAATATCAATAAAATAACAGATTCTATCACATTCAAAGGAACGAAATGATTAATTTTATCAAGAAATCACTCTTTTACCTGCTTTTTGCAACGGCGGTTTTTGCCGAAGATTATCAGAAACTGCTTCAAGAGTTCCAAGAACTGGGACTTCCTGATGTTTCAAATGCTAGTTATGTTCGCATACAACGGCATTATTGGGATAGAGAGATTATTTCATCAATTCTTGATGATAACTTCACGACGCTGGGAAACGGTTGGCTTCTTGGTTCCGACAAAGCTGGCATTTCCCAATGTATAGTTAGCGGAAATCACTATTTAAACCTAAAAGAGGGAGATAAAGCAACCCACCATCTCAACAACAATAAAGTTGTGATAGAGGAGGTTTCTTTAGAAACGGATATAAAACGTGTGATTCGTTACTTAAAACGTAATCCAAAGCTTTCTTACCCTGTAAGAGATTATCGTATCTTCTTTTTCGCCCTGAATATTATGCAAAAAGGGGAAATTGATAAAGGCGTGAAAATCATCGAACTGCTAAATCGTAAAGATGTTGTTAACAAAGCAAAAAGTAATCTAGCAAAAACCCAATATAACGAAGCAATCACAAGGTTTAATTTACATAAAGATTTTATGCTTTTACTCGAAGATTTAGAAGAACTACTAACACGGTATGATAAAGAAACTTGCAAAGCTTATTCTGGTATTAAACAACTAAAAAAGAACATTTTTGCAAACTTTAAAAATGGAAAACAAGACCCTATAATATTCGAAAATCTTACGCCTTCTGAAAAAGTTCTTGCAAAAGCCCTGCTCGTTTCTAAAAGAAATAATCAACGTAATACCCTAAAAATTATAAAAGAAACACCGAGTGTTATTTGGTTAATTCCCGAGACATGGACTCCGAAATTCCCCAACTATAAAGATGACCCTATTTTGCACATTCTAAGTAAAGGAAAAGAGGCTTTACCACTTCTGCTCCAACTTTATGATGACAAAGAAACATTAACGCCCTACGCTGAAGTTAAATGGTCCGAACAAAAGTCATATCTCAATTATAATTCACACGACTCAATTTTGAAAGATTTATCAAGACCGTTGACGTTACGCGACTTGTCTTACAAAATTCTCGATGCAATGATTCCAAAACGCAACGGTGCATCAAGAAAATCTCCAATTCCTGAAGCAAGACGAATCATTTCCGATTTCAGCGACAAAAACCAAGCAGAACTTATCTCCGAACTGAAATCAGACTACGAACCATATTCACCGAATCCAATATTACAAAACTACCTTATTGCCGAAGCAAAAAAGCAACCAAACTTTAATTATGAAGAAACTATTCTTCTGAATATTGAGGAGAAAGTAGTTGAACCCGTTGATGAACTTTTCACAAATAAAAATCAACGTGACTTGCCATTTTACAAAATTGAAAGATTTGTTGTATTTGCATTTAGGTATGCACAAGCTCGTAGAAATAAAGAAATCGTTAGACGATTGAGTAACTATTGCCAAAGACTGAGCAAAGACTACGCTTACCAACAATATAGCAATTCAAACTCTGAAGGTAACCCAAAATATATAAACGAGTCTAAGCAGAAGTTCAAAGCATTAGTAAAAGAGATGCAAAATACTGACCTAGAAAGTTTTGAAAAACAACTTCTGTCTTATCTAAATAAGAATCAGGACGACATCTACAAATTCCCTCCCGTAATCAGTTGTACTGATGACTTGGACAAGGCAATGCAAATCATCAGTAAACAAACCGATACAACAACAGTTTTAAAAGGACTTCGCTTTTTATTCAGATACCGGAATAAAAAGAATAAATTTTATCCGTTTATTAAACCTCCATCTGTAAAAAAGTATAAAGATTTTTGGGAAAAAATTCTTAACAACCGTGACTTTAATGGAAAGTTTCATGTCGGCTTAACAGCTCTTATTGATATGGAAACCATCTATGCACCAGATGATATTTTTAAAGATCACACATTTTCTAATTCCAACACCCTTCTTCCTGACAAAAACCAATTCATCAAGATTTTCGTAAAGTCAGATAAGTTTGCATTCTCAATTCTGAGCAAAAGAGCAACAGAACGTATGGAAGGGGTTCCTGAATCAGAACTAAGCCCACTGCCATTTGAAAAACGCGTAAAAGTGAATGAAAGTGAAACCATTCAGCAACTTCACCAATATGGTGCAACAGCAGTTGAATCGTTCGATATTTATCAAAAAAATAAGTTGCAAGAAATTCTTATAAAATACCCTAAACTAAATAAAGATCTTCTAAGAGAAGCAAATGTGTTAACAGATATTGATGTGCAGGTTGATGACCTTGAATTAAATAAGAGTTTCAAACCTTTTATTAATTTACAAGTTGATTCACACCTGATAAGTAAAATGCAGCAAGTTTGCAAACAGTACGCAATTGTAGAAAAACCGATTCATCTGATTCTAAAACGACGCAAACAGTTTGGAGGTTGTAAACTTACCATTAAAACTGCTAAAATTAGTGAAAGAGAAAGTGGGGTTGACGGTTATTTTGGACAAGTCTGTTTCCATGACACATATTCTGATGTTGAAAAACGCACATCACCAAATGGAAAAAAAAACTATGTTAAAACTTCACCAGAAACAGAACAAAAAACATTTAAAACTGCAATAATTAACTTCACTGAAAACTCAGAAGCGTCATCACCTGCAGTCATACGATTTATCACAAAAGGAGATCGTCGATGAAAATTCGTAAAGTCACCAACTATAAAGCGCCTAACTATCCGAATTTGACGCAAATTTTAGAAACCCCTGAAATAATGAACAAGTTACCGAAACGCTGGCAGTCCCCATCAAAGTGGATGATGATTATGGGGATTTCGACACTTCTAACACGTTATCTTGCTGCTGAAGAAACCACAGATAGCAATTTTGAAGTTATAGTAGTTCCATCAGAAGAGAACTCAGAGACATCTGAAAAAATCGAGGAACCGGTAGAACCAAATGTCCAATTTGCCAAAATACTACCAGAAGCTTTAGCAAAAGACGGGCGCGGTACTTTCGGTTGTGTTGCAATGAACCCACCAACATTTCTTTCAGAAAGTGAAGCTTTGGAACTAATTTATACCGAACTGACAAAAGCTGGGTTAAAACTGAAAGAAGATGTAAAAATTGATAATATTGAATGCCCAAACGAGGATGCACGTTGGAGCAGGTCTAAACCTAAAACAATTGTCGGAAAATATAGCTTTGACTATACATCGAACGATAAATCCATTATTATTGAATTTGTTTCACTTAAAGATGCAAAAAACTGGAAAATGTCGAATACAATGAGTTCAGCCCCTTCTTACAATCTACCTAAAGTAGTTGACGAACAAATGAAAAAAGCATTCGACAATTATCCTGAAAAAGCTACTGTTGCCTTCTTCTTCGACCCTCTAGTCAAACCTAAACGACGTTGGTGGGGAGGGGCAAATACAAAAGGAATTGATGACAATGAAGTAGAAGAGTTAATAAACAAAGAGTTTGGCAAGAAAAGAGAACAAAACAGTAAGAAAGAGTTGATAAAAAAGTCTAAAGAAAAACTTCGTCAACAGGTTGCCTACTTTGTAAAACAGCTCCAAGAGTCCGAAAAACTAGCAATAACTGAGACTAAATAATGCACATCACCCTACATTTAACGCAAAAATGTAACCTCGAATGTTCATACTGTTACAGAAAATCTCGTAACGGGGAAATGACATTTGAAACTGCAATAAAAGCCATCGAATCCATTTGTAAAGATCACGATAACTGCGGAATTATTTTTTTCGGTGGTGAACCCCTTTTAAAAAAAGATCTAATCTTCCAAATTCATGAGTGGTGTGAAAAATCGGATATATCAAACTTTCATTATAAAATCACTACCAATGGGCTTCTACTCGATGAACAGTTTTTAAAAGAATCAAATCGACGTGGAATTCATATTGCAATGAGTCTGGACGGGATAAAAAAAGCAAATGACAGTCACCGCCTCAAACCTGACCAAAGTGGTTCTTTTGATGAGATTTTTCCTAAACTACAGGCACTGATAAAACATCAGCCCTACGCTCCGATAATGATGACAGTGTCACCCGATACAATTAACTATTTTGCGGAGTCTGTACAATGGTTGCAAAATCAAAATGTTAACTATCTTGTCACATCAATGGACTTCTCGGCAGATTGGAACGTCAGCCATATAAAATCATTAAAAAAGGAATACGAAAAATTAGCTGAATGGCATTTTAATAACTATCGAAATGAAAAAAAGTTTTACTTTTCTCCATTCGACAAACGAATTGCTTCACATATTTTCAGTGAAAGAACCAACTCCTGTCAGCTTGGTGTGCGCCAGATTTCAGTTGGCTCAGACGGAACTTTTTACCCTTGTGTGCAATTTGTTGGTCATGACGCATACACAATAGGAAACATAGAAAAAGGTTTACAAAACAAGCGTCAATGTGAACTATTTCAAATGAATGAAGTGACAAAATCAGAATGCAGAGGCTGTGCTTTAGAGCACCGATGTCATAACAAGTGCGGTTGTTTAAATTTTCAAACCACTGGGAACATTCAGAAAATCCCGGCAGTACTTTGTGAGTATGAGCGAATGATTTATCCGATTGCCGACAGACTTGCCGGCAAACTATTTAAACTTCGTGACCCAATGTTTATCCAACGCCATTACAACACATCATTTCCAGTACTTTCATTCTTGGAAGACTTAGTTATATAAAAGGTTCTTAATGCTGAAAAATATCAATAAAATAACAGATTCTATCACAAAAAGTGACATTGGACGCTGTCGATTTATGAATCTGAAGCTCTCGGGCGGAGAGAAACTTATCAATCTGGGAATTCAAAGTGGTGGAATCACTGAATACCCTGCCCCATATAAGTTGATGCGAAATGGATTTGAAAAGCCTTACCATGCCGTAATTCTATTGATTACTGAGGGAGAGTTAGAGCTTGAAACCGAACATGCGGACTACGAACTTTCTCCGGGTGATTTCGTTTATGTCGCATCACATGTGGCACGCCGCATTGAATTAAAAGCGGGATTCGAACGTTATCGGGAAGTTTACTTTCTTATCGATTTTGAGTCAGGGAAAGATATTTTTCGCCACAACGACATTGTGGTTCATAAGTCCAAATTCTGGCAGGAAATTTGCAATTCGGTGAAAGCCTATACAACTGAATCAGAAGAAAAAAGTGCGATACGCAGCCTTCATGCTGAACTGATTGTTCGCTATCTTCGCCGTGAATTTGCAAGTATAAAATCACCAGTTGAATCCGATTACCTCCAGCGACTTTTTAAACTCAGAGAAAAAATTCGAATGAATCCGGGTTTTCAGTGGAAAGTGAATGATTTGGCAAAAGAGATGCACGTCTCTTCACCGCACCTTTTCCGTCTTACCGAGCTATATCTACAACTGAAACCGATGGAATTGGTGACAAATATCAGAATGGAGAAAGCAAAGGAATTACTGAGCTTCACCGATCATCCTCTGGAAACCATCGCCAACGAACTCGGTTATGCCAGCGCCTACTCATTTTCTCATGTTTTTAATAAAAAAAACGGTATCCGCCCAGGCAGATACCGTCGTAATTCTAACAAATAGTGTCGTTATTCACTTCCTACATTAAATGATGTGCCTACACATTAAAAAATGTGCCGACTACATAAGAGATTGCATAGGCGAACATGCCGACTGCAAGCATTTCCGATCCCGATTTCAACCAATTCACACCAGTCACAAACTTCTTCAGTGCCCCGGCTGTGAAAAGACCGCCGACCGTAATAATTGTAGAAATAATGAAGATTGTCTGACCTGAGACATCAAACTTACTCAAAATGAGGTACGGAAGTGTCGGAAAACAGGCACCGAAAAGAAAGGCGAAGAAAATTACAAATGACGGTTTAATCTCAAGTTCATGATGCAGATCTGTTGTACCCAACTCATCGATAATCATTTCACGAACCCAGCGATCTTCATCCGCACAAATCTGTTCCACCACATCATCCAGAAGCTTACCGGAAAACCCTTTATTGCGGTAAATGTGACGAATCTCCTCCTTCTCAATGTCCGGACAGAGTTTAATTTCCAAACGTTCCTGCTCGATTTCATGATTAAAATAGTCA
>DDLT01000249.1 GCA_002340265.1 Lentisphaeria bacterium UBA2565 | reverse complement strand
GGTGGAATTTTCGACAGCTTCTTCGGTGGAGGCGGCGGTGGACGTCGCAGTAACGGACCTGTTCAGGGAAATGACCTTCGTTATGACTTGGAACTGACTTTTGATGAGGCAGTTTTCGGTGTAGAAAAGACAATTACTATCCCTCGTGCGACAAACTGTGAGCGTTGTAAAGGTGACGGCTGTGAACCCGGCACATCTAAGCGCACTTGTCATCACTGTAACGGAAGCGGTTATGTGTCTGTTTCTCAGGGATTTTTCAGTGTTCGTCAGCCTTGTCCGTCTTGCTCCGGAACTGGTCAGGTTATCGAACGTCCATGTCGTGAATGTCGTGGAAATGGCCAGGTTCAGAAAAAACACGATATTAAGATCAATATTCCTGCCGGTGTAGATAACGGTTCTCGTTTAAGAGTGACCGGTGAAGGTGAGGCCGGTTTACGTGGTGGGCCTGCCGGAGATCTTTACGTAGTAATGCGTGTACGTGAACACGATCTTTTCGAGCGTGAAGGAGACCATGTTCACTGTGAAGTGCCAATTAGTTTCACTGTGGCTGCGCTTGGCGGTGAAGTAGAGGTACCGACTATCAGCGGTGTGACGAAGATTAAAGTGGCTCCAGGAACTCAAACTGGCGCGGTGCTTCGTCTAAAAGCGAAAGGTATTCCTTCCGTTCGCGGTCGTGGCCGTGGCGATCATTTTATTCACCTGAAAGTGGAAGTGCCTAAAAACCTTTCAAAAGAACAGAAAGAGGCTCTTGAGAAGTTCGCAGAACTTTGCGGCGATGATAACATGCCGGAAAAAAGCGGTTTCTTCGATAAGGTGAAGTCAATGTTCAGTTAAAGACTGAATAGTTTATTTTTACATGCGTTACTGAACGATTCAGTAACGCATTTTTTTTATTTAATGGAGTTCAAAATTGCGACATTCGTTTCAAAAATGAAACAGTTGTTGACTTTGGACTATTACTTGGTACCTTAAACTATTATTCAAAACAAGGGCAAAGGGATTGTATGGCAAAAGGTTATGAAAAAAATCAGGAGAGGTTGATGACGCTATCAAGATACGCAAAGGATCTTGTAAGGCGTTCAGGGGCAAAGTGTGAACTGTGTGAGGCTACAAACGTAAAACTATCTATTTTTGAGGTGCCTCCGGTGGAAGTGGAACCGCACATCGATGATTGTATCTTTATCTGTGAAACCTGCAAAGAACAGCTGGAAAATCCTAAACGTGTAGACTCTAATCATTGGCGTTGTTTGAATAATACCCTTTGGTCTGACGTTCCCGTTGTTCAAGTTATTGCCCTTCGAATGTTGAAGAAACTGGCTGATGCAGGGGAATTCTGGGCGGAAGAACTTTTAGGGATGGCCTATCCAAGTGATGAAATCAGCAACTGGGTCGCAATGGCAGACTGATTTCATTAATCCATTTTTAGAGTTATATTAGAGTTCGTGTCGTTAAAAGGTCGGAGTTTCAATTGTAAATCATAATTTCAGGGACATTTACAATGACTGCTAAGATTAAAATTTTACTTACCGTATTTATCAGTTCGGTTTTACTTTTATTTATAAAGTATAAAATCGACGGGAATGTAGTCAGAGATGGTTTTATCGATGTGGAAACAGAAGAGATAAGACTTTCCGGTGATATTCTACGCCGTGAGTATGAGATGTCTTTGAAGTTCCTATCTAATCTCACCTCCTGTAGTGCTTTATCCTCCCGCCCTGAGTCACTTTTGAAAAGCGGAAACCTTTATAATTTCATGACCATTGCGGATGGTGAACACGGTCTTTTTAGCTCTAACTTCAATTTACCTGAAAAAATATCTGTTCAGGAGTCGACGTTTAAATCTCTTCTTGTTGCTAAGTTTGAAAACGAATTTTCACAGCTTAACGATGTTGTTTTGAGTGGTTTGATTGTTGTCGACAACCTTCCGTTTATTCTAGTTTCTTCACCAATCAAATCAGCGACTGGAGAGATCACGGGACGCCTAAGTTTGGCACGCTACTTTGACTTTGATAAAATAAAGTTTGACCCACAGTTCAACAGTTCTGTATCCTTTCGTAGAATCACCAAGACAAAAGGGCAGGGACTTTATAAGTTTATCAATTATATTGAAAAGGTTCAGTCTGGTGAAAATACCTACTACGTTGACAGAAGTCAGAAAGACCGCGTATATATTCATGATTTATGGACTGATATAGAAGGCAAACCGCTTTTTATCTCTGTAATCAAACAGTTCCGAGTCTCTTTATCAAGGGGGAGTGAAATTATTAATGTGTCTTTAATGGTTTCACTGATAATAAGTATAATTATTGTTCTGATTGTAAGTTTTTCTCTGCAATTTTTTATTGTTCGCCCAATCTCAATTCTTTCCACTTATGCATCCTCGTTGGAAAAAGAACTAAACTTCGATGATCATAGAATCATCAATATTCAACTTCCCGAGGAAATAAAAGGCTTGGTCGGCTCATTTGACCGTGTGTTAAACAAAGTTTCAGCAGACAAGCAGGCTCTTCAGACTGACAATATTAAACTGAGAAAACTGGTTAAATATGATGATTTAACTAAAGTTGTGAGTCGTCGTTCATTTGACGCTGCTATTAACCGTGAATGGAACTCTCTGAATAAATCCAAGAAGGACCTTTCTCTCATCTTCTGTGACATAGACTACTTCAAACTCTATAATGATACTTATGGGCATGCCAAAGGAGATGATACACTTAGACGTGTAGCTGCAATTCTGAAAAACAGTGTAAAGCGTGCTGAAGACTTAGTCGCAAGATATGGTGGCGAGGAGTTTGTGATACTTCTGCCGGGAACCAACCGATCCGGCGCCAAAGCAATTGCAGAAAAGCTTAGGAAAGCCGTTGATAACAGCCGCATTCCTCACGCAAAATCCGAATCTTACGGGCATGTAACTATCAGCTTGGGAGTCGCGACGTTGAGCTCGACAGATGGCTTAACGCAAAAAGAGTTCATAGAGATGGCTGACAAAGCCCTCTATAAAGCCAAAATCAGCGGACGCAATGCCGTTGTAGTCGATTAGGTTTCCTGATTATTCTATAATGTACAAGCTAAAGGTTGTTGTTCCCTAAAGTTGCACCGTAGGATCGATATCTTTGATTATTCTTATATCCCTAAAATAGATCCGTAGGATCGATATCTTTGTAGATGGAAACACAAAACAACGGGTCAAGCACCGTAGGTGCGACACCTGAATTCAAAAGATGTCGCACCTACAGCGCTCAATTAAATTTCTACCAACAGTTCTACAAAGCTTTCGTCTCTACGAGACTGTTCCAATTCAACCAAGATAATCATTTGTGATTCCCTTAACTGGAACTTAACCAATAAAAAAGTCCCGGTTGTTTAACTGGGACTTTTTTGTTAGAACTAGTTTACTTTTTGACTAGTGATAAACCACAATTCCTTCTATGCCAACACTGTATTTAGAACCTTTTCTTACTAGTATATTATATACCTTCCCTGTGTAATGAAAACTTTCCACAGATGATATTCTAACCTCTTTATTGTCAAGACATAATAGGTTTGTTCCAGTCTTAATATCTTCTGCTTGGATTTTTCCATCTTTTGTTTTGAAAAAGTGATTGTATGTCACTGTAATTGTTTCTGATTTAGTTCTTATTTTATACATTTTGATATTGGTTACTGGATGAGTTGAAACCTTGCGGGTTGTATTGACACAGCTTGAGCCGTTTTCAAATCCGAAAACAGGATCACCTACTTCAATATTGTCTATTTGAGTATAGCCTACTGGAGTTGGCACTAACGTTGATCCAATGAAGCAATTTTGGGGCTTACCTGGGAGTGGCTGGCCTGGAAGTTCTTCAGTGCTATCTCCGTCTCCACCAGTGCCTCCTCCTTGTTTTGTAGGACTCCAGCTTCCCCAACGTTGGTAACGGCTGTTGCCGGCTGTTCGGTATAGGAAGGATTCGGCACGGTCATCATTCCATTCAATATCCATACGGATTGCTAGTGGAATATCAAAGCGCTGTTCATCTTCATTGTCCCATTCATCTTCCCAGAGAATTTCTTCTGTTCCCAGTTCATAATCTGATATTGCATACTGAAACTCGATAGAACGGATGTTTTGAGCAATTACATTGCGTTCAATCTCCTCATCGGAATTCAGCTCTTCAAGATTAACCCACGGACGGATTTTGTGATAGGCTACCAGTTCTTCATCTTCCAATCGTAATCCGATAAATCTGATGGCACCTTCTTCCAAATTGTTTAGACGGTGAAGATAGCAGAATGAAATCTGATCGGATTCCCCGATAAAGGTATTTAATCGTTTACGAAACTCTTCCTGATCACGCCAGACAAATGGAATGGCGTTTGGAATTGAGTTATCCAACACGCGTTCGATGTGCATGACTTCGGAAAACTCATTTGCTACATTAGAGCTGAGTTGCCAGCGTTTGTTCAGGTTTGATGAAATCATAAACAGTGCGGTAATCATCATCGAAAGAAGAAGGGTACTGACAAGTACTTCTAGAAGTGTAAATGGTTTTATCTGCTTCATCTTAATCCTCTTCTCTAACAATTTTTTCAACTTTCTGTTCTCCGATTTCTCCTGACTGATCAAAAAGTTTGACTGTGTAGACACCCAGATACCAGCCGTTTATCGGATTTTCGAAGGCAAAGGTCGGTGCGTCGAGTGCATTTGAACCATCCGGTATATCTTCATAAATTTCAAAATCACAGGTAATACGATAGCCTTCCGGCAACATATCCTGTGGGAATGACTGTTCGTGTCCGACTAGAAGAAAGTATTCGCAGGCGTTGTTGAGCAGGTGTTGTCGCGCCCAGCGTATCTGTGCTGTGTTAAGTTTTTGTCCGGAACCGCCGACTAGCAAAAAGATTGTGCCAAGCCCGATTGCAAGGATGGTGATTGAAACAAGAATTTCAATTAATGTAAAAACTCCTGCTTTTTTGAGCATTGGAGTATGTTTTTTTGAAAGTGTCATTAAATTACAACGCATATTTTGATTCTTAATAAATGAATTTGATTAACTTGGTGGATTTAGATTAAAATGTTTTTGACAAAATACTATAGAAAAATAGCTAATATGGTGACTTTGACTGCAACTGTAATGTTGCTGCAAGGTTGCATGTCTTTTGACTTTTGGAATGACGAGGATGAGAAACCGGTTGAAAAGAAGGTGTCTTTGCATGCGATGGCTGGAAAAGGTCGTTCAGATTCGATGAACATGGTTGTGAAGTCCAAGGCTGGAACCGAGGTGACACTCGAAAGGCTTTGCCTCATTGATTCAGAACGATTCCCCAAAATTGAAACAGTTCCACAGAATGACGGTACAAGTTTTCTTAAAGTTTACCTTGATAAGCATGCACAGATTCGCTGGCAGTCAATTTCGGCAATGAATAACGGCCGTGCGGTGGCGATACTTATTGATGGGAAACCTGTCACATGGTGGAGAGTTTCGGCTACTCCGCGTTCTGTAGAATATATTATGATTAAGAGACCGTTTCCAAAAACGCTTGCAGATGAGATTGCGGATGCCTCTGAAAATAACTATAAGCAGTTGAATCCACGTGATATGATTGAAAATCTTCGTGAAAGAAAGAAGAAAAAAGCTGAAAATAATTAATACTGAAATAAAATTGCAGTTATGCATGTAGGTCATCCTATGAAGAACTAGGTGACGTCAAAATATATAAAGAAGGATTGTATGGCATTTTTGACACAAATTCAGTCAGCCCGTAAAGGGATTATGACTCCTGAAATGAAGAAGGTTGCAGAAGTAGAGTTTCTAGAACCTGAATTTATTATGAAAAAAGTGGCGTTGGGTCACATTGTAATTCCAGCAAATAAGAACCATAAAAACCTTGTCCCGATGGGGATTGGTCGTGCACTTCGCACAAAGGTGAATGCAAATATTGGTAACTCCCCAACGTCAAGTGGTATTGAAGAGGAACTTGAGAAGCTTTCTCAGGCAATCAAGTACGGTTCTGATACAGTGATGGATCTGAGTACCGGTGAGCGAATTAATGAAATTCGTGAAGCGATGATTGAAAACAGCCCGGTTCCAATCGGAACAGTTCCGATTTACCACGTGTTGAATCAGGTTGAAGATCCGATGGATATCACAGAGGAGATGTTGATTGATGTGATTCGTCTTCAAGCAGAGCAGGGGGTTGATTACATTACAATTCACGCAGGTCTTCTGAAAAAGCACATCCCTTATGCAAAGAAACGCCTTATGGGAATTGTGTCTCGCGGTGGTTCAATCATGGCGAAATGGATGGCGCTTCATAACAAGGAAAATCCTGTTTATACCGCTTTTGATAAAATTCTTGAAATTTGTGCAGAACACGATGTAACGCTTTCTCTTGGCGATGGTATGCGTCCTGGCTGTCTGAAAGACGCTTCGGATGAGGCTCAGTTTGCCGAACTTGAAGTCCTAGGTGAATTGGTTAAACGAAGCCGAGAAGCCGGAGTTCAGGCGATGGTTGAAGGTCCAGGACATGTTCCTTTTGATGAAATTCAGATGAACATGGAAAAAGAAATCGAGCTCTGTGATGATGCACCATTCTACATCTTAGGTCCTGTTGTGACTGACTGTGCACCGGGCTATGATCATATCACTTCTGCAATTGGTGCAACTATGGGGGCGTTCCATGGTGCTGCAATGCTTTGTTATGTGACACCAAAAGAGCATATTGGTCTTCCAAATGCTCGCGACGTTCGTGACGGTGTGATTGCTTATAAAATTGCTGCACATGCGGCGGATGTGGCGTTGAAACGCCCTCATGCGCGTGATCGCGATGATGCGATTTCCAAGGCTCGTGTAGAGTTTGACTGGAAGCAACAATTTGATCTGTCAATGGATCCGGACAAAGCGCGTGCTTTCCGTGCAGAGGCTATTCGTGAATCTCAAGATCCGTCATCGGCAGCAAAGGCGAATGACCCTCAGCCAGAGAGCTGTGATGGTATGACAAACACCGATGAACATTTCTGTACAATGTGTGGTGAAAAGTTCTGTTCTATGCGTATTTCACAGGAAATTGGTGACGTTGAATAATGTGTTCTGGGAAACTATATCTTGTGGCGACGCCAATCGGTAACCTCGGCGATATGACTTATCGTGCCGTCGAGGTGCTTAAATCGGTCGATCTCATTGCCGCTGAAGATACTCGCCGTGCAAAGAAACTGATGGCGCATTATGAGGTTTCTGCTCACGTCATCAGTTATCATTCACATAATGAACACAAAAAGACTGACGAATTGATTGAAAAACTTCAATCTGGAACAAATATAGCTCTGGTCACGGATGCCGGGATGCCTTGTGTGGCGGATCCTGGTTTTTTGATTGCACGTGCAGCAATTGCGGTTGGCATCGAACCGGAGATTATTCCGGGAGTTTCAGCTACGACTTTTGCTGTTGCAGCAGCTGGAGTCCCAGTGGATCGTTTTACATTTGTCGGTTTTTTAGCTCCTAAATCCGCAAAACGTCAGCGTCAGCTGAACGATTTAAAGGAGGCTGGAGAAACGGCGATTATATTTGAATCTGTGCATCGAATTAACAAATTGGTGTCAGATATTGCAACTGTCTGCGGTGATGAGCAGGCTGTGGTAATCATCCGTGAAGCGACTAAACTTCATGAAGAACGCATTCGAATGAAAGCGGGCGATTTTGTAAAGCAGTACAAAGATAAAAAGTGGAAAGGCGAGTTTGTCGTGGTGTTACCACGAGTCAGCAATTAACAGTAATCAGTTAGCAGCTGGAAGGTATACCTTTCCCAAAGAAATAGACGCATTTAAAAGCCATTATAACGATGCTGATGAGATTGGATGGGTTTTATTTGCAATAAAAAAAACTACCAGAATAGAAAACAGATTGCGTTATATTTTTATGATAACTGCTTACTGTTAACTGATAACTAATTACGGAGTAATTGATAGTGGAAATTTTGAGGTATGTCGGGATTGGGGCGTTTGTCGTGTTTTTCTTCGGATTCTGTGTGTTTATTCACGAATTCGGACATCTTATTGTAGCGCTTTGGCGTGGTCTGCATGTAGAGTCATTTTCAATTGGTTTTGGAAAAGAACTTTGGGGATTCACCTATAAAGGTGTTCGCTATAAGGTTAGTCTGTTGCCGTTTGGCGGATATGTGGAACTTCCACAGCTTGAAACGGCTGAAGAGTGGAAGGATTCAAAAGGTAATCAACTTCCGGCTGTGAAACCGATTGATCGCATGCTGACGGCTTTTGCCGGTCCGCTTTTTAATATTCTTTTCGGCTTTGCGCTCGGTTCCGTAATTTGGATGGTTGGAATTGAGAAGCCTGAGCCTGTTTCAAGTGTGACCGTCGATTCTGTTGAAGCGGAAAGTCCGGAGGCGAAAGCTGGATTGACTGCCGGAGATGAGATCTTTGCGATTAATGGTGAAACATTCACTAATGGTTACGAGGATGTACTTCAAAATATCATTTTGACAAATGGTGAAAATGTCACGCTTTCTGTTAAACGAGCAGGTAAGTCGTACGAGATTAGCTATCCGCTTGAAGAGAGTTCAGATCCACGTTTTGAAGGTTTGGCGGCTCCTCGCTTTAAACTGGCGACGGGGACAATGATAAGCAATGTTCAAGAAGGCTCTGCTGCAGCAAAAGCTGGACTGAAGAGTCGTGACAAAATTCTAGCGTTTAATAAACAAAAGATTACTAGTTATAGTCAATTTGTTGATAAGATTAACAACTCGGAAGGAAAAGCATGCAATTTAGAGGTGCTTCGTGGTGATGATACTTTAAGTATTGTTATCACGCCTGATAAAGTAGTGTCTTATAAAGTCGGACTCGAATTGACTATTTCTGAAGAAGGTACTTACACTGTTAAATCTGTTGAAGATAATCTGGAGTGGAGTCCTACAATTCAGCAAGGCGATGTGTTGACAAAGTTGAATGGCAAAGACTTTAACTATTCTGAATTTTATAGCAGTGTGAAGCTTGGTGAGGGCAAATCTATTAATTTAGACTTCCTTCGTGAGGGAGCTAAGAAAAGCTTGAGTTTGACTCCAATCGTGGATAACTCGTCTGATGCGAAAAAGTATAAGATTGGTACGGCAGTTTCGCCAAGCGTAAAATATATCAAAATGCATCCGACTCCTTTTCAGCAACTTGAAAACGTGTTGAGCCGAACTTGGCGTACTGTTAAAGCATTGACTGCAAAAGGCTCAAAAGTAAAAGCAAAGCACATGAGTGGTCCGGTTGGAATTGTTCGCGCACTTGGAATCAAAGTGTCGATGGGCTTTCTTTACGGTCTTGAACTAGTTGTGTTTATTTCGTTTTCTCTGGCGATTATGAATCTGTTACCGTTGCCAGTTCTGGACGGAGGGCACATCACTTTTGCGTCTTTGGAAATTGTAATGATGCGCAAATTGCCGATTAAACTGATGCGAGCAATCGAAACTACATTTGTAGTGCTACTTCTTAGCTTCATGGCATATGTCACCTTCTACGATATTGCCCGATTAAGCACGTCGACTGAGCCAATTGAGCAAACAGTTGTAAAAATTTAAGAAAGTTTTGTAATTTAAAAGTGAAAAAATAGATAAACTTGCTATTTTTCCACCGTTGAAAAACACATAAAATTACCAGTTTGATAAAATTTAACTGAAGTTTTGAGACTGGTAAGAACATAAAACCTATAACAAGGATGATACAATGAGCGCTATTTATGATGTAGTTGCAAGAGAGATCCTGGATTCACGTGGTAATCCAACAGTTGAAGTTGAAGTAGTTCTAGAATCTGGTGCGGTTGGCCGCGCTGGTGTTCCATCTGGAGCTTCTACAGGTGAGCACGAAGCAATCGAGCTTCGCGATGGCGACAAAGATCGTTACCTAGGTAAAGGTGTTGTTAAAGCTGTTGAGAACGTAAACAACGTTATCTTTCCAGCTGTTGAAGGTATGGACGCTTTCGATCAGGAAGGTCTTGACGCTGCAATGATCGAACTTGACGGTACAAAAAACAAAAGCAAACTTGGTGCTAACGCAATGCTAGGTGTATCTCTAGCTGTTGCTAAAGCTGCTGCTAACGAGCTTGGAATGCCTCTATACCGTTACATCGGTGGTACTTCTGCGAAAACTCTTCCAGTACCAATGATGAACATCATCAACGG
>DDLT01000145.1 GCA_002340265.1 Lentisphaeria bacterium UBA2565 | reverse complement strand
TGATAAACTCGCCGGCCGCCATCGAAAGCGCCCCCGCCACGGAAGCAGCAAGAAGTGTAATTAAAATCGTTTCCGGTGACTGCGATGCACCGGCAAGTCCGGCAAGAAGCGCAAAAATGCTGACAACGCCGTCATTCATTCCAAACGTCACCTGACGAATCAGCTCGCCGCCTTGAAGGTGAAACTTGTCACTATATGGCTGACTCATTTAATTCACCTCCACATCTGGTTTTAGCGTACGATCCATATCAATAAAGAAGCGTGCATCATGACCGCAGATATCACACTCCTTCTCCGGCTTACCAACTTCAATATTGCCACATACACGACAAAGATAAAAATTGTCCAAAGGCAAATCCTCTCCGGCCTTCACACGCTCCAAAGCACGCGTCAACTGTTTCGCATGACGTGCCTCAACTTTAGATGACCATTCCATCGAAAGCATCGCCACTTTTGCATACACCGCCGGAAACTCTTTCTTAATCTTCTTAAAGAAATTCGGGTACATCGTCTTACATTCAAACTCTTCACCCGCAATCGCCTGAGCAATATTCTTCTCAGTCGACAGAATATTCAGTTCCTCTGAAGCTTCTGGAATCGTATAATCCGGACCCAGAGCACTTTTATGATTTTTGATGTGAATTTGTTCCGCGCAGGCAAGCATTCGAAACAGTTTTGATATATTCGGCAGATTTTCTTTCAGAGCCTGCTCGGCAAAGCTGTTGTACATCACAACCGCATTGCTTTCGCCCTGAATCGCCTCGATAAGGCATTGTGCACTCATTTCCATAATTTTAACTCACTATTTTCAGCGTTATTTTATTCAACTTGCGCAAAATAGAGAGTTAAATGACACGTACAAGGTAGTATAAGTAAAAAAGAAGCATTCAGTGATAAACAACCGTACACTGCTTACCGCTCACAGCCCACTCAAAAAACTATTGATCCAGCTCCCCGCGGCGAATTTCTCTGAATTCACCCGTTTCGGTATTGAGATCATAAATATTGAAATTGGTGGCGATGTCGAAACCGTCGAAATGCACCGCGAAATTGAACGAATATGAACCGTCTTTCTGTGAACTTTCCACACGATGAAACACGTTACGAGCCCAACAAACAATTGCCTGACCTTCAAAAATCACTTCACCGCTCTTTTTTACATAATCGGGAGTGATTTCGAATTTAAGAATTTCACCGTATTTTTGGGAGTAAAGTTCAACCACGCGTTTGCCGCGAAGAACCATCAAATGATCACCCTGACACGGGTGCATATACCATGGACGTTTTACGTCACCAACGCGTCCAGGAGAAATTGCTCCGGAATCGTGAACAACCCGATCAATCGCATCGATTTTACCGAAAACTGAAATCGGTATGGCATCGAAAAGAACCCCTTCGGTTTTACGCAGCGGCATCAATTTGACGATTTTATAAAATCCTTCAACCTCTTCAACAACTTCACAATAACTCATTTGCGGCCTCTAGTTTAAATGTACTTCTTAGTCTACGACTAATTCACCGACATCACAACTACATGTCACCATTTTGCCTAAAACAATAGTTAAACCATTGTTGAACTGTAGCTAAACATTAGAGGAGCGTTGTCTAACACTGTAAAGAATCATCCTCTTTATAATGAAGACGGCACAGCTTTCTCAGGGAATAGTAAATTCAAGCTTCGCTTGTAGAAATCGGATGTGGTTTCAAACTTCAACGTCTTTGTATGCATCTGCATAAATTGAAGGTGCATTTTAAGATTTCGATTTGTCAGAAGCATCAATTTGCCGAGGCAATGCGGGCACATATAAAGCGGCCGACCTTCCGATTCATACAAGCTATTACTGCCATTCATCAAACATTCGAACGCCTTGCAGTGTCGCATCGTAAACATGTGCCCAATCTCATGTGCCGCCGTCTTCACAGTCCTTTTCAAAACCGTTTTATAGTCCACATTCTTATCATCCACACCGAACCGTTTCAGCGACCAGACGCCGACGCGTTTACGTGTATTCGCCTGACCGAATACAAAGTTCCAATCTTTCCCCGGCCAAAGGTCATATTTCGAAAGCGCAATAATACAGGCGGCGTCATCAGGAAGTCGCGGCACGAGAATATCATTCAAAATATAAGTAGATAAAAGCTGTGTCCCATACGAATTTTCACGACGCGCCTTTTTCGGAATCAGACTTGGCGAAATCGATTTTAAAAGCTTTGTCTCCAAATTGTAAAACATCCGTAGATAGGTCGATGTGTCAGAAACCAGCTTGTTATATCGACCTTCCAGTTTACCAATTGGTAACAGATAAATCTTATCACGAGTTTTCGTCGGTAGCACAGGATTACAGTTCAAATACTCCTTAAAAGTCTGCCCCTCTTCCGGATGTTCCGCCAACCACTCTCCCCGTCTCGGCGTTTCCATCCGCTTATGAAGCGGCACCAATTTCTTCAAACTCGGCATCAACTCCCGGGCAAACTCCCGCTTCTCATTAGAAATCCCAAAAGCCACAGTAGTAATAAATGACATCATTAAAAATGATTTTGTGAACGACATGATTTCCCCCTATCTGTTAAATCTCTTTAGCAACATTTACCGCCAGAATTATACTCAGCACTATATTTAGAATAAAAAAAAGCCAAAATGTAGTACAAATTATTATGCTCTGTCGTCTATCTTTTTTTATTGAGGCATTATACTTGTGCAGAGCATTAAGGTGACTCTCATCATGATAAATATACTCTTCTGAGTTGTTAGATTGATTAATGATTAAACAGCCCAAGTTTTTATGCCTATTCGTAAAACCTTTCGCATATATTTGTACATCTTCTAGACTTTCAAAGAAGAATTCTGTTTTAGATGTCGACCCTTCTAAATACAAATCTCCACTTTGAGTACAAATTTGACCCCAGCTGTTAATATGAAATAGTTTATAGCTCATTTTACTTTTACCTTTGATACAAAAATATGGTACGTGATATTCTACGGCAAAAATGTAACTCTGCAATATCCAATTCCCACTTTTCACAACTCGAACACGGATAGTGCGCAAAGGAGCCCGAATCAGCACATTAAGGCAAGCCCCTAAAAATATATAAAGGCATCCATCACGGGCGCCTTTTTTTGTTTGTATAAAACAGAAAGGTCATTATCTTCAATATGTTGTACTAATTTTGCTAGCTACTTTTAATTATTATGGAGAAACATAATGAAGCACAACACACAACCTATTGTATTAATTGTAGGGTTCTATTTTCTTGTATTGTTGGTAGGTGGAGGACAAACAATCTGGGACTTCTTTTATTCCAATTCGGTAAACACGTATGCACATTTTTATATGTTTACTAGACTCGCTCTAACGGTGCTGATATTAGTATCGTTCCTTCTTAGCAAGAAGTTAGTGTTATATTGGAGCATAGTCATAGAGTCAATAATCAATACTTTCGTGATAAGCTCTGCAATGTATACAATTTTCTATAACCTGTTTCAAAACTATAGACTAGATAATGTAAAATTTTATATGGAGCAATATGGTTATCATATCGGATGGAACAGTTTTCTATGGTTAACTTCTGTTACTATCATTTGGTACATGATTACTAATTGGAAAAGTTTAATAATTCAGTCTGAGCAAACCGAAAAAGAATCAGTCTGAAAGGCTTACTCATCTTAGTTGCTTTTTCAAAGTGACTGAATAATTATTCTACATGGTTTAAAGCGGGATGCGCACCAGTCTGCATGTTGGCACAGTCCTAAAAGTTTAAATAGGTAGTTTTTGGGCGATTTTGATTTTTCGTTGTGGCTTTTCTAATATTTCCATCCATTTTAATGAACGGCTTTAAGTTGAATAGATGCTCAAACTCCGGCGATGGGGGTTCGGCGCTGTTTTTTGAATGATTGCAGTCTGTTCAAATTTGTTGATTCGTATGAAAATGGACCTGTTTATTGCTTCCAATTTCCTTGAATCTGCATTTTTATCCACCATGACGTTTTCCAATTTGTTGAGTTGGCGTTTTTGGACACTTTTACGTTTTCCAATTTGTTGAGTTGGCGTTTTTGGGCACTTTTACGTTTTCCAATTTGTTGAGTTGGTGTTTTTGGACACTTTTACGTTTTCCAATATGTTGGGTTGGTGTTTTTGGATGCTTTTATCTGTTTCAACTTATTGCCTCAATTAAAACTGAACATTTTTATGTGGTCAAGAGAGAAGGTATGGAGGAAACGATGGAAAAAGTAAAATTATCAGAACTTTATAACATGGATAACGGCAACTTTGCAAACGCGGTTATCGAAATCGACGGGGTGGTGAGTTCTTACGCGCCAATTACAACGACTTTGAAGATGAAAACCGATGAGTTGAGTGCAGGTGTGACCAAGATGCAGTCTGCTTTGGTGAGCGATAAAGGCAGTCAGTTTACTCAGCAGGTGTACGAGGCTGATCGGCTTCGTGATTTGGCACATGCGGGTATGAGTCATTATGTGATTTCTTATACCAAGTGTTCCGATGCGAATAAAAAAGCTGCGGCCGACACTGTGCTGCACATCATGAAGAAATTCGGACTTGGTTCACTTCGTAATGCAGCTATGAACAAAGAGACGACTTATCTGGATGCGCTGCTTGAGGATTTGGCGGCGGATAAGATTGCGGATGAGTTGATTCAACTGCCTGAACTGTCATTCTGGATCGGTGAGTTGCAGAGTAAAGTGAACAGTTTTAAGGCCATTAAGGCGGATAAGTTTGAGGAGTCAACCTCAAAACTTGACTATACGCCGACATCGGTTAGAAAAGAGATTCAGAATTCGCTTTCTGATCTGGCAAGTGCGTTGGAGGGATTGGCGGCGGCTCAGGTAGATCCAGCCTATTCGGAGTCAATCAGCAAAATCAATACAATCATTTTAAACAAATAAACAGAAACGATTCTCTCTTGACGTTTTAAGAAAAATCACTCACAAGTCGTGGGTGATTTTTTTTGTTTGTATAAAGCAGAAAGGGAGTTACGTTCAACATATCGAATATATTTAATCTAAATTAATTACCACTTTATCAAAGGAACAGTCATGAAACAATATTTTGCATTGAGCTTAATTACTTTAATCACAGCATGTGCACCACAACAAACTGAAAAAGTAGAGAACGCAGAAGAGTCATTAAAAGACTATTGCAAAATTGAATCTGACAACTGTACACATATTAGCAAGGCACTTGGAATCAGTTCTTACAAAGGAGAATTTTATTCAAATGAGAAAACTACTCAAAGTGGATTAGAACTACGATGCTATAAAGGCGGAAAACTCAGTGCGACACCAGGTGGAGGATGTACTATTTACAAAGAGTCCAAAACAGTTGGCAAAGGAGAATTTGCAGTTCATATCGTTGATCGGTCAACTTTGCCGCTGAGAGGGAAAAATGAGGGTTGCGAAATTACGTTTGGATCAGCATTTGGTGTATCTACATGGTTTCCCTCTGAAGATGAGTTTAAGCTTGAACAAAGTCAAAGTTGGGGTGTCTTTGAAAAAAGTGTTGTAAAGGATGAACTGTTACCAATTTTTTATATTATGTCAAAGCCTATTGGAACGCCATTTACTCCTCCATCATCAACTGATGACCAACCTGAACGTTTTATAAAAAACAACCCAAAAGCGTCAATAATTATAGGCAGTATTAAAGTTGTAGACAAAGAAGAAAAAACGATCACTTCAACATCAAATGATATCAAACCCACAAAAAAATTCGAGATAAGTTATGGTGAGAGCAAGTTGAAAGGTAATACGAATCAGGAACAAATTCTCGAAATTTTGCGGTCTAGAGTTGACCAGGGGTCTAATACTGGAGAGTTGAATAAGAAGGGAATCAAATGAGATACGTAGTTTACTTTTTAATCTTAAATGTGTTCGTTGCTTTAATTTGTTTTTATCCCAACAAGAAAAAGAGCTATATGATTTTTGCGCTTCTCATTCTTTCTTACTTAAACATGGGTATGACACAACCTTTGAATGGGGGCAAAATGGTTTTAGATGCTTTGCCTGGATCGGCAGAGACATTTATCATCAGTTGGTATGCGTATTTTACAGATAAAGAGAAAGTGTCATGGCCTTCGCGTGGTTGGGTATTGGGAGCTCTTATCGCGACAACGATGATTTTCATCAAAAATATTAACGATATCCTATAGTAGCGAGTAATCCAAAACTTCGACGAGTTCAGAGAGTTTTATACTCTTTTTAGAAGAGGTAGAGGAGGAATAGGATTGAAAGTTGCACTAGGGCGATAACTGAAAACATGAAGAACAGCATCACTAATGAACCGAGATCGGCGACTGATCCGGCGGGGGCAAGTAGAAGGTTGATGAACGAGAAGGACATGATCAGAATCATTATCCCTAGTGTGATTTGACTTAAAATCGCAAACACTCGGTGAGCGTTTTTCAGACGCATTAGTGAGATTGATTTTGAAACTGACAATAAAAAAATCAGTACGGTAGCAACTACTGAAAGAATCGGCAGCTTGCTTCCCTGTAGAGTTTCTTGACTAAGCGTTGGCGCAATTGCGGCTGATGCACCCACTAGAAGAATTGTTGCCATGAATAGTGAGTAACGAATAATACGACGAATTTTGTGGCGTCTATGGGAAAGTCGAAACAGGTAAACGGTCAGCGAAAAACTTGTCATGAATGTCGAAGCGAGTGAAATAAAACCTTTTTCGTGAACAAATCCGAGCATTGGAAGCAGGACGCTACAGATTAGAAAAAAGAGCGTGGCAAAGATTCCGGTTCTGAAAATCTTTAGTAGTTTTGATTGCTTCGACATGTAATATTTCTCCTTATTAATTCACGTATTAAGCTAAATTATTCCCTGTTATTTGCAATAAGTGCCAGTTATAAATGGGTTCGATTATGGTTATTTATTCAAAAATTTGTAAAAGTTCACCAATTTGGTGAGTAATAACTAAACAGTCTATTATTTTAACGCATCACAAAAATAACACTATAAGGATAGCATTATGGAAACTCAAATTCGTGAAGTATGTGAAGAGCTGCGCGTTTTTCTACAAAACGACGGTGGCGATATGGAAATTGTAGCAATTGAAGGCAATGTGGTAAAAGTGCGTCTGCAAGGCGCGTGTGGTGCATGTCCTCACTCTACAATGACTCTTAAAAACGGTGTTGAAGCTGCGCTAAGAGATCGCGTTGATCCAACAATCGTTGTTGAACGCGTAATGTAATTCACAATTACATTTACCTGAATCCGTGACCGATTGTTTATGGTTTGAGCTTAGTCTTTGCTCAGGATTAATTTTTATATGTTCACCAATTGGGTGGAATTACAATTTAATTTAAAAAGCCTTTCAGGTGAATTTTAAGCGATAATCTTTTTCGTTATAAGCTCACTACAGTAGACTTCTACAGTACGTTTGCTCATGCCTTAAATCTTATCACTTAAAATCCATCACAGATTCAGGTTTAAGTTTATACTAAAAAAGCCTTCCGTTCTTGGAAGGCTTTTTTCATTCTTGCTAATTTTGCGTAGCTTAGTGCCGTACCCTGCGGGCACTCAACTGTAAATAATCTACAAAATCCACGGGTTACGAAAACAAGTTTTCTTCACCCGAGGCTATTAATAGTTCGCCACGCTGCGCGGGCTTTTTTATTTATTATTTTTTACGGCCGACTGCTAGGATTTTTTCGATCTTTTCATCAGTTAGCTCATAACCGTCGAGGAATGGGAACCCTTCCCAGACTACACAGCCCTGTTCCGGTTCGATAATTACTACATGTGGTACGCCACGCACACCAAAAGCTGCTTTTGTTTTGGTATCAATAGCTAATGCAGTTTTAGGATACTCGACGTTTTTGTATTTTGTCACCATCTCTTTGATTTTACTTTCCGGCTCATCAGTTAGGGCAATCACTGTAAGTTCATCGCCGAACTTTTCTTGAATCTTATTGATCTTTGCAAGAGATCTGCGACATGGCGGACACCAAGTATTCCAGAACTCAAGAAGAATGTATTTGCCTTTGGTTTCGGGTTTTTCAGAAAGCCACTGATTCACTTCCAGCTTTGGCGCTTCCATCCAAAGAAATGAGTTTGCCCAGATGGTTTTAGGTTTTTTCTCTTCTTTCATGGTAAGCGGCGGAGGTGTCACGTTCGGCGTATCCGAAGATGCGCACGGCAGTTCAGATACCTTTTCTGTACTACACGGAGCTTCAGCCGTCTTTTCCGTTGTACATGGTGTCTGTTCTGCTTTTTCTTCTGCAACCGCAGTCATTTCGGGCGTTTTTGTGTCTTCAGCTTTTACAGGTTCAGCCGACTTACAACCAGAAGTGATAACTCCAACGAGTCCCAAACAAGCAATGATGTTTTTCCAATTCATTTTCTTCTTCCTTTATTTAGTTTCCTTTTCATCCATAAAAATGGATACGGCGTTGTCTTTTAATTCTGTAACAAGAATGATTCCAGAAATCGGTTCATAAAGAATAGAAGAGGGTTTCTCTAGAATTTCTCTATTAATTGTTTCACGAACCACCTCAGTTACACCGAACGTAGCAACATACGCCTTATTGTTGAAATCGACAATTGCAACTCGGTTTTTTTCTACAGAAGATAGCCCCGCAAGCCCTCTAACACGAGTTCTGTATCGTTTCAGAATTGTGTGTGCTTTCAGATCCACGTTGTAAATAATGTCATCTGCAAGGCTGGAAACCCACATTTTGTCGGAGGATGGATCAAGTTCAAGACCGATTGGTTCAGCTATTTTTTGGTTAAAAAAGCGACGACGAGGTTTTTTACCGTAAGGTGGACGAAGTTCGAAAAGGCAGTTTGCCGCTGAATCTGTAAACCACAAGACACTCTGACGATCCATCGCAACGTCATTCAAAAACTGGGAATTGGGAATCTTTACATATCGCTTCGCTTCCCATTTACCAAGTTTATTCTGAGAGAAGATACGCAAGGTATCGATATCTGCGATAAACAACTGGCCTCTGAAATAGTAGATGCCTTTAGGCGCATTCAGCACAATGTCCGACTCGCCGCCTTTTATCACGACTTCTGTATGAATTTTCCCTTTTTCGTCAATCGACAAACGGGTAATGAAACCGTTGTTGTTTCTGTCCTTGGGATTTCCATTGATATTAGAAATGTAAAAGCAGTTCTCCTCCGGGCTATGTGTCACCGATGCGGGATTGCTTAAATGCGACGTGACACGTGCCTTTAAGTTCATAAACCCGAACGACAGATTTGCACAAAGAAAAACTACAACAGACAGAAACAGTTTCATTAATTAACTCCTTTTCGCTTTAACGGTCGCCAGATTCAATGCGGCAACCAGACTTCCGATGTCGGCTTTGCCAAGCCATGCAAGATTAAAGGCGGTTCCATGATCCACACTTGTACGGATAATCGGCAACCCCAGCGTCGAATTCACGCCTTTGTCAAAAGCCAGCATTTTGAACGGAATATGCCCCTGATCGTGATACATTGCGACGATTCCGTCAAACTTCTCACGAATTTCCGGGATAAACAGCGTGTCAGGCGGAAATGGACCTTCCACATTCATTCCCTGCGCCAGCAACTCTTCAATTGCAGGTTCTGTGATTTCAATATCCTCGTGACCCATATAACCATTTTCTCCGGCATGCGGATTGATCGCGGCGATGGCGATACGCGGATTTTCGATACCTTCCTGAATAATACCGTCATAAATCAGCGTTGTGGTATCGATGATTTTCTCTTTGGTAATCGATTCAGCCACTTTGGAAAGTGGAATATGAACCGTCACAAACGCCACGCGGAGGTTGCCGGCAGACTGCTGCATAGAGAAGTTCTTAGTCTCACACATTTCAGCAATCAATTCGGTGTGACCGCAGAAGTTTTTAATTCCGTAAAGATTGATCGATGCTTTGTTGATTGGAGCGGTCACGATGGCATCGGCGAAGCCGTCAATAACCGCCTGTGTTGCCGAAACTACACATTCGTAAGCCGCATGTCCAGCCGCTTCGCTAACTTCCCCAAGGCAAAAATCTTCCATCTTAAGAGAAGAATAAAATGCCGATTCGGGAGCAAAGCAGACCAGTTCATTTTGTTCGGCGAAAGGGAACGTTTTCAACTCATTCAAATCGTTCAAAACTGTCAACTTTAAAGTTGGCGCAAATCGTTCAATTGCGGATTGAAGTACATTCGGCGCACCCCAAACCGCAATGTTGGCATCATGCCACTCTGCGGCAGCTTTCACCACCACTTCCGGGCCGATTCCAGCCGGATCACCCATCGTAACTGCTAGAAGAGGTTTCAAGTGATTCTCCTAACAGTAAAGTTGTTCGTCAGTCAAACCTTCTACATAAATCTGCAGAGATTCGTCCGGGTTCATTTCGTAAGTTTCCAAGTCCACCTGAGTGGTCTGTTGAAGACATTCGCGGACCAGTTTCTTCACATCAAGTTTATTTTCTTCCTGAATCACAAAGTGAAGCTTCGCTTTTGTCGCCGGATTTCCCGGAGCAAAGATTGTACAGCTGTCCGGCACATCGATACTGGAAAGTTCAAAAACACCCATTTTACGTGAAAGTGCAATCGCCTCATTTTTATCATAACAAACAAGCGGACGAAGAATCAGTTTTTCAGTCGAAGAGTTAATCACTGTCATATTTTCAAGCGTTTGGCTCGCAACCTGTCCCAGAGATTCACCAGTCAAAAGCGCACCGTCGTTATGCCAATCTGCCACAACACTTGCAATACGCATCATCATTCTACGGTAAAGGATTGTACGGAAACGTTCAGAACAGTTGTCACGAATCGCCTTTTGAGCTGGTGCAAGGTTACACGCCAAAAGCGGTTGTTTACGCTGAAAACTGTTGATTACATTCGCAATCTGCGCCACTTTCGAGATTGATGTCGGTGGTGTGT
>DDLT01000126.1 GCA_002340265.1 Lentisphaeria bacterium UBA2565 | reverse complement strand
GGTTGTTTAGTCTTCTTTTTTTCTTAATGATAAACCCAATCCAGACCACAGACCTAGAAGTACAATTGTGAATGGATCGACAGCTCCGCCACCTCCACCGATTGACGGCCTAGGCAGTCTGAACCCGCGACGCGGACGACCTTGTCGGCGATTGTTGGTCGTCACTGTATTGTTCTGGTTGTTTGAGTTGTTAGACCCGTTATCAACTGTCACCGGTTGAGCAGGTTGGTTTACTTGCTGCTGAATTGTTTGAGATCTTGCCGCCTGCGCTTTGTGTTCTCTCTGCGCTCTTTCGCGGTTTTTACGGTCGATTCCATGTTTCTTGAAGCTTTCGTCTGAAAGAATCAGCATGCTGGTTTCATCGGTAACAATTTGATATTTTTCTCCGATTTCCCGTGCTACATTTTCAAACTCTTTTTCGTCGGCATCACCACGATTAACCATTTGGTCATACATCTCTACCTGAGACATTGCCCAGATACGTTCAAGTTCCGGGTTTTCGTGATCGATTTCAGGAAGATCAATTTCATATTCATACTCTTTTTCCTGTCCGCTAACACGACTTTTCATAGTGAAGGTGGCTTTTCCTCCTTTGCTGTAGCGACCGAAAACGACAAGCTGTTCGCCACGATACACTTTTTTGAAAACCATGTTGGTGGTGTCGTGAGTGTTTACGCCTTTGATTTTCAACTGTGCGTCGTGCATACATTCGAAGACCACTTTTTCTTTAGCCTGAAGCACTTTTCCGACAATATCATCCGAGTTTGAAACTTGATTGAAATAACCGCCTGAGACATCACAGACAATCTGCATCAACGGCCAGTTTGCACTGTTACCCAGTAGGAATCCGAAGAGACGAATGTCATACTGTTTTAGAAGTTTTACAAAAGCTTTAGGCTCAACTACACCGGTATTAGTTACAGCGTCTGTTACAAGAATTACACTGGTGACGCGATCGTTGTCCAACGCTTTTAGCGGTTTCATCAATCCATCGTACATGTTGGTGCCGCCGTCGGCTTTAATTTTGTCGACTTCTTTACTCCATTTTGAACATTTGCAGGTGTAGCAGAAACCCAGCGTGATGTGAGCTCGCGACAACTGTTGTTAAATGTGAAGATTCTGAAGCGATCGTGATCCTTCATTTTTCCCAAACTTTTGATAACCGCCTGATTCAGCGTATGAATTTTCCCGCTCATACTTCCGGATTTATCAAGAATAAAAAGGTAATCGCTGCCGTTATTCAGCGGTTTTAGGTCTTCACCCGGTGTGACAACCATCATGAATGTTCCTTCTTTGTCTTTTGACTCTTTGTAAGGAATCACTTCGACAGACCCTGGAAGTCCGTCTTTTAATCGATAGTAAAATACAAAATCCTTGTCTAATGCACCGTTGTCGATTTCATAATGAAGTTTGGCGTAGCCTTGATCAGGTTTTTCATCCTTCGTGAGTGGCTGAAGTCCCGGTGTTCGTGTACCACTTAGTGGCGCGGAAGATTTAAGTTCTAAATCAATAGAAATTTTTCCGTCGACTTTGCTGTTGCTTGTCCAGAAGCTTTCGGCAACTTCATCGGTTCCACCCTCTTCAAGCGGATAAAGGAAACGACCCATTCCGGTATCAACTTTTAAGGGTTGATAGTACACAAACGAAATTCTTGCATCGCTTTGGGCTGGGATATTGGCGACATAAAACTTAAAGTCCTGATACCCGTTCTTTTCGGCTTTTCCGGCATTGTTACCATTATTCTTTTCTTCTTCGTAAATTTTATCGGCTTTAGTTTTTGCCACGACTTCGCCTTCAATCACAGTTTCACCCATCATGATTGTGACTTCGGAAAGTGATGCACTTTTTGGAAGTGGAAAGCTGTAGATCGCTTCGGTTTTCTGATTATGCTGGTTAAAGAAGGTTTGACCTACTTTGACCTTGGCAAAACCGTTATTGATCACAATATCCACATTGTGATCGGTGATTTTCAGCGGATCTTGTCCGCCTTTGGGTGAGAGTGTTCCGGCTCCGAATGCTGTTAGTTGTGATGCAACAAGGATAGCCGCAAAGGTTTTTGTTAATAGACTTTTGGGTGAGATGTTCATTTCAAACCTCCTATTATGTTTGTTTTTGGAACATACGTCATTGTCTGTTCGTTAATTTTCAACGCAATAAGTGTGCCAGTTTTTATAAAAGTACATTTAATTCATTTGTTTTTAAAAGGTTACATTGAATTGTTGTTCTGTTTACATTCTTTTCTTTTTGTACAAAAAATGAACCTATGTTTGCAATGAATGTATTTTGTTGTTTTGATATGTTTGAGGAGATTTGTCATGAAAACGATATTTAGTGGAAGAAAACTAGAACTGATTCGAGCTTTGGCTGAGATAGTTGATACCAACCCATTTACACCTAGGCGCGGAGAATTAGAAGAGATTATTTTGCAGGATAAATTTGTTCGTTTGGATGCGGCATGGAGTAGTAATTCAGATAATCCCAATCAGAAGTTACTAAGAGAAGTTACTAAATCCACACTTATAGAGTTTAAGAATGAGTTACAGAGCTGTGATAAATTGTCTTCTGATGACCTGATTTTGTATCGTGAAATCGGAATGTCATACCTTTTTAACACTGTCGCTGACGATTTTTATGACTTGTTAAATAATGGGTGGGATGGTTCAGGTAGCGTGGACTTATTTGATGAGTTCAATGAGATTTATAAACAACTCTTTAATGTACGTTTTTTCCCTGCAATCTTGAAACATTCGGCAGAACACTGCTTTGCAATCTGTTTTCAAACCAGTCGTGCATTTAATACGATTTATGAAAACATCTTTGGTAGTTCTCAGGCAATAATCAAACTTCGTTCCGAAATTTGGCAGTCGATTTTTACGCACAAAATGCGAAGATATCGAAAGAGTAGTTATACAGTGATGCACGATGTGATGACACTGATTACTGGCCCATCGGGAACAGGTAAAGAGTTGGTGGCACGAGCAATTGCTTTTTCTCGTTATATTCCATTTTCTGCGAGAAAAAAACAGTTTGTCGAACCATTCAAGTCTTTATTTCATCCGATTCACCTTTCGGCGCTTTCATCAACTCTGATAGAATCAGAACTTTTCGGTCATAGCAAGGGCGCGTTTACGGGTGCGTTGACTGATAGAATTGGTCGTTTGGAAGCGTGTAGTCAGTATGGAACTGTTTTTCTTGATGAAATTGGAGAAGTTTCTGAACCTATTCAGGTGAAAATGTTACGTGTGCTTCAGGAACGAAGCTATCAGAAGCTTGGAGAAAACCGGGATAGAACTTTTGCCGGGAAAATCATTGCGGCGACAAATCGAGATATTCAGACTGAAATAGAGCAGGGGAGTTTTCGTTCGGATTTTTATTATCGTTTATGTTCAGATTTGATTCGAACGCCGAGTTTGCGAGAACAAGCCGAGGATATTACCCAAATTAAGCAGTTGGTTTTGTTTTTAGCAAAACGTGTAGTCGGTTCTGAAAATGCCAAGGTGTTGGCGCGTGAAACGATGAAGGTTATCGAAAAGAATCTTGGCTTCGATTATGAATGGCCGGGGAATGTGCGTGAACTAGAGCAGTGTATCCGTAATGTGTTCATTCGTGGGGATTATCAGCCATTTGAACGTCAGGTTGACTGGCTTGGTAAGATTAGAAAGGGCGTTTTGACTGCTGACCAGCTTTTAAACCTTTATTGTAAACACATTTATGATAAAACGGGAAGTTACGCCGCAGCTGCGACTGTAACAGGTTTAGATCGCAGAACTGTAAAAACTCGTCTCGGAAAATAGAAAAAGAGCGAATGTGACGTTGTAAGTCGGTTAGCACCTACTATTTTGGTAAGTCTTAAATTTGTTTCAAGAAAACGATGGGTAAATCGGCAGTGCAATTACTCTTCGCATTTTATCACAATTTAAGTAGTTTAATCATCATCAAAACCGGGGTGTCAGATGAATAGTAAAGAAACAATGAAATTGGCGGCAAAAGAGACGGGCGTGAAAGAGATTGCTCAGTCGCTCGGCGTGGCTCCTTCGACGCTTTATAATCAGATGAACGACGAAAATAAGGTTGATATTCTTCAGCGTTTTGTCGACTTCTCTAACCTGTGTGCAAATGATGTAACGATTTCATGGGCTTGTGATCAGTTGGGCGGCAGTTTTACGCCGAATCTGAAAGTGGACAATTATCAAACGTCTGCCAGCGAATGCGTGGCAAGTTCTTTAAAAGAGTTTTCTGATATTATCAGAGCGATTGGCGATGCGATTGCAGATGGAAAGATTACGCTTGAAGAGGCGCAATCGATTCGAAAAGAGTGGCAGGATTTGAAATCTCTGATGGAGAGTTTTGTTCTGGCATGTGAAACCGGTTATCATGACAAAGGAGAATAACAATGATGGATTGGTACAATAGTTTAAATGGTTTACAGCCCGCATTCTTTTACTGTGCGGTGATTGGCGGTGTGATTTTTGCTATTAAATTCACTTTGATGCTAATTGGTGCAGATGCAGATGTCGACTTTGACCTTGAAACCGGCGATGCTGATGGCGGTATGATGTGGATTTCCACTTTTTCTCTTGCTGCATTTTTTATGATGTTCGGCTTGGGAGGTTTGACTGCGAGCATGCAGTTTAAACTAGGCTCGGCGTTGGCACTGACTGCAGCCGTCCTCACTGGAATTATGATGATTCTGATTTTACAGCTGGTAAGAAAGAAAGTCGCTGGACTTCACTCTTCAGGGACCTCTGATATCAACAATGCTATTGGTGTTGAAGGCTCTGTTTATTTGACAATCCCGGCTGAAGGTCAGGGAAAGGTGCAACTGGTAGTTCAGGGCACTCAAAAGGTTATGGCAGCTATTTCTGAAAATGGTGACGAGATAAAAACCGGTGAAATCGTCACGGTTAAGGGAGTGGTTAATAACATATTAAAAGTAACAAAACATTAATAAAAACAAAGGGAAGGAATAATGGAAAATCTTATCATTATTGTAATTGTCGCCGCACTGTTAATCGGTGTTGGTTTCTTTGCATTCATGCTATCGCGTTACCGTCGCTGTCCGTCGGACCAAGTGTTGGTAATCTATGGTAAAACCAAACGAGGTCAGTCGGCAGAATGTGTTCACGGCGGTGGTACGTTTGTCTGGCCGCTGATTCAGGATTACTGTTATATGAGTCTTCGTCCGATGACTATTAACATTCCACTGAAAGGTGCGCTTTCACTTAAAAATATTCGTATCGATGTACCAAGTACCTTTACGGTTGGTGTAAGTACTGAACCTCAGATTATGCAAAACGCGGCTCAGCGCCTTCTTGGTCTTGATATCAACAGCATCGAAGAGATGGCGAAAGAGATTATTTTCGGTCAGCTTCGTTTGACTGTGGCATCTTTGACAATTGAGCAGATCAACCAAGATCGTGAAATGTTCCTAGAGTCGGTTTCCAAAAACGTAGAACCGGAACTTGCAAAAATCGGTCTGAATCTGATCAACGTGAACATTACCGATATCACCGATGAGTCTGACTATATTGACAGTATCGGTAAAAAAGCGGCTGCTGAAGCGATCAACCGTGCGAAAATCGATGTGGCAGAGCAGGAAAAATTGGGTGCGATTGGTGAGTCTGATGCCAACCGTGAAATGGTAATTCGCGTGGCGGAAAATGAGGCTTCTGCAGATAAAGGTCAGAAAAAGGCCGATGCGGATCGTCGTATCTTCGTTCATCAGCAGGAAGCCGAAGCGGTTTCCGGTGAGAACTTGGCACAGGCGAATATTGCGGATGCCAATGCAGAACTTGCGGTGAAACAGGCGGAAGCGGCGCGTTTGGCGGAAGTTGCACGTCAGAAAGCTGAAGTTGATATTCAAAAGGCGCGTTATCTTGCCGAGCAGGAACGTTTGACCGCAGAAGAAGTTGTTATCAAAGAGATCGAAAAACGTAATATCGAGATTGAGGCGGAAGCTGAGGCTGAACGTCAGCGTCGTGTGGCTCAGGGTGAAGCGGATGCGATCCTTGCAAAATACGAAGCGGAAGCGAAAGGTATTCGTCAGGTTCTTGACAGTAAGGCGGCTGGTTATGCCGGACTTATTGAAAGTGTGGACGGCGATGCGAAAAGTGCGGCGACTCTGTTGATGATTGAGAAACTTGAAGACATCGTGGCGAAACAGGTTGAAGCGATCAAAAACATCAAAATCGACAAAGTTACGGTTTGGGATAACGGCGGTTCGGGCGATGGTAAAACATCTTCGACAGCAGGTTTCCTATCAAACATGATCAAAAGCGTACCACCACTACACGAAGTAGCGGGAATGGCGGGGGTAGAACTGCCA
>DDLT01000077.1 GCA_002340265.1 Lentisphaeria bacterium UBA2565 | reverse complement strand
TAACAATAACAATAACTTTATTTATATAGCGAGTACATACAAAGCTCTATATCGCTTTCCAGTCATGAAAGTAAAACTAAATATAATAATTTGAACTAAATTAAGTATAAACTTTATAAGATAGAAATAATTATCTAAAAGCAATTCTGAAAAGATGAGTTTTTAAACGCGAATTAAACGCGGCGACAGATGGACTTCACATTTACATTTAGATATCTGCTTTCTACAGGCACCTGCACGGTTGACTGAGACCGGGTTCTCGAGATGAGTAGTCATTAGTGTGCCAAGCGAAATATTTTCTGTCACTGACAAACTTCCTGTTTGATAATGCACGTAGGTAGACGCTGTAACTCGTCATAAATGTGAAAAAAATTAACATCCAATCAGCATTTCCTGCACTGAACTGCTCTTAGTCAACGGTACATAGTTCAATCAACAAGTGGACAGATACATTTACGTTGATGGCTCCAACTAATGAGAAGGTGAAATTATTTTGCTACAGGATCAGGGCAAGATGACTGTAATACATGAGCAACATTTGGCGCTAAACGACTGCATCCGCACCTCCTGAAGATGAAACTCAAGACTTACATTGTATCTCACTTTTAGTGCGGGTTTATTAAAGACAAGATTCATCAAGCGTGTGGCCTGCAAATGCAAGCGAGGCCTGGAGCGATGAAAAGTGGCGGTTTTCGCAATCACTCACTAATCATGCAAGCACGTTTTCAATACAGTTACATGAAGATAAATTTAATTTGACACTGACTCACCTTACGAGTTTCCAAAACACGTAAATGAAGCCCTAGCATTATGTTCTTTGTAATACAAAAGTATATTACAATGTAGTTTTTTCAGTTCACCCGATTTAGTTAAGGTCACTTTTGCTATGCATCGCAAATTCCATTTTGCGTTACTGTACTGCTGTAACGATAGACCAAAAAAAGGCTTTAATAAGCGATGCCCAAGACTCAGTTGTTTTAAAAAAATCTAACAACGATTTTGCCAAGTTTAACCCTCTATTCTTGCTTTCCACCTGTCAGGCAATGTCAAAAATTATAATCCATCAAAAATTTTCGCTCGCACGAGATTGGTTTAAACGCGTCGGGAGACTGAATAAGCTCTAGTTATATAACTGTGGAATATCCGAGTAGTATTCGCCATGGCCCAGTTAACAAATAGATCCCTCGTGTTGCGGAAGATATTTGAAGGATAACACAGTATCCCCATTTGACTTTAAAATGTGTTCGAATATCAAGGTCTTTGGACATCATCTGTTTCTCGAAGCGCACCGTTTTCCCCATTTTTTTCTCGAGCTTCGCTCTCGGAAAATTGTTTGCTTCTCGAAACAGATAACGGGCAATTTCGCGCCAAATGGAAGCTACTGCTCATATATAATCAACTATATCAGTGACTGTTTCTTCGCGAAAATAGTAAACTCAGAGAGAAGGAAGATATAACTCGCCCAGCAGAACAAACGTTAAGATATTAGCCTTCTCTACATGGTAGCCGTAGTTTTATGTACCACGATTGTATTATTTTATCGGTAAAATTATTTTCCACATGACATCCCTTGAATCTACTGATTGCACATCAAGTATCATTTGATAGTGAGTAGATTTAAGGGGTTTTATCTGAGTTTCTATTTCCATTTGTCATTAATTTCATTATTTGTGATTTTCTTTGGCTATGGTTCCTTTAATCGCATTAGCGTTTAGTATCGTCTAGCGTCTGCTTGGTTAGCATCCAACCTTTAAGTATTTATAGTTATAAGAAACACACTTTTCGAATTGGTTCAATATCTTGATGGCCATGGATCTAGGATCGCGAAATAGGATTGGCATGGACTGGATAATTCACAGCGGACTTCACAACAGACGGATAGAGCCTATAATTGAAAAAGAAATTGTATTTTAGTTCCTGTGAATCGACAACAAACGAGATAAGATAAAGTTCAAATTACTCCCAACCCTTCGTGCTGACCGACTGACCGACTGACCGACTGACCGACTGATTTACTGACCGACTGATTTAATGACTGACAGCTCAATTCATCGACCTGCCGACCAAACCGACTAACCCGCCTATCCACCCACTGAAACTGAATACTGAAAACCAAGCTTAAATAGAGCTTCATCCTATCATACTCCAGGCGGTACTTACATAAGAGATAAGTTAGCGAAGTCAATGTAGTTAAATGAGTCAGGCTCCAAAGACGTGAGCTCATGGTTGTTAGATAGAGTCCTTCAGAATAACAATAGAGAATACTTCAGGGGTGACTTATTACAGGCTTTCAATTCTTATAGATAGCTATTTTCTCGTAACGCCACCCAACGTGGTTTGAAATACGACAGCGGTTGGAGTAAGCGAAACGCATCGATCTAATCTGAGTTCGCATAATTCACTAAGTACACATGATTTTCTTTGCATTTCCGTACTGGGTCGACATGGTATCGATAAAGGATTTTATTCAAATGATTTCACATAAGTCAATCTATAAATTAGACTTAAACTAACGTTTGCGAATAACTAGTCACAAATACACCCAATTCATCGCTTGTTTGTTCGTTTGTTTGTTTTTGTTTGTTT
>DDLT01000047.1 GCA_002340265.1 Lentisphaeria bacterium UBA2565 | reverse complement strand
AACCCTTAACTGGAACATAGCCTTTTAAAATCAAATGCAACAACACGCATTACGCGTAAGTTTAAACGCAACATGCAGTACTACCCACGCATCACGTAGAACGTATTACTTTTCTTCCAGTTTCACCAATGCAAGGTGCAACTCTTCCAACTGTTCTGCGTCAACTCCACTTGGAGATTCAGTCATGAGACATGCAGCTTTGTTGGTTTTTGGGAATGCAATCACTTCACGAATTGAATCCGCGCCAGTTAGAAGCATTACCAAACGGTCAAGACCAAGAGCAATACCACCATGTGGAGGTGCGCCAAAAGAAAGTGCGTCAACAATGTGACCAAACTTCTCCTGAATCTCTTCATCTGTGATACCAAGTGCCTTGAACATTTTTTCCTGCATTTCAGGCTGGTGAATACGGATTGATCCGCCACCAAGTTCGCAACCGTTTAGAATCACGTCGTAAGCACGGGCACGAACGTTTGCAGGATCTGTATCCATTTTCTCGATATCTTCAGGATATGGCGATGTAAATGGATGGTGAACCGCGTGCCATGTATCAGTCTCTTCGTCATGGTCAAGAAGTGGAAAGTCCACACACCATAGGAAGTTGTAGACATCAGCCGGAATCATATCGTTGTTTTCAGCGATTTCTAAACGAAGACGTCCAAGAGCGTCCGCAACGATAGAAGCTTTGTCAGCCACTACAAGAATTACGTCGCCAGCTTCTGCACTTGCTGCAGAAATAACTCCGTTCAATTCATCTTCTGAAAGGAATTTAGCAATTGGAGATTTTACATTACCATCTTCTTCAATCTTGATCCAAGCCAAACCTTTGGCACCAAACTGTTTTACAAAGTCAGTCCATTGATCAATAATTTTACGAGAAGAAGATTTTGCCAAACCTTTAGCATTGATACATTTAACCTGTCCACCAGTTGAAAGCGCACCGCTGAATACTTTAAATTCGCAGTTTGCCAACACATCAGCAAGATTCACAAATTCCATGCCGAAACGTGTATCCGGTTTGTCTGAACCAAAACGATCCATCGCTTCTGCATGTGTCATGCGAGGGAAAGGAAGAGAGATCTCAAGACCTTTAACTTTTAGCATGATGTCGTAAAGCATTTTCTCGATGATTGAGTAAAGGTCTTCCTGATCAACAAAAGAGGCTTCGATATCAATTTGAGTAAACTCAGGCTGACGGTCAGCACGTAGATCTTCGTCACGGAAACATTTTGCAATCTGGAAGTAACGCTCGATTCCACCAACCATCAGAAGCTGTTTGTACTGCTGAGGAGCCTGTGGAAGCGCGTAAAAATTGTTCGGATGTACGCGACTTGGTACAAGATAGTCACGCGCGCCTTCTGGAGTACTTTTAGAAAGGATTGGAGTTTCAACCTCGATAAATCCCTGATCAGAAAGCGAGTTACGCACCATCATTGTAATCTGGTGACGGATACGAAGGTTTTCGTTAGTCTGCGAACCGCGGATATCAAGATAGCGGTATTTCAGACGAAGGTCTTCGTTCACGTTTGGATCGTTCAGGTGGAATGGCATCGGTTTTGAACGGTTGTCAATTACCACATCGATAACTTCCAACTCGATCGCACCAGTCGCCATATTTTTATTTACCATATTGTCAGGACGAGCAATCACTTTACCAATTACAGTAAGGACAAATTCATCACGAATTGTGCTTGCTAGTTTAGCAATTTCTTCTGAAACAGATTCCGGATTAATAACAACCTGAGTAACCCCTTCACGGTCACGAAGGTCGATAAAAGTCAAACCACCAAGGTCACGACAGCTGTTAACCCAGCCGCTGAGTGTCACGGTCTGATTAGCGTTTTCACGGCGAAGTTCGCCACATGTATGAGTTCGTTTCATATCAGACTCTCTTTATTAAATATTACTTTTTACAAAATCAATTACATCGTCAAAAGCTACAGTGGCTTGATCTGATGTCTGTAGATTCTTAATCTGCAACTCTTTCGCTTCCAGCTCGCTTTCACCGACAATCACAGCCAGTTTAGCCGCTGACTTGTTAGCCGCACGCATCTGAGCTTTCATACTTTTCAGTTCGTAATCCATTGCTACAGAAAGACCAGCCGCACGAAGTTGTGATGCCAGCGTCATGTTGTGATCAAGTGCATCCTGTCCCATTGAAACAAGGAATACATCAGTCAGCGACACATCATCTTTTAGTTTACCAAGTGCTTCAAGGGCAATCAGCATACGTTCAACCCCAAGAGCAAAACCTACACCTGGAAGCGGTTTTTTAGCACCAGGGACGACAATCTCGTAACGTCCACCACCAGAGATGGCATCCTGTGCGCCAAGTCCCGGATGAGAAATTTCGAAAACGGTATGAACATAATAATCAAGACCACGAACCAGACGCGGATCAATTACGTATTCGATGCCCATTTTATCGAGATAAGAGCAAACCTGACGGAAATAGTTACAGCTCTCTTCACCTAGAAGCTCGAATGTATCAGGTGCTGACTCGATTCCAGCCTGACAGCCTTCCTGTTTACAGTCAAGCATACGCCAGATATTAGTTGTAAAACGACGCTGACAGTCTTCGCAAAGTCCCTCAAGTTTATCTTCGAAGTGTTTGCGAAGTACATCTTCAGCAGGTTTACGGTCTTCACGAGAACCACGGCTGTTGATTTTCAGTTTAAAACCATTGATTCCTGTTGATTCAAGGAAATCTACCAACATTGCAATGTTTTCTGCATCAATTGCCGGAGACACTTTTCCTACACTCTCCACACCAATCTGGTGAAATTGACGCTTACGGCCTTTAGCAGGACGCTCACCACGGAACATTGGTCCCATGTAAAAGACACGTCTTTCTTCACCCTGCGCCACGCCCATGTTGGCGATTGCACGCATAGTTCCGGCGGTTCCTTCCGGACGAAGTGTTAGGCTTCTGCCACCGCGATCTTCAAAGGTATACATCTCTTTCTGAACAACATCAGTTTCATCACCGATACTTTTAATAAATACGGATGTACGCTCAAAAATCGGCGTTCTAAGTTCACTATAACCGTATTTACTAAAAACAGTACGAGCTGAATTTTCGATAGAAACCCACTCTTGAACTTCCGGAAAACAGATATCGGAAGTACCCGGTAAAGGTTCAGCTTTTCCCATTTTTCAATCTCCTATTCTATGAAAACAAAAAGCCGACAAAAGAGCCGGCTTAATCACTAAAATCTATTAGCTCTCGACGATATCACTCGCGGAAAGTTGATCTACTTTCTCACGTAGAACTTTACCAGGACGGAATTTTACAACTACGCGTTCTGGGATTTCGATTGCAACCTCAGCTTTACGCGGGTTACGCCCGATGCGAGCTTTGCGAGTCACAAGCTCAAATACACCAAAATTACGAAACTCGATGTTTCCGCCAGCTGAAAGCTCGTCAGTAACACCATCTAAAAAGCGTTGAACGATATCCATTACTTCGCGTTGCGGGTAACCAGTTTCTTTTGCAATTTTGACAACCAAATCTCTTTTTACCATAAGATAAATCCTTCTTTTCTACGGTATGTTTTTAAACTTTATAAATTCTAAAATATTTACTGTTTCACAGTGCTTTTTTTAAGCCCCGTCAATGTAAAAAAACAACCCGCTTTTATCAAGCCGATTTATCTAAATAAGTGCATAAATTACAGTAGGTTACGTCAAGTCTATTTTTTCGTTTTTTTCTTATTCTCCAACCATTTCAATCTTTGATGAAATCCATACTTTTGGTAGAGCTTTTCAAAGGCATTATAAATGCGTTCATCTTTCGGATATTTTGCTAATTGAACCATAAGTACTTTCTCAACTTCCCAAATATGTGGAACCTCTGTCATAATATCCGCAAAATTAAGTGTTACGTCCAAATTTTTGTTGTCACGCATTCTTGACTGATGAATGTAGTAAACCGCTTTATCCAAAATCTTTTTATCACCGTTCTTTTTATAAAGGTCAAAGAGAGCCAAAGCCAAAGCATATCGGACATCGTCGATAAACGGATGAATAGACTCGGCTTTCGTCAATAGTTTCACTTTCATAAATATATCAGCCTGAGTTTTTGACTGCTCCAGAAGTTCAAGCGCATTAGATTTTTTCAAAGGAAGCAAAAAGCCTGAGAGTGAATAGGTGAGTCCAATAACGGCAAATAGACAGATTACCATTCGCAAAAAATTTCCTGATTTTTGGACTGAACTTTCCGGATCTGTTTCTCCTTTTGAAATGATAGCAAGAACGGCTGCCGTTGTCAGAACAATCAAACAGTTTCGATACGGCAAATCGATTAAAGCGTGAAACGCATTAAGAAAAACACCCAATGCACACCACAAAAGTAAGCGATTTCTCCAAAACTTATTGGAGCAAGCCTGAGAAATAAGCAGAATGAAAACTGCAAACAGCAGGCTCATTCCGACAATTCCCAATTCCGAAAGGTACTGTAGAAAGTCATTGTGCGTGTTTGCTTTTCCTTTGGCTTTAGATAACTGATAGTAGTTATCTGGTAGGTAAAGTGTCTGAATATATCGTGCTGAATCATGTCCATTGCCAAAAATAAGGTAATCACGCCAGATTTTCACAGCCGCTTCCCATTGCCAGGTTCTTGCCTGGAACTCATGCTTCAAGCGTTCAGTTCCATCAAAAAAAACTCGTAAATCATCAGCCACATAATGATCAGATTTTTGAACAAATGAACTGAACGCAACACCAACTGCCAATGCGAACATAAAAACAACAGCCGCCGGAGTTCTTCCCACTTTTTTCAAAATCACCCAGAACAGTTCAAATGCAAATACCGCAAAGATTCCGATAAGCTCCAAATAAGCAAAGCGTGTGTGACATAAAAAAATCGCCAAAGAGAACACAGGGAGCAACGCAAAAAGTAGCGAAATCTTCCAAGGTTTTTTCTCTGTTTTCTTAAAGAAATAGTGAATGATTGAGCCGCAGACAATTGTGGTCATCAATGTAAAAAATGCACCTCCAAAGTTTTCATAGCCAAAAGTGGAGAACACATAATCGCCTTTATTATCGTGCAGCCAAAACATCTTATCGGTTCCGGAATAGTGCTGAACAAATCCGAAAACAGCAAGAATAAACCCATTAATCAAAAGTAGGCGTAAAAGCTTCAATCGACTTTTGTAGCTCAAACCATGGCGAACTGTAAGAATTACAGAAAGGCCTGTTCCTCCCCAGTATACCATTCGCCTTGCCGAGATTTCATTCACAGAAAAAGGGAGGTCCGGAAATTTTAGCGGACTGAAGATAACTTTGCCGTCCATAAACGTCCGGACTGCACCGCTATTGATATACTGCACAGCTACAAAGGTCAGAAGAAAAAAGCCTAAGTAAAACACTGGATCTTTTAGAATTGAGATTAAATTCGTACAAATATCTCTTTTATCAAAAGCTGGAGAAATCAGCAGTAAAGAAAGCAAACCAACGGAAAAATATGGAAGAGGATCGGCATAATCAACATGTCCATTGTTATAAAACCACCCGGGATAAATCACCGTAATAGCGGTAAAAACAACTAAAACCTTTTCCGACAACTTCATAACCTATTACCTATATACAAAACGAGGCGACCCATAAGAATCGCCTCACAAAATCAAATCAAGAATATTTAGTTACTAATCTGCCCATCATAACCGTCATTCTCAGGGTTCGAGTCAGGAAGGGAGTCTGGCGGTAAAAAATTATCGTCAGGCTTTTTTTCCCCTGGTCCATCACCTTTATTTTCAGGAGTATTTGGGTCATCACCTGGCTCTTCACCAGCTTTTCCTTTAACAGAACCTTTCTCGCCACCAGAACCTTCTGTTTCAGACTGAGAATTACCTTCAGGATCTTTAACTGTTACAGTGGTAGTTTCATTACCGTCTTTATCTGTTTCTGTAACAGTTTCTGTCACACCACCTTCTTTGTCCGTCTCAGTCTCAGTTGTTGATGACTCAGTTTGAGAGTTACCATCTGAATCCGTAGATGTTGTAGAAGTAGTTGTCGTGGTTGTTGTAGTGCCTTTACTACCATCGGTTTTAGTCACAGTTGTAGTTGTTGTAGCACCAGTTGAAACCACGTTACCGGCGGCATCTTTAGTCACATCTTTATACTCGTATGTAACAGACCCGTCTTCATTAACTTTTCTGTTATCAAGACTTGAATACTTGATACGTACAACAACTAGTTTAGCTTCTTCATTTAGCTCTTTATAAGTCGTCACTACAGACTGATCATCATAAGTTTCAACAATAGTTTCCTTGATTATTTCGCCCGTTGCCGGATCAACAATTGTAACAGTTTTAATATTTTCTTCTGTTAAAACCCATTTCTCATAAGTTTTACCGTCAATCACCACAGCACGTTTAATTGAAGTTCCCGCGATTGATGCAAGTGAAATGGCAAAAACTGCCAAAACTAACGTAATTTTTCGTAAAGTTGCAAACATAAAATTCACCCTTTAATTTATTTAGTAATTGTAACCCGACTTCAGAATTAGTCTGTTAAGCTAATTAGGTGTATTGAGTTATGCAAAGAATTATCATCAAAAAACATCACATTAACCACAAAAAATAGAGTAATTGTGTTGTTAATTACTGCAATTCCGAAAAAAAGTTATAAACTAAAGCTCACTATAAAACCAAAGAAAAAAATCGGTTAAACGATATGAAAAATAAAACTATCACAATTGTCGGTCTTGGAATGCTTGGCGCATCGATTGCAGAAGGTCTTAAAAATGCTCAATTCTGCGATACAATTCAAGCACTTGTTCGCCGTCAGGAAAGTGCCGACAAAGCGTTGAAGCTGAAAATTGTTGATGCGGCAGGAACTGACAACTCGGCACTTCTTGCGAAATCCGATCTGACAATTCTATGCACGCCTATCCCAGTGACAGAAAAATTCCTTGCTGAAAACATCAACTATTTCAAAGAAAGCTCTATCATCACTGATATTGCCAGCACCAAAAGCCGACTTGTTACAAACTGTTTAAAAGCACTGAAATCACGCTCGGATTTACGTTTCATCGGCGGACATCCAATGGCTGGCTCTGAAAAATCGGGCATGGATTTTCGAAAAGCCGATATGTACAAAAATGCCAACGTGTTTCTAACTCCCGAAGAAGGTGACTGTGAAGATGCCATCAACAAAGTGTCTGAAATGTGGAACGCACTTGGAGCAAAAGTCACTTTAGTTGATAAAGATAAACACGACGAAGTAGTCGCATATGCTTCGCAGGCACTGCACGTAGTCGCATCCGGCGCTGCTCGAGCAGTGCTTGACAACGAAGATGCCAGACTTTGTGCGGTGGCATCTGCTGGAGGTTTTCGCGATTTAACGAGAATCGCCTCAAGTAACCCGACAATGTGGCGTGAAATTCTTGAAAACAATCCGCAGGGTAACATTCTAGCCTTAACTCAGATTATTGCAGAGCTTGAACTCGCACTTGACTTGATGAAAAGAAATGATTGGGATGGTGTCGAAGAGTTCTTTGCGCACGGAAAAGAGCTGAAAGACGAATATCTCAAAAAGAAAGAACTTTCAAAACTGTAGAGAACATGAAAATTCTTGAAACAATAAAATCTCCTGCCGATGTCAAAACGTTATCGAACTCCGATCTGACCGCACTTGCAGGTGAAGTACGCCAGCAGCTAATTGAAACAGTTTCCGAATTCGGCGGACATATCGGGCCAAACCTTGGTGTTGTTGAGCTGACAATTGCACTTCTGAAAGTATTTTCTCCTCCTGCAGATAAAATTATCTGGGATGTAGGACACCAATCCTACGTTTACAAAATGCTGACAGGACGCCTGGATTCATTCAAAACCAGTCTCCGAAAAGACGATGGTTGCGCAGGTTTCCCGTCACGTGAAGAAAGTGAATATGACTGTTTCGGAACCGGACATGCTGGAACCGCAATTTCTGCAGCATTGGGAATGGCGGCGGCTCGTGACCTACTAAACAAATCTGAAAAACTGATTGCTGTTGTCGGTGATGGATCACTTGGTTGCGGTATTTCTCTTGAAGCTTTGAATCACATTGCCGAAGTCACCAGAGACTTTGTCCTAATTGTAAATGATAATGAAATGTCGATTGGCGAAAATGTCGGTGCAATTGCCAAAGATCTAGACAATGTCATTGCTTCCACCGCTAGCGTAAAAATGAACCGCGGAAAGCGTAAAAGTCGAAATTTTTCTTTAAAAAACTTCTTCAAAAACCTGATTAAAGGAAAGCCAAATACTCCTGAATCGTTCTTTGAGCACCTTGGAGTCCGCTACATCGGTCCAGTTGACGGGCATAGCTTCAAAGAATTTCTAACAGCTTTTAATGATATCGTTCAAAACCCCGGTCCCGTTGTTGTTCACGTAATTACCGAAAAAGGTCGAGGTTTTGAACCTGCGAAAAAAGATCCGGAACTGTTCCACG
>DDLT01000025.1 GCA_002340265.1 Lentisphaeria bacterium UBA2565 | reverse complement strand
AATTCAGCCGGAGCGCAACAATAGCTCTTCGATCTATAAAATATTTTCTATAAAAGTTCATATACAGCTCTTTGTGAAATACACTTTAGTTATTCTCTATGGCTAACACAAATTGCCGAGCTACAAGACAAATTTTCTTATTTCAAACCTTTCAGAACCAAAGTTTATAAGAAGTCCATGCTTTAGCCCTGTAACTTTTAAATAGTTAAGAAGTTGTGCTTCATGGACTTTTTGTAAATGGCTACAAGCTTTCAGTTCTATAATCAACTCTTTATTGATGACTAAATCTGCAAAATAGTCTCCAATAATTGCTCCATCTTCATCAAATACTGTTAATGAACATTGTTGTTCGATCATTAAACCGCATTTTGATAACCTATTAACCAAAGCGTTTTCATATACTTTCTCAAGGAAACCAACACCAAGATAGCAATGTATATCGTACGACGTTTGACGAATTATGTCACAGAGAGCTTTGATTTCCATTTCTTAAATTTCCTTATGCCACAGCGTTCATACAGAATTCTGAGCATCGGCCTTGCCGAACTTATAATTCTTTGTGATTTTTGTGTTCTCTGTGGCTGATTTCTTTTAAGCATACTTTAAGACTTTGTTTCCAATGTGGTATCTTTATTCCGAATTCCTGTTTAATTTTTGCTTTATTAAGCAGGCTGTAATGTGGTCTTTTCGCAGGTGTTGGATAATCTTTTGTTTCTATTGGGTAAACATCGCAGTTTAACTCCGTTAGCTCCATGATTTCTCTAGCAAAATCATACCAGCTTGCCACCCCTTCATTCGAAAAATGGTAAAGTTCGGGCTTAATGTTTTTCTTTTTAGAGTTAACAATTTTCAAAATTGCTTCTGCTAAATCTTTTGCATAAGTAGGTGTGCCTATTTGGTCAAAGATTACATTTAATGAGTCACGTTCAGCACCTAGTCGAAGCATTGTTTTTACAAAGTTGTTTCCAAACGAAGAGTAAACCCAGGATGTACGGATTATGACGGCACCCTCAGGAGATAGTTCAGTAATTGCATTTTCTCCCGCTAATTTCGTTGAACCGTAGATTGACTGTGGGTTTGGTTCGTCAGATTCCACATACGGACGATGATTTGTGCCATTGAACACATAGTCAGTTGAAACGTGGATTAACTTGATCTGCTGCTCTTTTGATACTTTTGCCAGATGTTTTACAGCAAGGTGATTTATCTTGTCGGCCAGCTCAATTTCACTTTCGGCTTTATCAACTGCGGTATATGCGGCGCAGTTGATAATTACTTTTATTGAATGTTGGTTACAAAAGCTCTCAATTGCGCTTATATCAGTAATATTCAGTTCGCCTATGTCAGTGAAAAAGAAATTTTCAGCCCCACTTGAAAGCTCACGTATCTCAGAACCCAGTTGACCATTGGAGCCGGTGACTAAAATATTATTCATAATAGTTCACCCCAAAGTCAAATAAATCAGATGTCTCTGAAAGTTTTGGTTGTTTAAGATCTTTGGCTGACAGTTGAAGACGATCTGATTCAACTTGCCAGTCAATCCCTAGGTTTGGATCATTAAATGCTATACCTCGGTCAGACTTTGGTGAATAATAGTTATCAACTTTATATGAAAAAATAGCTTCATCGGATAGTACTACGAAGCCGTGTGCAAAACCATGTGGGATTAGCATCTGTTTTCTATTTTTATCGCTTAATTCCACAGCTACATGTTTCCCAAAAGTAGGGGAGCCTTTTCGTATATCTACAGCCACATCAAGAACTTTACCCGTGACAACGCGGACAAGTTTTGTCTGCGCGTAGGGAGCCAGTTGGTAATGAAGTCCGCGCAGTACACCGTAAGAGCTTTTAGATTCGTTATCCTGACAGAAGTTTATGTTGTATCCTAGAAAATCATTTAGTTTATCCTGACGAAATTGCTCCACAAAATAGCCACGCTCATCGCCATGGACAACCGGTTCACATATAATCACACCGTCAAGTTCAGTACGTATAAACTCCATTACTTCAGTTTTCTCCCGTACTTTGCACGTTCAATCAGATATTGACCGTATTGATTCTTCTTTAGAGGGTCTGCAAGCGTCAGAAGCTGCTCTTTTGTGATATAACCCATCTCGTAGGCGATTTCTTCAATACAAGCAACTTTGAGGCTCTGACGTTTTTCAATAGTCTGAATGAATTCTGATGCTTCTAGTAATGATTCGTGAGTCCCAGTGTCAAGCCATGCAAAACCTCTTCCCATAAGCTCCACTTTCAGAGAGTTATGTTGGAGGTAGGTTTGGTTAACTGTAGTTATTTCGAGTTCACCACGTGCAGAAGGTTTTATTTGTTTTGCAACTTCCACAACGCTGTTAGGGTAAAAGTAGAGGCCTACTACTGCATAGTTTGACTTTGGGACTTCCGGTTTCTCTTCAATGCTCGTAACATTTCCTTCTTCATCAAATTCGGCAACCCCGTACCGTTCAGGATCCTTAACATAATAGCCGAACACGGTTGCCTGTTTGTCTTCTTCTACATTTTTAACTGCGTTTAACAAAAGGTTGTTCAATCCGTGACCATGGAAAATATTATCTCCAAGAATCAGGCAGACATCATCATCACCAATGAACTTTTCTCCAAGAATGAATGCCTGTGCCAAACCGTCTGGACTCGGTTGTTCTACATATTCAAAGTGCATACCAAGTTCAGTTCCAGTCCCAAGCATCTCTTTAAAACGTGGAAGGTCTGATGGTGTTGAAATAATTAGAACCTCTTTTATTCCCGCAAGCATTAGAACCGAGAGAGGGTAATAAATCATTGGCTTGTCATAAACAGGTAATAACTGTTTACTGGTTGCTTTTGTGATTGGATATAAGCGGGTTCCGCTTCCTCCAGCTAAAATAATTCCCTTCATTCGCTCCTCAATATAGTTTATGACGCAGACTGCTTTTTGTACATCATTTTTATTTTGAAATTCTTATTCAATAATTCACTTCACTCACGATAGTGATTACTCTCGATTTTGCAACTAATATTGACTTTGATTTTATTCTAATTTCGTAGTGTTAATATTAAAAAGAATGCCTATTAAACTTTCTAATTCTAAATTGTTTTTTTTCTATAAAACTATTGCGAAAATAAATCTTTTCGCTAATTTGCATTGCCTTTAGAGTTTTCTAGAATTTTCAAGGATAAATTTGTTTTAAATTTGTTAATTGTGTTAAACCCTTTTTTAGAGTTTTGATTGGTGCCGTTGTTATGCAGAAAATGATGCTTCGTAAAATTTTTTTAGCTGTCGGTGAACAGTTGTTGCTGACACTTTGTGCCCTTGTAGTTCCTGTGGTTTGTTTAATTGACTATAATAGTAAATTAGAGTTTTCCCTTACTGAAATTCTACAGGAAATCAGTCTTCTCTTCCCCATCGTTGTGTTTGCTTATGCAGCACGCCGATATCTTCATTATCGAGGATTTTACCTTCTCGTTTCCGCTTTTTTCGGTTGTATGCTTATTCGCGAATGGGATGCTTTCTTTGATTATGTTGTGCATGGTTTCTGGGTGTTTCCTGCTGTGATTTTAGCCATTATAGCTGTTACCTCTACGATACTTTTCTATAGAGAACAAGTGCTTCCTGCAATGTTTGACTTTATCAGGTGCCGATCATTTCACTGTATTTGTTTTGGTTTGGTTACTGTCTTGGTTTTTAGTCGAATTTTTGGAAGTGGCAGTTTGTTATGGAAAGATATTCTAGGTCCAGCTTATTCAAGTTCTTTCAAGAGTGTGTTGCAGGAAGGACTGGAACTGTTCGGTTACATTTTCATTCTATATGGTTCGATTCTTTTTCTACGTGAAAGCTCTTTACGATTTAAGGATAAGGCTCTTAGTGCATAAGTGAGCAATGCGATTGGCATCAATCTGTTTGACTATTTATTTAAAGTGATACCAAAAGTGTTTTTCCTGATTGGAAAAACACTTTTTTTTTGCAAATGGTTTGAAAGTTTATAATGTTTATTTACTTTATAAGGTATTCAATGCGGGCGATGACCTGTTGAATAAAATTTTATTGCATATATTTTACGACTCATTTATGCCTATAGTTGGTATTACTTAACATTGATATTACCGTTTCATTGGTGAAATGGGGCATCAGAAGTCAAGGAAATATATCCACTAGTGGTAATTAATAACCTATTGAACATTTAAACTGGAGGTTTTTAAAATGTCAGAATATGGTTCTTCTACACTGGCCCTACATGCGGGCTGGGAAAGCGATCCGGCAACAAAGTCGGTTGCTGTTCCAATCTATCAGACAACGAGCTACTCGTTTGACTCTACTGAACATGCGGCAAATCTGTTTGCGCTTAAAGAATTTGGTAATATTTACACACGTTTGATGAATCCGACTAACGATGTTCTTGAAAAACGCCTTGCAGCACTTGAAGGCGGTGTCGGAGCATTAGCGACCTCCAGCGGTATGTCGGCGATCTTCCTAGCGGTGACTACA
>DDLT01000068.1 GCA_002340265.1 Lentisphaeria bacterium UBA2565 | reverse complement strand
AAAAAAATCCTCATTGACGAATCAATGAGGATTAGAAATATATGGTGGTGGGGGGAGGATTCGAACCTCCGAAGCTAACGCAGCAGATTTACAGTCTGCCCCCTTTGGCCACTCGGGAACCCCACCAAAATTGTTAAATTTTTAAGTTGCCCGTGTTGCTCGGACGGTTCTGAAATTAAAAGATTATTCCTTTTTTACAAGTGTATATTGCAAAAAAAATCAACAAGCTTAAACTAGCTCATCAATATTCCACTTTTTACCATCAAAATGAGGCTGTTTTCTCGATATGCGCTTACTCAGATTTTTCATCGATTTCTTCAACCGCGGCAACAAAATTGTCCGTCGCGTCATAGGACTTCACATTCTGGTAGTGTTGTCTTTTTACTTTTTCGACTTCTTTGCCAGCCTTTTCAAACCGAAAGAGACCATTTACACCGTTCAACTGGTTTCAACCGCACCGGCAAGTGACAATGCTTCAGCCGCTGCGCCAAGTCGTCCAGAACCTCCGCAACCGAAGCCGGAACCGGCAAAAGTGGAACCTCCAAAGCCGAAACCAACTCCTCCTAAACCTAAGCCCGCACCGAAACCCAAACCTGTCGTGTCAAAACCAAAACCTACTCCTAAGCCTAAACCAGTTGCGGTAAAATCAAAACCGGTAAAGCCAAAGCGGACTACTAGGACTGCAGAAGAGATTCGTCGTGATATGTTTAAAAACATGCGTAAACCGGTACAAACTAGAAAGCCTGTAGAAGAGATCAAAATCGATTCTAATAAGTTTAGAAGCAATTTAAACAAAGTGGTGCAAGGCATCCAGCCAAGTAAGAGCTCGAGAAGTTCAGCAAGCCGTGCAAGCTACAACTACAGTTCGTATTACAGTAAAGTGTTTACCAAATTGTATGATTTATGGGCTCAGCCGAATTTAGGCGGAAAACTGGCGGTGACGGTTGAATTGACCATTTCTAAAAGCGGACGCGTAATTGCAAAGCGGATTATCAAAAGAAGTGGTAGTTCTATCATGGACAACTCCATCAAATCAATGTTGGCGAATTTAAGCACTCTTCCGGCGCTACCAAGTACTTCAACAGATCGACAGCTGACAGTAGAAGCCACATTCGTTTTGGATAACTAAGGCGTTAGCGACTTATTCTGGGAACGCCGAGCTCCTGCTCGGCATTATATTTTTGAACGTCCAACATTGAACTCCGAACTTGCAACTTTGACACCTTCAGACCTGCAACTTTCCAACTTGTAACCTGAAACCTAATAGCTCCACTTCTCTTCATTGGATTCAGGTACATTATTCGGACTTCCTGTACTGACCGACTTATCCAAATCATCAACTACAAGAACGTAACGTGCAGCCTGAGTCGACGTTTTCGGCGTCAGCAGTTTTACCTTTGCGGTAATTTCTACGCGGTCACCTGGAATCAGATCATAAAGTTCACGTAAATTGTCCTCCAGTTCACGGGGGATCAGCAGTTTGCAGTCGGTAAGTGACTTATCAGAACAAACGAACTGAATAAACTTCCGGCTCGAATAGGTCAAGAAAGCAGAACTTTCGCTCGACAACCAATCGATTTCACTTTTACGGCTGGCAAATGTGGCAGTAAAAGAAACTGTTCGATTAATGAGTCTTTTAAGCTTTAGATTGATAAAACGGGTTTCAACTTCGACAACACGTTCAATCTCCTCAGCCTCTTCCACAAATTGCTGCGACTCAATAACTCCTAAATAGGCGTCAACCACCATAAAGCAGAAGCGTTCTTTGGTTGAACTGGAAGAACGACGACTTTTCGCCTTTTTCACAATGCCGTAAAGCGTAATGTCAGTTCCCTCTTCAAGCTTATCCATTCGCTCAAGAAGTCGCTTTCTGGAGCGTTTACTGAAGATGACAGGAAAATCCTCGCTTGTATAAGGTAACTCTTCGTCATGCGGTTTCAGGTATTCATAACGATCCCGCGGATATTCGCTGAGAAAAAATGAACTCGCCGGTTTTTCGGCAAAACCGTGAAATGTCACCACTGTCTTGATTTTTTCGGTTCGCATCTCCTTCGTCGGATTTTTCAGAGAATCGAATTCGTGGCTGTGATAATTTTTTCGTGAAGCTTCCGAAAGGTAAAGCCAAGTTGTCGAACTATCAGCTTTGCTTTCCTTGTTCTGTGCCGTTATCAACATCGAGCACAGCATCAATATGATCAAAATGTATTTCATTGTTATTTCCTTTTTATCACACAGTTGTGGTTTGTTCGTTCTACGTGTGACCTTGTAAAGATTTGTTCAAAAAATTAAAAGTCCACTTTTTTTGAGCAACTTTTCTTTTTCTCATTCCTTTTTATGAAACTTTCGTTATCATTACGACAGAACTGTAAAATTTTGTGGAGTTTAAATTATGAAAAGAGTAAAATCCGGTGCGTTTCCGCTGAATGAGTTGTCTGTCTGGGATAAGGCTGAAAAACTGCTTCCTGAGTATACTAAGGCTCAGTTTAAGGATCTTGAGGCGTTTTTGGCTGACGGCGGACAGATGCCGCCGATTGTGATTTCGGAGGATATGAAGATTATCGATGGTTATAATCGCTGGCGTATGGCGAATCAGCTGAACTATCAGACTATTGAGTGTGATCAGTACCATTATGACGATGCGCAGGAGATGGAGAAACATGCGATTGTTTTGAACTCCAAGCGTCGTCATCTTTCGAGTATTCAGGTGGCACGTGCCGCGGCACGCCTTTCTGAGATTTTTGCGGAAGAGGAGACTGAGCAAACTGAAATTGTGGTGGAAGAGCCGGAGGTTGTGGAAGAAGAACATATTCCGGAAGCGGTTGAAATGTCGTTTGAAGAGACGACTCCCGTTGTTGAAGAAGAAGTTGAAGTGCCTGTCGCCGAGGAAGTTTCTGAGGTGGTCGAGGAAAAGAAACCGTTGCCGGATGTGCAGATAAAGGCGGTGAAACAGGCTTCGAAAAAGCTGCGTATTTCGCGTCAGACTGTCGAACGTGTGAAGCAGGTGGATGATACGAAGGATCAGCATCTGATTGAGGCGATGGAGCGTAAAAAGGTGTCGTTAAAACAGGCGGCAGAATTGGCGCAGTTGGATCAGGCAGAACGTCATGAGGTGCTTGCAGAGATCGAGAAAAAGAAAAATGTGGTTGATAACAGCAAGGCGAAGATGGTTCTGAATGCCTGCAAAACCTGTTCATCCCGTCTGAAAAGTAGTTTTGGAAAACTGAACCTTGCGGAGTTGGAGCCGGAGAAGAAGGTCGAAATCGAGGAGTCAATTCACGCGATTATTAAAGAGGCAACGAATTTTCTGACGATTCTGAACACTCCAGTGGAACCAAAGGTAAAAACAGAAGAGTCTTAAGTTTCTGGCTGTAAGGTTGCAGGTTGTCAGGGTAACTTTCAATCTGCAATCCTAAATTATCAATTCACAATTTATTTAACTGGCCTTGTGCGCCAGCGTTTGTGCATCCAGATCCATTGCTCTGGATGTGTTTTTATCATCTCTTCCAAAGTCTGATTGTAGCGAAGTGTGTTTTCTAAAATCGACTCTTTAGAATCATCGTTTTCAATAAAATCGATTGGTTCGCCGAACCAGAATTTGAAACTTTTCATATCTTCATTTCTGTAAAGTGCCCCCGGAATCACGTCGGCACCGGTTTTGCGGACAATTGTGGCAAGGCTTGCCATTGTGGCAGCCTTTTTCCCGAAGAAGTCGACAAAGATTGCCTCTTTTCGGTTCATATTCTGATCAAAAACAAATGTCACAACTTTCCCTTCTTTAAGCTGTTTGATGACGGCTCGCATCGCATTTTTACGGTTTACTGTTGTTGAACCGTTTTTGTCACGAATTTGGTAAAGAAGATAGTTTCCAATCTTTGATTTCATCTCTTTTACTGTGGTGAAGTTTTCAATTCCGCATTGGCTCAATGTAACACCGGCAAGTTCCCAGTTGCCAAGGTGTCCGGTGAGAATGCAGACACCATTTCCTTTTTCTATGAGTGGTTTGAGCTTTTTCTCGAGGTCGGCATTGTCTACTTTTTCGGACATTTTCAGTTTTTTATAGTTTGCCTGGCGAAGTATTTCAATTGCTAGAAGTCCAAAGTGTTGGTAGCACTTTTTGCGTAACTCACGAACTTCCTGTCTGGTGAAATGAGGAAAGGCAGTTTTGATACTGTCTGTGATGATGAACCGGCGGAAATTGAAAAAGCGCAAAAGGCAGCCGATGGCTTTTCCTGTCGCGATGGCAACTGATTCAGGAAGGAGACTGATTGTATAAAGAATTAGATTTACTAGAGCTTTCATAAGTTTTAATTGAAAAGAACCTTCTGCTATTTATTTTGTATAAGACTTTGTACAATAATGAAATTTTTTTCATTTGAAACTATTAAACTTTTTTTTACGGGAATAAACAATGGAATACATGGTAAAAGATAAAGACGGCACGGAATATGGTCCGGTGACTCAGGATGATCTTATCAGTTGGGCGAAGGAAGAGCGCATTGTTTATGGTTCGGAGGTGCGTAATAAGCTTTTTAAGGGATGGCGTGTGGCTGAGGCTTATGAGTTTTTGAAGCCGTACCTGCAGGAAAAAGAGACGAGTGAGACTCCTGTGGCGGTTGTGACGCCTACTAAAAAGAAAGAGAAGATTCAGCATCTGGGTGAGGCTCCAATTTTTCGCTTTACTCCAGCAGGACTTTTTCACCGAGCGACAGCTTATGCGATTGATGTAGCTTTTATCAGTGCGGTCTGGTTTGTTATTTCTTATATTTGTGTTGCCCATTTCCCAGAGGAAGTCACAGTTACTCCTGAATTCATGGCTGCAAATATTGCAACTTACGCATTTATTTATCTTGTATATTTTACGTTGACTATCGGACTTCAGGCTCAAACTGCCGGTCAGAGCTTTTACGGGATTATTGTCGTTAACTCAGAAGACGGTTCACCGATTCTTACTGGGACTGCTTTTGTCTATTCATTACTGCTTCTGGTGACGTGGCCGCTGGCATCTTTTGGTATTATTGTGACCCCGGCAAAACGAGCGCTTCATGACTTCATGTCGAAATCACGTGTTATCTACTTACAACGCAAGGCATTGGCTTCAAAGAAATAGTTTTTATGCACTTTTTGCTGTTTTAAACTTAATGAATATTGCTAGATTAGGGACTCAAATGAGTCCCTTTTTTAATGTTTATGTATAATTTGGAGAAGAAATGTGAAAGTATTAGTTACTGGCGGAGCCGGCTACATCGGCACACACACATGTATTGAACTTCTAAAGAGTGGTCACGAAGTTACAATTGTTGACAATTACTACAACTCGAAACCTGAAGCTGTAAAACGTGTTGAGGAAATTAGCGGAAAATCTGTAAAAGTTTTCGAAGTCGATATTCTTGACAAAGAAGCACTGAAAAAAGTATTCGCATCTGACAACTTTGACTCGGTGATCCACTTTGCCGCTTTGAAAGCGGTTGGAGAATCGGTTCAGAAACCCCTTGAGTACTATCACAATAATGTGACTGGTACATTGATTCTTTGCGAAGTAATGCGTGAGTTTGGCGTGAAAAATCTTGTATTCTCTTCTTCTGCGACTGTTTACGGTGACCCTGCAACTACTCCAATTCGTGAAGATTTCCCGACAACAGCAACAAATCCATACGGTTGGACTAAGTTGATGATGGAGCAGATTCTAAGTGATCTGACTGTGGCAGATGATTCTTTGAATGTGGCACTTCTACGTTATTTCAATCCGATTGGAGCACATGAAAGTGGTCGAATCGGCGAAGATCCGAACGGAATTCCAAACAACCTTTTCCCATTTATCACTCAGGTTGCTGTTGGAAAACGTGAAGCACTTTCAATCTTCGGTGGAGACTACCCAACTGTAGATGGTACTGGCGTTCGTGACTACATTCACGTAGTTGATCTTGCAGATGGGCATGTAAAAGCTCTTGATAAGCTAGCAACGAAGCCAGGACTTGTAATTTATAATCTTGGTACCGGTAATGGTGTGTCTGTGCTACAGGCTGTTCAGGCGTTTGAAAAAGTGACGGGTCAGAAAGTCCCTTACAATATCGTAGACCGCCGCCCCGGTGACATCGCAGAATGCTGGGCCGCTCCAGATAAGGCGAAAGCTGAACTAGGCTGGGAAGCTACTCGAGGAATCGAGGAGATGTGTTGCGACTCATGGAAGTGGCAGTCACAAAACCCTAACGGCTACGACAGCTAAACGGTTTATAATTTATCAGTTTAACGGCTCGAAATTCGT